>JBKJJL010000295.1:0-13612 GCA_046597875.1 Fimbriimonadaceae bacterium | reverse complement strand
GCGATGGACGGCGGGGAAATGGAAGGCGTGAAGGCGATCGGTCACGCCGATGATATTGAGCTTGCCATCGTTCGTGACATTGGCGAAATCGGCAAGAAGGGCGTATCGAAGGCGCATGGCGATAGATTACCGCGAGCATCGAAGCGCGGGAACGAACGATAGGCCGTTGCTGGAATTGCCAAAGTGACCCTCTATTTTGCAATTGTGTATCGCCCTATTGCCATTGTGTGTCATCACATTGCAATTTTGCTTTGCATTATTGCAATTTTGTGCCATCACATTGCAATTCTGCATCGCATTATTGCAATTTTGTGTCATCTCAATGGCGTGAGAGAAAGCGAATTGTAAAAAACCTTAATAAATGTTAGGAAATGCAAGACAAAATTCCAAAATACTAGTCTATACAACCGGCAGAGAGCCCCAGAGTTTGGACGAAGAGGCAAAGAATCAAAGTCAGGGGAGGCCGGACTGTCTTGTTTCAGAATCTCTTGCCCAAAGGCGCGAGCTTCCGGAACGAACTGGGTGTAAACTCATGACCTTGGAAACCGTTACGCCGGCAGATTTGGTCAGTGAGTTGCGGCGCTTCATCGATGCCTCGGTGGAGCGGGCGGGGGAAACCCATGCGCGCAAGCCGGGCCATCGCGAGTCCTTCCATTGGCCGCCGCATCCGGTGAGCCCCAGGTACCACGTCCTCGCAAGCGATTGGACAGGGCGAGCTGAGTTCCAGGCCGAAGGTGAAACCTTTAGCGTGAGCGTCGCCACGACTCCCCATGGCGTTTTTGGGAGGTGTGATGCGCTTTGGTGCGAGGGTAAAGGGACGACCGTTGAGACGATGCTCCTTAACTTGGCCCGCGTCGCGGAACCCCTCTTTGCGAGGCAGCGCACGATCTCGAACTGTTTGGAGCACACGGGAAGATTTACGGGTCATATTCGAGGCCTTCCGTTCGCGGATCTCCTCAAACTCCTTTATTGTCCCGACCGGGATGTTGCCAACGAAGCTCGCATCGAGATCGAAACCCATGCAAGCCTTGGCGTTTTTGCTCCTGCGCTCACGGAAGTGCTGCGAGACAATCGCCACCCTTGCCGGCGATCCGCGCAATGGTGCGTGCTCGACCTCTTCGAGGACCTTCCAAGCATTTGCCACACCGCGGAGGAACGAGAAGCCGCCGTTGACGCGATTAAGAATCTCATCTGGACGGCCACCGACGATTTCGCCCGGACGACCTTCAAGGCAGGAGTGGTGCTCGGGGGCCACGTTCCTTCGGAGATCGGCGGTCCGGTGCTCTTGGATTGCCTCGCCGCGCCGAGCAAGTATGGGCGTCGCTCAGCGATCCACGGGCTTTTCCATGTTGTCGAGTGGGATCCGGACCAACAGGCGTCGGTCGTTTCCGCCTTGCGAGCCCGGGCGGCGGTAGAACCTGAGCCGCTGCTGGTCTCCTTTGCCCTCCAAATGGCGAACGATATTGAAAGCGGCGATGCGGACCACGTTACGGAACCGCTTTTTGAAGACGAGGCATGAGCGTCCGAGAGAATCTAGGTGCGACTGAAGATCGGATATCTGCGGCCTGCCTGTTAGGCGGCCGAGCGCGTGAGGCGATAACACTCATCGCCGTTACCAAGACGGTTCCGATCGAGCGGATTCAAGAAGCGTACGACGCGGGTCATCGAGACTTCGGTGAGAGCCGCCTGCAGGAAGCGCTGCCCAAGATTGAGGCCCTTCCGAAGGATATTCGCTGGCACTTTATTGGCAAGTTGCAATCGAACAAAGCGCGGAAGGCAGGGGAGGTCTTCGATGCAATTCACTCCGTCGAGTCCGTTCGCCAAGCCCGTGAGCTGGCCAAATCGGGGCCCTGCGACGTGTTTATCGAGGTCAATATCGCGAAAGAACCACAAAAGTCGGGAATTCTGCCCGCTGATCTAGCAGAAATTCGAAAAAGTGTCTTACAATATGAACTGCTTCATCTTCGTGGACTGATGACCATCGGTCCCGCGAATCGAAATGCTGAGGAAATGCGTCAGTTCTTTCGAGAACTGCGCGAACTGAACGATTCGATTGGCGGGCAATGGCTCAGCATGGGGATGAGCAACGATTTTGAAGTGGCGATCCAGGAAGGATCAACCCACGTCCGAATCGGTACCGCGATCTTCGGAACGCGATAAGTACAAACGCATAGGAGGCACTCATGGAAGAGATCGATAGTCAAGAACGGCCGGGATTATTTGGCAAACTAGCCGGGATTTTCACCCGGGAAGACGAAGACGATGAAGACGTTGAGGCGCGAGAGCCGAAACGCATGGCGCGCGCTGCCGATGTGCGCACCGTCTACAAGTACCACGTGACGATTCGTCGTCAGATTGCGTCCTTCGAAGACGCGCTAACCGCGGCTCAAGGCTTGAAACGTGGCGAGCAACAGGTCTTGAATCTCTCTCAAACGGAACCCAGTTTGCGAGAAAAGATTAAGGACTTCATGTGCGGCGTGAACTTCTCTCAAGAAGGAACTTGGGAAGAGATCGGCGACAACATTTACCTCGTGGTTCCGGCGAACGTGTTTGTAGAGGTCGCTCCGGCGTCGCCTCGACAGATGGCTGGTCGAAACTAAGGATTCACTCTCGAAAACAATGTGGCCCCACACGGTTGGTGTGGGGCCACTTTTTGTGCTTGACTTCTAGTAGCATCACATCGTGGATTCACGTCGACTATAGCATCACGCAACGGTCGCAAAGGACGCAACGGGGGAAGTCATTTCCAGGTCCTCTCCTCCCCAGTCGCAAAAAAAAATGGGATCCGAACCCATTGGTTCAGATCCCTTAGAACTAGGAGGGTCTTGAATCTCTTAGAGTCCGCCGCCGCCCTTCTTGCCGCCTTGTCCAGGAGCGCCGCCGCCGTTCTCCTTTCGGTATTTGGCAATGGCCTCTTCCGTCAGCTTTTTGTATTCAGCCTGCTGCTTGGTTGTCAGGATGGCCATCAACTTTTCTTGCCATCCCTTCATCTTTTCCATCTGAGCCTTGCGATCCCGCTTCTCGCCCTTCTCGCCAGCGCCAGCCTTCATTTCTTCGCGCATGGCCTTCATGGTCTCTTCCCATTTGGTCTTTTGCGCATCGGTCAGATTGAGCTTCGCAAGAATTTCTTTCTGCATCTTGCCGCGCATTTGCATGCGCTTGCCTTGCTGACCTTGTTTGCCTTGCTTGTTGCCCTGTTGGAGGCCGCCCCCATTCTTAGGGCCCGCGCCTTGCGCCATCGCCGATGCAGCCACGCCAAGCACAGCCGCTGAAATTCCCATCACCATCATTAACTTCTTCATGTTTGTTTGCATCTCCGAGGTCGGATACAGGAGCATTAACGCTTCCGGAGTCCGAAAGTTCATTCGCCTTCCAGGAAAGTCTTCGCATGGGCCTTTTGAACTAGTTCCCGAATGGAAGCATGTTCATCATTTTCGAACTCGTCGGGCGTGCCAATAAAGGCGAGTTCTCCTCGGTGGAGAAACGCGATCCGGTCTGCGACTCGTACGACCGCGTTCACGTCGTGACTCACGACGATGCTTGTTACCCCGACTTCATCGCGCAGCTCAACGATGAGTTTGTCAATCGTGTACGTCGTGATCGGATCAAGGCCAGTAGTGGGCTCGTCGTATAAAATCACGTCGGGCTGGAGGGCCAAGGCACGCGCGATGCCCACACGCTTTCGCATTCCGCCCGAAAGTTCAGAGGGCATAAGCTGCTCGACAACGTCGAGGCCCACTCTCATCAAGGTGCTATCCACGAGTTCGGAAAGCTCCTTTCCGCGGACTTTCTTCCATCGGCGCACTCCAAACGCCACGTTGTCGTGAACGTTTAAATAGTCGAACAAGGCAGCGCTTTGAAAGACCATGCCCATGCGTCTGCGAGCCAGTTCGGGCTCCTTTTGGACATCCAAGCCGCTGACGAGAACCCGACCGCTCGTCGGCTTGATAAGGCCCGAGATGCACTTGAGAAGTGTTGTCTTGCCGCCGCCTGAGGAACCCATGAGCGCCAAAATTTCGCCCTGATGAACCTCCAAGTCGATCCCCTTGAGGACCTGATTGCCTTCGAAGGACTTTTTGATCCCTTCAACCTTAATCACCGGCTCAGGCATAGCGCAACCTTTTACTGGCCCGAACCGACCATTAAACCGCCTCGCCGCAGGCTGGAAGGGGTTGCGGTAAATCTTTGGACGAAGGCCCGGCTGAAATGGGAGATCCCGGAAAAACCGACCTCGACCGCGATTTCGCCGATCGGCAAGTCGCCTTCAACGATCATTTGCCTCGCTTTTTCGAGCCTCAAGGACATCAAATACTTGCGAAAAGGCTGGCCCGTCGCCTCACGGAAAAGGTGCCGAAAGTGCGAGGTGCTGAGTCCCAAGTCCCTCGCGATCAGGTCGTCGTTCAGTTCCCGATGATAGTTCTTTGCAAGGTGGCTCAATGCCTGATCCATGAGCATTTGCGAGGGCGTCAGGTTCGGATCGAATAGCGGCGCCAGGATGTCCTCAACGATTTGTCGCGAAAGTGCTGCGACGTCCACTTGGTTCGTCGCCAACTCCATTTTGCGCGCGGCGTCGAGTTGGACTCGGTGCATCGACCGACTACCACCCATTTCCATCGTAGCGGCCGTGACCATGGCGATGAAAGTCAGGGCTTCGCCCCTGGCCTCATCCAAGTCCTCGGTGCGAACAAGGCTCCGTTCCAGCTGGTCCAAAGCCCTTGTCATGCGGACGCGATCTGCGCAACGCACGATGCCTCCGATCTCGGAAAGCGAAATGCCTCCCTGATCGGCATGAAATGGACAGCCACGCTTCATTATTTGTTTTCTAGACGAACCGTCGTATGCGGAAGGTGTCCGAATAGCGACTCTCGCATTTTCGTGACGCGAGGGTGGATCAGTTCTGCATCCCGTTGGAAGTAGATCGGAACCCAACTTGCATCCTGGAGCGCGATATCTTCCGCTTGCGCGTACAGCTTGAGCCGCGTTTCGGTGTCGAAAGAAGTGTCCGCTTCCTGGCAGAGGCGATCGAACTCCGGATTGTTATATCCGTGGTGGTTTTCCGGCCCAAATGTGGCGAGCATGTTGCTCAAGAAGTTTTGGGGATCGAGGAAATCGGCCGCCCAACGCATGTGATAAAACGGACTTTGACCACGGTTGTACCGCTCCAGGTACGCCTTCCATTCGGTGACCTTTAGGTTGACGGTCATGCCGAGGTTCTCCTTGAGCTGCGCCGAGACGTCCTCTGCCACGAGGCTAATGTCCCGATAACCGTCGCGGAATCGCATCTCGATGGGCGGAAGCCCCTTTCCTCCCGGATATCCAGCGTCTGCAAGAAGCTTTTTCGCTCCGGCGGGATCGTAGGGCAGGTACGCCGCCCTCGCCCGATGCCCGATCACTCCGGGGGGAACGATTGAATAGGCGGCTTCATTAATACCGCCGAGCACTTGCTTCGCGATCCGGTCCCGGTCGATGGCCATGCCGACCGCCTTGCGAACTCGAATATCCTTGAACGGAGCGTAATCCTTGCCCGTGCAGTTCATGCCAATGTAGAAAATCGAAGGCCTCGGATAGTACACGAGCATCGACGCGAACTTCGGATCGTCTTGGATACCCTTCACGTCCTGACGCTGCAGCAAGCACATATCCAGTTCGCCGCTCTTAAATTTGTTGACGCGCGTGATCGGATCGAGGATGACAGGCCTTTCGATGCCGTCCAAGGAAACTTCGCCTCCATGATAATCGGCGTTTTTGGAAAGCACCATGAGCTGGTCCGGCTCATAGCGAGTGGCCTTGAAGGGGCCAGTTCCGACCATCTGATCGGGCTTCGAAATCTCGTTGCCGCCGTCAACGGCTTCCTTAGGAATCACAGAACTGACGATGTAAGTCAGCTTCCCGAGGAAGTACGGTCGGGGCTTGTCAATCTGTACTTTGAGCGTGTACTTGTCTACGACGGTCACGCCAGAAATCGAAGTCGCCTTCCCTTCCTTCATCTCCTTCACGCCGACGACATCGCCCAGGTAGGACGTGATCGTTTCGGAAAGGAGCGCGGGAGAGCAGTTGCGCTCCCAGGTCCATTTGAAGTCCTCGGCGGTCACTTCGCGACCGTTGTGGAACTTGACACCCTTCTTGAGGGTGAAGAGGTAGGTCTTGCCGCCGTCTTGAATTTCCCACTTCTCCGCGAGACAGGGCTGAGGCGTGTTATCGGTTCCCCAAGCGACGAGACCTTCGTACACTTGTTGCAGCAAATCAATCGTGTCGCCATCTTGCACGACGCCGGGGTCCAGGGTCGTTGGCTTGGTCGGAATGGGATAGCGCAGAATATTATCAGTCTTCTTATCCCCGCCCCGGTCAGAGAATCCGCCGCCGCCTTCTCCGCCCTTTCCACATCCGGCGGCCATGAGGGCCGCAACAATCAATAGCCACGCTGCGCGTTTCATGGATCGGATTGTACTTGAAGGGGCGACCGGGAGTTGAACGGGGAAACGGAGGAACTGGGGAACTGGGAACGGGTAGCTCGATAAAGCCTCAACAAAGAACGCAGAATCTCCCGGTTATCGGACCCCAGGTCAGTCCACGGTTCTCCCGTTCTCCCGTTCCTCCGTTCGCTGTCCTCGCTAGGATCACCTTCGCGGGTGGGCACTGTCATAGGCTTTCTTGACCTGCGCCAGATCAAGCTGCGTGTAAACCTGAGTCGTCGCAATGCTTTCGTGCCCGAGAAGTTCTTGCACAGCGCGAAGATCAGCTCCGCCTTTGAGCAGATGAACCGCGTAGGTGTGCCTTAGCGTGTGCGGACCTACTTTCTCCTCGATGCCGGACAGCCGCGCGTAATGTCCTAATCTGGAATAAACGACTTGACGGCACATTGCTCGACCGCGATCGGAGAGGAGGACCAGCCCGCTCGGGCGTTTTGCCAGCAACGGCCTCCCGGTTTCCAAGTAAGCGCGCAGAGCCGCTACCGTACCGGACGGCAACGGACACCAGCGCGTCTTGCCTCGCTTCCCGGTGACACGCACCGATCCCTCGATGAGATCTAGCTCGGCGAGAGTTAATCCCGTCGCTTCGGACACTCTCAGGCCCGCGCCGTAAATGAGCTCCATGAGTGCGATGTCTCGAATTCCTTGCGGCGTGGCCCGGTCAGGCGCGGCCAGAAGGCCATTTAGCGCACTCGCTGAAAGCGCTTTTGGAAGTCGTTTGGGCTTGCGAAAGCCACCGGTGGAAGGCAAATCCCCCTCCGGACCGTGATGCCGCCTTTTCAGATACTTGAGCAAGGATCGAAGCGCGCTCATCCGACGCTGAGCCGTGGATACGGCCAATGGTGGACCCAGCGTTGCCAAATAGCGGAAGGTCGCCTCCGCGTTGACGGCATCCCAAGTTCGAACGTCTATTCCCAAGAGAAAGGATGCCGCCTGTCCAAGGTCGTTCCGATACGCCGAGACCGTATGCTCGCTCGCACCGCGTTCGACCCGCAAGTGATCCAAGAACGCCTCGACTGGCTCGATCAGGGCCTGCGTTTCCATAGGTAAATCAAGGGCCTCACGTAGGCCAAATCCTCGACGAGCCCGGCGGTCGCATAGCGTTGCCTCAGAGACGTCGCGTTCGAGGGTGCCGACGGCTCGTACAGGCGCTCCAGCTCTGCGTGGAACGCGACAAAACGATCGACTTCCACATGCTTGCCTTTCACGTCGCTCAGTCGGGCGACCGGGGCGACCTCGAAACTGGAAAACACCACGTAATCGGGTTTCACTTCGCTGAGCAGTCGTAGGTCCCAATCGAAGCGTTCGTTCGGATTCTCGGGAACGAACCTCACGACCCGCGGTATTGCCGATTCCATTTGAGCCATTTGCTGCTTCAGCTGTCCACGCAAGGTGGCAGATTCGGGGAAGAAGGCGGGTGTATAAAACCAGGGGTCGGACACGAGCCCAACGGTCGACTGAGCGGCATCCGGGAGTTGCGCCATCTGCCGGGCAACGAGGTCGCGCGGATCGGTTCCGACCATCCAGCCCGTGAAGGCGGAGGTGATTTGCAGCGCGATCCCGAGTCCCAAAATGCCGAGGATGGGCACCGCCATGCACAAACCTTTGCGCTCGTGGCCGATTCCCACGATCCAACCGAATCCCACCGCAAGAACGACGAGCAACGGAAAGGTGTAGCGAACAAACAGGACTTCAGACCGCCCTATGATGACGTAGTACGGGATCGCAAAAGTCAAGAGCACCCAGATTGGGCGCACATTCTCTTTAGCCCCCCACGCCAGTCCCGCGACGGCGAGAAGGAGCGCGATGGGACCAAACCCCTGGAAGAGGTTCGTAAAGTGATAGAGGAATCCGGAGCCGACCCCTTCGAAAATCAAGCCATGCCCGGCGGACATGTGGGCCATTTCGAACTTCAGATCGCGCATAAATGCTTCTGATTCGAGCAGCACTCCGGGTGTAGCCAAAACGAAGGCGCCCAGGAAAACGAGCATCGCCAATCCGGCAGACTTGAGGGGAGATTGCGTTTGGTCGGCCTTCCAACGCAGCCAAAATGCGACCACGAGTGGCACCATCGCCAGAGCACCCGTATACTTCGTGCCTGCGCTCAATCCTGCGAAGACGGCTGCCCATAAAGCCCACTTTCCTGGTTGTGCATCGTCCAGAACCCGCACGCAAAACCACAGCGAAATCGCCAACAGCATCGTGGCTAGTACGTCGACGGTTTGGAACCGGCTATGGACGACGAAGCTGGGCGAAAACGCCAAAATCGCGGCGCCTGCAGTGGCGCCCAGGGGATTGACGAACCTCCGCAACAATAGAAATACAAAAACCACCGAAATCGAGCCCGCCACGGCAGAGATCACACGTCCCGCCTTGTGGCAAGCCGCCATGTAAGCCCAGTAGCTTTCCGGCTTCTCGGGGTCGGGCCTCGCTCCGTATCCTGCGACGACATCACTCGCAATCCGAAGGGTCGTTAAATAAAGAGTTCCGTAGTTGTAGAACCCTGGCGTAAATTTGAGTTTGACGGGTTCAATTCGTTGGGATTGGAGGAAAATCAGCTGCTCGTCGGGATGGTAACTCTGATTGTGGAGATCGTTGGGCAACCCCCAGTTGATCCCAATAAGCCGAATCCCGAGTGCAACAAGGAGCAATATCGCCGGGAGGAATTTGATCCATTCGGCTAGTTTGGGCTTCCCTGTCTCGCTCGATTCGGTTGCTTCATCCATCTGACATTCAACTCAACTGCATCGGAACAAGTTGCTCCGCCGCAGCTTCGATCAACGGGACCTTCGAAATGACTCCGATAAATGCCGCCACCACTTCTGGATCATACGCCTTCCCCGATCCGTCGCGCAGCGCCTCGCGAGCCAGCAGTTGGCCCTGGCGACGCTCGATCCATACGTAATCGCTGATGACCTTAAGAACCCTCGCCTCGATGGGCAACGCCTGGCCGTGCGGGAAGTATGGTCCCGATGATCCATCGAAGTTCGCGTGGTGACATCGAACAATCGGAGCGAGCCGCCGTAGTGATGGAACCAGCTCCAGCATCGCGGCGCTGACATCGGGATGGCGCCCATAGGTCGCGCGCTCTGCCTCCGTCCACTCGTACGCCGGAGTCCGATTGACCAAACTGTACGGTATGCCGCAAAGACCGATGTCGCGCAGCCACGCCGCCATTTCAAGCTCATGAAGGTTCCAAGCATCCAACTTAAGTTCTTTGCCCAAGTGCGTGCTCAAAGCCGCGACTCGGGCGGACAAGCCCGCGTGGCTGGGAAACCGAAGCTCTATCGCCTTCGCGAACGCACGAAGCGCCTGCCCCATCCGAAGATCTTCCCGCAAAGGAAGCTCAACCCGAGTGTAGTACAGCAAGGCGACGGAAACTGTCGTCAGCCCGAACAACACCAAAACTACGTCAGAACTCATACCGTGCCCCCCACGACTTCCCGAAACGCCCGGACCACATCCGTATCGAACTGGCTTCCCGCGCATCGATCTAACTCCGCAAGCGCGGCATCGACCGACATCGGCTCCCTAAACGGGCGGCCATCTCGGCCCTCCATTCCTCCCGTCATGGCGTCAAAAGCATCGACGGCGGCGATAATTTTGCTCTCCAAGGGAATTTCTGGATCGAGCAATCCCTCCGGATATCCACGCCCGTCTGGACGTTCGTGATGATGGCGAATCCAGCGAGAGACCTCGCGCATATCGTCAACCTGCGCAAGGATTTCACCACCGTATTCGGCATGCTTCTTGACGTGATCCAACTCATCTTCGGTTAACTTTCGCGGAAGATCGAGGATGTCTTCGTCGATTGCAATCTTGCCGATGTCGTGCAACAACGCGGCCTGATGCACAAGCCTGGCGCGCGGGGCGGAAAGGCCCAGCCTGAGGGCGACTTCTTCCGAGATTTCCGCGACCCGCTCTAAATGCCGATGCGTGTACGGATGGGCTCGTTGCAACATCGCGGCAAGCGTATCAACCGTGTTCATGTTCGCCTCGGACATTCGGCGGCGCGACAAGAGGAGCATTCGGCACGCAACGATGGGTGCCAGCAGGAGTGGCGTCCAAGCGGCCGCTTGATCGTGCACGAGGACGACTCCAGCCACCGACAAGCAGTAGAACAACGTAACGACCAGCGTTCCGGGAAGGAGGTTCTCAATGCGGAAAGACTTCGTACGAGATCGGAATGCAGAGGCCATCATTGGACTGATCAGGATGTAAGCAGTCACGAAAGCAGCGGGACCGGTGACGCTGTTGGCTTCCCACCCAGGGGATAATCCCAGTATCCAGTTTCCAGCCAAACCAGCACAAACAGAAGCTGCGGATGCTTCTAGGATCGGTCTAGAAAGTCCGGGCGGTTGATCTTTGCGAGCGGAAAGCGCGCCCATCCCCGCCGCTGCGGCGAGTAGCGTCGCAATGTCGGTCATCCAAGCGGCAAGAGCACCGAATTGCCACCACACAACCGCAAGTATTGGAACCGCAAATCGAATGGTGCTGGTTCGCTCGCGGAGAGAACCCATCTCGGCGACTAAAGCAAGAACGCCAAGCAACATCCAGATGGCGTGAGCCTCCGGCAGCCGAAGCGGTAACAAGAACCATGGGACGACAAGCGCCACAACCCAGGGCCCTAAAGCCCGAACATTGACAAATCGTGCTAAAGCACGTGATCTACGAACCCTTTCCGCATCCATGCGATTTCGGTTCCTCCCTTCCTTAGTGCAGGTTAGGACGGATTATATCCTGCTTCTGGCGCGACATAATGTAAAGGATGAAGGCAAGATTTCGGTGGCACAGTGGATTCGGCGTGCTGCTGTGCCTCGGGACGGGGTGCGGTATGCCCGCCGCCACGAAGCCCACGGTCGCTCAAAAGGCCCCAACTGAGCTCGGTGAACCCACAAGTTTGAGCCCGACCGAACTCGCCCTTTTGGATGGTCAATCTCGAATACGGATCGGAGACGCCCCGGATGACGTTGAAAAGGCGTTTCCTCCCCCTGTGAATTCTTTTCCCTTCAAAGAGCTTCCCCGTCAATTTAACGGCCAGTACCGGGCCAAAGGGTACGAGACCGCGCTTAATGGATTCGGGGCGATTTATCATGATAATCGGCTCGCAGGAGCGATGTGGCGGCTCGAGAACGTGACCGCGGGCGAGGTTCAGTCGATCGTTCGAACCTATCTCTCCGAATTCAACGATGCAGATCAGACGCTTCCGAAGGGATCCATCCAATATTGGTTTTGGACCCGCCAAGACCAAAGAGTGATGATTTGCTCGGTTCCAGATCGACAACTACCGCTTCGATATGACGTAACGGTCGCCCTGGGCCATGTGATCGTGATGGATGCCCTCAGAATGAGCTATCCTGCGGCTAGGGAAGATCAGTCGATCGGTGAACGAAACCGCTCGGCAAACCCTAGCCCCGCCTTGTAAAATAAAGGAATCGCGCATCACATGATGAGATGTGCTCGTCTTCTCTATGCAAAATGACGCCTTGCGAGATACCCACGCTGAAAAGCGCTGGTTGGAAGCCCTTGCTAAGGGCGATCCCACGGCGCTTGGCGGGCTGTATGAACTGTACGGAGAACGGATTTTCCGATACACGTTCAGGATGCTCGGAAATCGGACCGACGCGGAAGACGCGACGGCCGAAACTTTTTTGCGCGTACTTCGGCGAGCAGCCGAGCTCCGCGCGGATGGTGCCTTCCGAACGTGGCTCTTTCGCATCGCGCGCAATCTTTGCATCGATAAGCTACGACAGCACAAACTGCTCGAACTGCCTAGCGACGCGCAATACAGCGGGTCGGAGGAGCGCGCGACGATACGGGTCACCGTACAGCAAGCGCTCGCCGATCTCCCGGTGGAATATCGGGATCCGCTCGTCCTCTGTGATTTGGAGGATATGCCCGCCCGCGAAGCCGCCGAGGTGCTCAAGATCAGCGTCCCAGCCCTTAAGTCGAGGCTGTACCGAGGACGCAAGGCCCTCCGAGATAAGTTAGGGGGCGCCTGGGAGTCACGAAAATGAACGACCTTTATCAAAAACTAGTCGACCTGTATGCAGGTCGAGAACTCACGGAAGAGATGGAACACGAAATGGAGGCGGCAGGTGCCGCTGACCACGCACTGATGGTTGACATGGTCTCGCTTCGGCAGACTGTCGACGCCCTGAAAAACGAGCCTGCTCCGGATTTCACGGAGGAGTCTTACCAACGGATCCTGATGAAGATGTACGCAAGGGGGATTGAAGTGCAACAGCGCTCGCCCGATCCGGCGCATCTGCAGTACCACCTGCCAATGCAAGGTTAGCAATGAGAATTGATTGTCCACGTAAAGAGCTTTTCGAAGCCATCAGCACGGCAAATGCCGCCGCAAGCGGCCGTTCGCCCATTAATATCCTTCAAAGCCTGAAGCTTGAAGCGAAAGACAACACCCTTCGTGCCCTCGGGTGCGATGGGGAAATGTGGGTGGAGCGAACCGTTGCTTGCATGATTGACGAAGATGGCGCGGTTTGCGTGCAGGCCAAGCTCATGAGCGACCTCGTCGGGTCTATGCCTGATGGGGACGTCACGCTCCAAACGTCGGACAGTCAAGGCATGTTGCTCAAGCAGGGGGCATCTGAGTATCGGATGCTTACCCAAGAGCCCACCGACTTTCCTGAGCCGCCCGCCTTTGGAGGCGACGGTGAGCTCACGCTGCCGATGGGCGTTTTCAAAGACGCGGTGGATTCTGTGATCTTCGCGGTGTCTTCGGATTCCCATCGCCCGATTCTCACGGGAGTCTTGCTTCAATACGATGGCGAGGTCCTGAGAATGGTCGCCACCGACACCCATCGCCTCGCGGTGCGAACAGTCACACGGGCTGGCGTGGGGACGAATCTGACCGCTGTCGTGCCGGAAAGGGCATTGCGTGCGATGAAGAACCTACCGGTTGCCGATGACGTAGAGATCACGATTCGCTTTGGCGGCGGACGCGTGGGCGTCGAAGCTAACGGCGCAAAAGTTGTTTCTCAGCTTCTTGCAGGCACGTATCCAAACTGGGAAAGGGTTGTACCAAGCGAGTTCACTCGGTCGTGGACGGTTGAAGTCGACCAGCTCGCCGAAAAGGTGAAACGGACCTTGATTCTGGCGAGGGACAACGCGTTCCGAGTCCG
>JBKJJL010000305.1:0-11217 GCA_046597875.1 Fimbriimonadaceae bacterium | reverse complement strand
TAGGTTCGCCTACGTTAACGCGCAAACACGCAGTTCCCGAGAGCGCGCATACTTCGTCGAGATGGAACTGATGCGGGCAAAGGGGATTACGGTCAGCTTTGGCGGGATCGACGTCGTGGCGAGCGTTGATCTCACGCTGCGGAAGGGAGAAGTTCACGCGATTACGGGTGAGAACGGGGCGGGGAAATCGAGCCTCGGCAAGGCGATGGCGGGCGTGTATCGTCCTCGACTTGGAACGATCGAACTAGATGCCAGGACCGTCTCCTTCAGAAACCCGAGAGAAGCCCTTGCGGCGGGAATCGCCCTTATTCACCAGGAACCCCTAACATTTCCCGATCTTACGGTGACCGAAAGCATCTTCGCGGGCAACTTGATTCGAAAGGGCCCCTTCGTCGATTGGACAGCCTGCCATTGCCGAGCGAAAGACCTCCTCACTCGACTCGGTGTCGATCTCGATCCCCAAACTCGGGTCGGGACCCTTTCGATCGCCAAGCGGCAACTCCTCGAACTCGCAAGCGGTCTCGCGCACGAAGCGAAAGTTTGGATTTTCGATGAGACGACAGCACCCCTCACGCCAAAAGAAGTGGCGGAGTTGTTTCGGGTTGTTCGCCAGCTTAAGGAAGATGGTTGTGCTATCGCGATCATCAGCCACCACCTCCACGAGGTTTTCGAGATATCGGATCGAGTCACGGTCTTGCGAGACGGTGCGAAGGTCGCCGAGAAACTTATCTCCGAGACGACTCCCGAGGAAATCGTTCGACTGATGGTCGGGCGCGAGCTTTCAGGCGAGAGGTTTCGGGAAAGTGCCTTGGGCGAAGTCGTCATGGACGTCGAGTCTCTGAGCGGTCCCGGATTTCACGATGTTTCGTTCCAGATTAGAGCAGGTGAGATCGTTGGTGTGGCGGGGCTTGTCGGAGCCGGCAGAACGGAACTGGCCAGAGCGCTTTTTGGCATAACGCAACCGACGAGCGGGGCGATAACGGTGAATGGCAATCGCTATCTGAACCCAACCCCCCAAGAGTCGATTCGAAGGGGAATCGCCCTTGTTCCCGAAGATCGGATTCATGATGGCCTCATCCAGCCGCATTCCATCGCGTCGAATGTCGCCCTTGCCAGCCTCGCAAACCTTGGCGCCTACGGTTTCCCAAGCGCAGACCAGATCACGGCAACGGTCGAGGCGGAAACCGCGAAGCTAAATCTCAAGCGCAGCTCAATTTCTCAGCCCGTGAGTGAGCTTTCTGGAGGCAACCAGCAGAAGGTCGTTCTTGCCAAATGGCTGCTCACCTCGCCCAAGCTCTTGATCCTTGACGAACCGACGCGAGGCGTTGACGTTGGCGCCAAGCATGAAGTGCACCGTATTATCCGCGAGCTTGCCGATCAGGGGCTCGCGGTTCTGCTCATATCGAGCGACCTCAAAGAAATCCTATCGCTGAGTGCCCGAATCCTTGTTCTCCGGCAGGGCCACTTAGCCGCGGAGTTTAGCCAAGAGAACGCCACTCAAGAAGCCATCATGCGCCATGCCGCCGGGCAGGAGGCGCATGCGTAGAGAGTTCGCGGCGCTCGCATTTTTGATCTTGTTCTGCGTAGGAACTGGCCTCGCGGAGCCGCGATTCTTTGCTGCGCAAAGCGTCTCCAGCATCCTGCAGTGGATGCCGCTTATCACGATCGTAGCGATCGGGCAGCTTTTTGTGATCCTCACGGGCGGAATCGACATTTCGGTCGGTTCAATCGTCGGCTTTTCGGGAATCGCTGTGGGACTGCTCGTAAAGGCAAATCCGACGCTTCCACTTCCGCTGATTTTAGGGTCGGCTCTGTTGGTTGGATTTGCGCTCGGATCGATTAACGCCTCCCTTATCACCTGGGCGAAGATTTCACCTTTGATCGTCACGATTGGGACCTTGGCGACGTTCCGAGGACTCACGTTCTTGCTGAGCAAAGGCGAACAGATTGACGGCAGCATGCTTCCCGATAGCCTCATGGCACTCGCGAAAAATGGAATCGGGATCGGCCAAATCACGTTGAGTTGGCTTCTCCTCGGTGCGCTTTTCGTTGCCTTCGTCGCCGCCATCCTGCTGCGAAAGACTGTGGGAGGAGCGAACGTGTTGGCAGCGGGAAGCAACCCGGTTGCCGCTCACCTTAGGGGCATTTCTTTGAACTCAGTGACGTTCTGGGTGTATGCCTTGAGCGGGGCTTTGGCGGGGCTCGGGGGGGCGGTTTATGCCGCTCGTTTTGGATTCGTCAACCCTAATAGCGCGGGTCAAAATCTCGAACTCACCGTGATCGCGGCGGTCGCAATTGGGGGAACCAAGCTCACGGGAGGCTCCGGCTCGGTTGCAGGAGTGCTCCTGGGCTGCCTGTTGCTGTCGTGCATCAATGTAGGGCTGACGGTGCTGGGTATCGACGCGAACTGGCAACTTCTCGCGTACGGAACGGTCATTCTGGTTGCGATCCTCGTGGATGGCTTCGCGCGCCGGGGGACGAGGTGAGGATGGTCGGGATGGTAAAGATGAAGCCAATCGCCCGGGCACTGCCCGTCATTCCTCTGGGTCTCCTGATCATCGCGTTCCTCGTCGCGAGCCGCCTTAGCCCCAACTTCCTGGATGCGCGATACCTGCTCGATACTTCGACAATCTACGTCGAAGCGGGCCTTATTGCCCTTGCCATGACCTTCGTTATCGTCAGCGGAAACATCGATCTTTCGGTCGGATCCACGCTCGTGCTCACTGCCTGCCTGACCGCCAAAGCGCAAGAAGCCGGGCTTCCGGTTTTTGCTACTGTCTTGTTTGCGCTAGGTATCGGGACGACCCTTGGAGTCCTCAATGGTCTACTCGTTGCCAAGTTCAGATTGCCGTCTTTTCTTGTCACTTTGGGAACAATGGCGGCAGCTCGAGGGGCGGCGCAGGCGATGCTTGGGCCCGGCTCAGTAAAGCTCCCGCCGGGCTTCACGGGGCTGGATCAGTCAACACTGCTGGGGATTCCTTGGCCACTTGCTATTCTCTTATTCGTTGCTGTCCTAGCGGCTGTTCTGCTGCACCGAACAACATTCGGGCGGTGGGTTTTCGCGGTAGGAGCCAATGAGAGCGCGACGCGATACTCGGGCGTTCCCGTTGACCGGGTCAAGATCAGCGTTTTCGCGCTTGCGGGGCTCATGGCCGGTCTGGGAGCATTGCTTGTCAACTCCCGCCTGGGAGTCGCCCGACACGACCTCGTTCGCGGGCTCGAACTGGATGCCATCACAATCGTCGTCGTTGGTGGGACAGCGATTCAAGGTGGCAAGGGCACAATCCTTGGGACCGTTATCGCCCTGTTTCTCGTGATGGTGATTAAAACCGGAATGGGGGTTGCTAACGTGAAGGCCGAGTATCAACTCACGGCAATCGGTGCGTTGCTGATCCTGACTGTTATGGCCCAAAAATTAGGCGCAGTTCGACGCCATCGAAACTAGACGAGCTAAACTCGGAGCAGTCATGTTCACGCGTTCCATCTTGTTGTCTCTTCTAGTCGTCCTTGTGTGTGGTTGCAGTTCGCCATCCGCCCCTTCTGGAACCACTACAACGCCCGCCGTCGGTGCCAAAACCAAGGTCGTCTTCATCCCTAAAAACACAGGTAACCCCTACTTCAACCGCGTTGCTGTCGGTCTAACGGAAGCGGCCCCCGGTCTGAACTTGGAGTTTGACACTCAGGCTCCGGCGACCGCTGACGCGACGTCCCAGCTTCCCGTGATCAAGGATCAGGTTCAGCGAGGGGTACAGGTGATCATCCTCTCTTCGAACAGTCCCGATGCCCTCAACGAGGCCCTTGATCAGGCGAAGGCGAAGGGTGTCGCGATCATTACGGTCGACAGCGACCTGACTGGCAATGAGGAGCATCGCGACGCCGGGGTTTTGCCGACGGATTTCTCACTTATCGGGCCTGCACAGCTTGAACTGATGGGCAAGCTCATGAACTACGAAGGCGAGTTCGCGATCCTAAGCGCAACCACCGACGCGCCGAACCAAAATGCATGGATAGCGGGCATGAAGGACGCGTTGAAGGACGCCAAGTATTCGAAAATGAAGCTAGTCGAAATCGTTTACGGCGACGACGAACCCCAAAAGTCTTCAACTGAGGCCGAAAGTTTGCTGACCAAGCACCCGAACTTGCGGGGCATTTTGTCTCCGACGAGCGTTGGCCTTGCTGCCGCGGCCCAGGTTTTGGAAACGGCGGGCGTGTATCCGGGTGGGCCCAAGGCAACTGGCGGCGGAGTCGCGCTGACAGGGTTAAGCACTCCGAATCAGATGAAAAAAGCAGTGGAGAAACGGGTCGTTACCGCGTTCCAACTCTGGGACCCCGCCGATATGGGCTCCATTGCCGCTTACCTGGGGGTGCAGATTAGCTCCAAGAAGCTGACCCTGAAGGTTGGAGATGAAGTTGATGTTCCGGGGAAGGGCAAGTTCAAGGTGGGCGAGAAGAACGTGATCTTCGCGGGTCCGCTTTTGACATTCGATAAAGCAAATATTGGAAAATATGACTTCTAATTAAGGGGGAGGAAACGCGGTTTCTGCCGGAGCCATAGAACGCTGGTATTACTAAATCTTTTAGGAGAGGGAGATGCCGAGTCGGGAACCATCAGTTCCACCACCGCATGGGTGGGGATTGTCTTCATTGACACAGCCTGGCTTTCGCGCCGATTTGGCATTCAATGGTTTCAACCGGCATCTCTAAAAACCTGCTTTAGGTTTTCTCTCTCCAATCTTAGGAGGTCTGTTAGGGTTGTCGGTTTCCAATGCCGGTAACTTTAGGGGGCCGGCAAACTCTGGATCAAACCAACGCCAACTTCAAAACCTCATCCGCCGACTTTACGAAGTGCACCGTCAGTTCGCTCCGGATCGCGTCGGGCACGTCCTCCATGTAGTCTTTCTTGTTTTCGTGGCACAGGATGATCGTCCTCACGCCAGCGCGGTGGGCGGCGAGAATCTTTTCCTTCACGCCCCCAACCGGGAGCACCTGGCCGCTCAGCGTAAGTTCTCCCGTCATCGCCAGACGCGACTTCACTGGGCGTCCGGTAAGCAGCGAGACTAACGCGGTGAGCATCGTAATGCCAGCGCTGGGGCCGTCTTTCGGAACCGCCCCCGCTGGAACGTGGACGTGAAGCTCCGTCTTCTCGTAAAAGTCTGGCTCGATCTTCAGCGCCTTGGCGTGCGAGCGAATGTAGCTCAACGCCGCGGTTACGCTTTCCTTCATCACATCGCCCAGTTGGCCAGTCAGGATTAGCCCTTTCGAGCCTGCCATCTGCGCGCTTTCGATGAAAATGATGTCGCCGCCGACGGGAGTCCACACTAAGCCGACTGCGATGCCCGGCATCATGTCGCGCTCGAAGACTTCGTCATGCAGGAATCTCGGCGAACCCAGCGCGGCTTCGACCGTTTTCTTCGTGATCAACTGCTTCGTTTTTCGCCCTTCCGCAAACTGACGCGTTGCCTTTCGAACCACGCTCGCGATTTCGCGCTCCAGATTTCGCACCCCCGCTTCGCGGGTGTAGTGGCCGATCAGATACCTGAGGGCATCGTCTTTGAACTCCAACATCGACTTGCGCAGGCCGTGCTCTTCAATCTGCTTCGGGATCAAGTGGCGCTTCGCGATTTCGACCTTCTCTTCCTCGGTGTAGCCTCCGAGTTCGATAATCTCCATTCGATCCCGCAGCGGTGCAGGAATCGTGTCCAGCCGGTTCGCGGTCGTCACAAAGAACACGCGGCTCAGGTCAAGGGGAACGTCCAAATAGTGGTCTCGGAACGAGCCGTTCTGTTCTGGATCAAGGACCTCCAGTAGGGCCGAGGAAGGGTCACCCCTGAAGTCTTGCCCGAGCTTGTCAATTTCGTCGAGCATGAAAACCGGATTGCTGGATTCAGCCCGTCGCAAACCTTGAACGATCTGTCCGGGCAGCGCCCCTACGTAGGTTCGGCGATGGCCCCGAATCTCCGCCTCGTCCCGCATTCCACCGAGCGAAATTCGGACAAACTTGCGCCCCATCGCGTGCGCGATCGACCGGCCCAAGGACGTTTTCCCAACTCCAGGAGGGCCAGTAAGGCACAAAATGGGTTGCCGAATTCGGCCGTCCTTTTTGAATTTTCGTACTGCCAGGAACTCAATAATCCGCTCTTTGATCTTGTCGAGCCCGTAATGGTCGTCATCCAGGACTTGCTTGACGGACTTCAGTTCTAAGTTGTCTTCGGTGGACTGCTGCCACGGCATTGCGAGCATCCAGTCGATGTACGTTCTTGCGACCGTGTACTCCGGAGCTCCCGGCGACATCCGGCGCAGGCGATCATACTCGCGATTTATCTCGCGAACCGCCTCTTCGCTCATACCGGCGCTATCGATCTTGGTGCGGAGTTCGTCAAGCTCTTCCCCGCGTTCGTCGCTTTCGCCAAGTTCCTTTTGAATCGCCTTCAGTTGCTCTCGCAGGTAGTACTCGCGCTGCGTGCGGCTTAACTCCGTATTGACTTCGCTTTGCACCTTGCTCGTCAGTTCTAGAACGCGAACTTCCTTCGAAAGCGCGTCGAGCAAGATGCGCAGTCGCTCCATCACGTCGCTGGTTTCCAGGACTCGTTGCTTGTCTTCAACGCTCAGCGTCATGTGTGCCGCGACCAAATCGGCCATTACGTGGGTTTCTTGAATCGCTTGAGTAAGGGCTCGCAGTTCGTCTGGTAGATGGGGTGAGAGGCGGATGGCGGCTTCGAAAAGCGCGCCAACCGACCGCCTAAGAGCCTCTGCTTCCTCTGCTTGATCCTCCGGTATCGGGAGGTCTTCCATCACCTCAATGCGGGCTCGTAAGTAGGGCTCTTCCTGGAGGCGTTCGACAATTCGGTACCGCGCAACGCCTTGGACGATCAAGCGAGTTGCGTCGGGCATTTTCACCAGCGTGCGAATGATGACGGCGCAGCCGACTTCGTAAACTCCTTCGAACGTCGGCGAGTCCTCGTCGGGCGTGCGCTGAGCGATGACGCCGATGATTCGATTCTGACCGACCACGCTCTCGTCGATGAGCTGGACGCTCGTTTCGCGGCCCACGCTGAGGGGAGCGATGAGCATCGGGTAGATGACCGAATCCCTCAGAGGCAGAATGTTCAGTTCGGTCGGGATCGGCGGACGTGGTTCTTCGTCCGAATCATCTAGGATGGCATCGACAATTTCAGGCTCTAGTTCGGGCTGAATCGGCTTTTCTTTTGGTCTGTCCTTGACTTTTGGCAATACGTCTCCTTCAATCCATTACGCCAAGCTTTCGAGCTTCGGCACGAGCACCATCAAAAATCCATTCCGGAAGGATGCTTGAATGCGTTCGGGGTCGATTTGGGCTCCGCGAGGGAGCGCAATGTCCCGCTCAAACTCGCCATAAAACACTTCCAACTGGTGAATCCCGATCCGGGTCATCTCCGGCGGATTCTCCTCCTGGCGAGAGCCGCGAAGCTGAATCGTGTGCTCGTCGGCCACGTACACCAGGTGGATATCTTCGATCAACACGCCCGCGAGTTCGGCTTTGATCAAAATGATCCGACTGTCTTCGAGGACGTCGACGCGAGGTTGCCAAAACCGATTCGCGGCAACGGACACCTGGCGAGGGCCTCGCTCCACCACCAACCCGGTGAACTCAGCACTTACATGCCAAAACCAATCATTTAGGTCTCGCCGAGCCATAAATCAAGTTTACCGGTGTTACAATGCTAGTGCCATGAAGCTGGCGATCTGTATTGTGCATAGTCGGGACAAGAATAAGGTGACGGACGAGCTCGTCCAGGCTGGATTCAAGTTCACCGTGATTGGTTCTACCGGGGGATTTCTGCGCGAAGGCAACACGACGTTCCTCATTGGTTTGGAGAACGAAGAACTGCCCGCCCTGATGGCGGTGGTCGAATCGAACTGCCAAGCCCGGGAGCAGGTTGTGAATGTGATGCCTTTTGAGGCGGGTCCCCAGGGGGGATTCATGTCTTCGCCGGTGAAAGTTCCGGTCGGAGGCGCGGTCGTCTTTGTTCTGCCGGTCGAGTCGTTTCACCGGTTTTAGTGCATTTTCTCGCCGGAGTGAACATTTGAGTTTTTGCTCCGTCAATACTTCTTGAGCAAGAGACTCCTGGATTTAGCCCGCACCCTTCATTGAAGGAGGCGGGCTTTTTTTGTGAATGTTTCGTTAAGCGGCGGCGTCTCGGGAGTAATCTCCGGCCAGAACCCGATCATAGGCCCCGCTGAGAACCCATCGCTCCAGTTCCTGCGTTCGGTGGACCGGCATCGGATGCGTGTACGTGGAGCTCATGAGGAAGAAGATGAGCACCTTGCCGATGTTCTCTAACGTGCCCGCGTCCTGATAGGCGCGCGCTTGGTCCATGAAGGCTTCGCGATTCATTTCGTGGCTCAACCGATTGGGCCCGGCGGTTAGCGCTATATTCGCATCGATCGATAAGTCCAAGGACTGGGCGACCAGAAGCCCCGCCCGATCCGCGGTTATCTCGGCTTGGCGATACCATTCATATAGAGCTAGGATCAGGCCGACCGTCGCCACGTCTCCGAGCCCGAGCGTCCTACGACCCACCATTTCCAGCAACGGCAACAACACCTGCGCGACTGACATATAGAGGATATGATTCGCCTTGATATGTCCAAGTTCGTGACCGATGAGGTGATACAATTGCTCGTCTGTGAGCGTATCGATGATCGACGATCGCAAGGTGATATAGGGCCTCTCAACGCCTCCCGCAAACGCGTTGGGGAACGGATTGCTGGTCACGTAAAGCTCCGGCTCTGGCATGTCCAAAACCTCGCACGACTCGCGCAAGATCTCGTACAAGGTTTTGTACTGATTCGGCCCGCAGCGGACAGACATCGACATGTTGTAACAATACAGCCAGCGGTCTAGACCGACCTCATAAAACTTCTGGATGACCTGAGGCAGGAGCGGCACTCGCTTCAGCGTGTCGAGAGCGAGGCGATCTGTATCCGCGATGAAGGCGGACGCGGGCAATCCTTCAAGCCGTTTGCGTGCAGGCATGGTTGCTGTATGTTACGAGCAAGCGGGCAATCGGTTGCAGACGTTAGGCCCCAAATCCTAATTCCGCGGTGGTTATCTTTTGATTGAACTTATACATTGCGGCCCAAAGCGTCTGCCATGAGCCTCCCTTTGTGTCTTTGCGGACGTTGCGAATCGTAACGGGAAGGAAGAGCTTTCCATCTACGACCACTTCGAATGTACTCGGACCAAACTTGGTTTTTGCGGTGCCGACCCGTTCCGCGACGACACGATAGTTCAGGTACTTGACCCCCTGATAGGTTAAGCGCCGTTCCTCGACGGTGGCTTTGTAGCCATTCACTCCGCGGCCCCACCCCAGAAGGACAGGTTGCCACGCATCGACCCCCTCGGTAAAGCCCTGAAAGGCGAGCCGAGTAAAGTCGAAGTCAAAGACCCCTACAAGCTGATCTCCCCTATACTTCGTGGCCACGGGTAGCTTCGCATTCCTAGCGAAGGTCGTCAGTTGACTATCAAATCGTGCGCGTCGCTGATTGCCATCGGAGATCAAGCTGGCCGAAAAAGGAACGTTCTGAAGGACAACGTAGTCCACGCGATAATGCATCCCGTCCTTCACCCGTAGCACGATGGACGGGCTTGCAAAGCCCGCGATGCCCTCAGGTGTTTCGCAACTGACATGCAGTTGCGCAGTCGTATTCTTGAGTCCCATTGTCGCAGCAGAAACTCGCCGGGCAAGCTCTGGCAGGGTCATCGACGTCTTTTTCCAGTTGGCCTGTCCGAGGCTGGTGATTTTGACGCTGGGGGCCTTCACGGGTTTCTTAACCTGGGCGGGTTTCTTTACGACTGGCTTTTTATTAGTTTGACCCGCATCAATACCCACGGCCAGCACGATCGCCAAGCCAAAACAGAGGAAAGTTCGCATCTTCATAGTAAAACGTTTATTGGAGGGCAGAATGTTCGCCTATCGGTTGATCTAATCCCGCCCAGAGCGTAGGATCGAGGTCGGCGAACGGTGCGTCTTTCAGTTGGCAGTCTGCTAAGAAGGTCTGTTCCTCTTCGTTTAGGGCTCCCCCAGCGTGGACTCGCTCGGCGAGAGTGGCGAGGCGATCGAACCGATCAACGTGATCTTGGAACCGCACTTCAGCATAGTCCCGAGCGGACATCGTCGAGATCAGGAACTGCCAATCGCTGGACTCCGCGAGAAGCAACTCGCGCCCGGCCTGGGTAACCAGCTCTCGCGCGGGTCCAGTCGCCCAGGTTCTGGACATTTCGCGCATCTTGCGTTGGCACACGTAGAGTTTTTCCCAGGTCCAATGATTCTCGTCGTTCAGCCACACGTAGTGGTAGCCACCCTCGCCCCACGAACCTTCTGGGAGAGTGATCATATGCTTCGCGGGCTCGGCATCAATCAGGTCGCCACCGGAGACCATCTCAATGTCGGGATCGTTATGAATCAGGACCGCAGTTTCGTATAGGAATTCCGGCCCCTCGCGCCACCAGTGACCGAAGAGTTCGGTGTCGTACATGGCGACGATCGTTCCCTCTCGATCTGAGAGCCCCCGGTATTGGGCCAGAGTGGTCTTCAAGGTCTTGACGAGGTCTTCCGCGTGCTGGCCGATGTGCTCGAAGGCGGTCCAGGGCTCATAAGGTGACTTCTTGCCGAGGTCCCGTTTCTCTTCGCTGATTCGCCAATAGCGATGGCGGCCTGGGTAAAGCTGTTTGTGAAACTCTAAGTAGAAGGGGTCGCCGGGGTAGCCGTGATCGCCTGACCAAACTTTTACGGTTGTCTCCGGATCGCGGGCCATACAGGTCACTCCGGTGGGTAGGACGTAGTGCTCGTATTCGCTGCGAAACTCTTCGGGCGGAGTGAAATACTTGCTCGATCGGGCGAACATTTCCGCGAGTTGAGGGAAATTCGCTGCGTAGGTGCCCAAAGGCTGCCCGCCCCGGATCATGTGCGAATCAACGAAGAAGTATTCAATCCCGTTCTCGGCGAGGAACTGGTCCACACCCTTTCGCGGCCAGGCTTGCGTGTTCTCGCCGACCGGCGGTCGCCATTCGTAAGGCGGCCGGTAGGCGCATTCAGGGAGCCAAATGCCCCGTGGTTTGCATCCGAAGTGCTTCTCGTAGGTGTGAACACCGAGCTTAACCTGAGTCTGGACCGACTCATCGGTGCCCAGCAACGGCAAGTATCCGTGGGTCGCACCGCAGGTGATGACCTCGAT
>JBKJJL010000056.1:0-11846 GCA_046597875.1 Fimbriimonadaceae bacterium | reverse complement strand
GATGAACCGGTCAAAGTATTCTGGTTGCCAAAGCCGCCCCTTTCCTCCAAGTTTCTTGTGGATCTCCTTGCTCGTAAAGGACTTTTGAGCGTGCATGATCGTCGCCAACGTAACTCCTTTCGAAGGCGTCAGGAGGGCATGAACATGATTCGGCATCACGCACCATTCGTGAAGCTCGTAATGACTCCCGTGATGAAAAACAAGCGCTCCTTGCACAATAATCGCGGCCACGGGATTGCGCAAGACGCACTGGCCGTGACCCTGATCGAGATATCGTTCTAAGCGACTGCACAGCTCGCGGTGTCGATCACGCTCCTCCGGATAAGCCCTCGCGAGTTCTTCACGCCACTCCTCAAGCAACGGCAAGGGCACGGAATCATCAAGCCTCCAAGTGAGAAACTGAGGACGCTCTCCCGCATCCAAGTGAGGCAAATACCCTCGCGAACGCCAGCCCACCTGCTCTTCCATACCTAAAGTGTAACCGGAATGCACACTTCGGGCAAGATGCCCAAAAGCCTGATGCAGGCGGGACGCCTGCGCTCCTTAGGCGAATTCATATTGCTCGCAACCCCGAGCCCTCAATAACCCCTTTCTAGATCCACCCGATTCGGCATCGGATCGGAGTTCACATCTCCGCTAGTGCGAATCGCCCTTACTCATACGCCCGATTTTTTTGGGATTCGTCGCCTCCTTCCCGCCATAGTCGCCGCTCGCCCTCGAGAGTCGACCCTTGGAGGGAGATCCACTTGGTTTAGGCCGCCAACTGATCCGAGTTCCTGCGCTTATCACCGTACATTTCCAAATAAGCACGTTCACATGCCGCGCTGAGGTCCCTCTTCGGGTCGCGCATAGCGACACCTGAAGACGCCCTAAGGCCGGATGACAGCTGGGCCGCCCTGACCCTGAAGAGAACCTCGCGAACCTCGACTGGACCTGCCTCAAGGAGCATGATAACAAACTCACCTAAGCCAGTTCGAAAGACCATCCCATGGTCGAGCGAACACGAAACAAGCAACTCGGCAAACTTTACGAGCAGATCGTCGCCAGCCTGACGACCCAGCGTGTCGTTGGTCACCTTTAAATCGTCAAGCTCCAAGACGATGACTGCCACGGGCGTAGCGAGGCGACTTGCGCGTGCTTCTTCATTGATCAGCGTTTCTTCCCAAGCCAGTCTATTTCGCAACCCGGTAAGCGGATCTATCCTGGCATCAAGGAGAGCGCACTCTGCATAGCGCGAAGCTTCCTGAGCCCTCAGTTCACTCTCCAACAACTTGCCAATCAGGCCGCCCAGCACGTTAAGTAGCGGTAACTCGTCCATGATGCAACGAGGTTTGGGCTCAGGGTCGATTGCGCAGAGAGTCCCAAACAAGCTACCATCCGGCCAGTTGACCTGAACCCCAATGTATGCTCTGATGTTGACCAGATTTCCAATTTCGGCCTCAACATAGGCTGGAATGAGATCAGAGTCCGGGGCAATCTGCGGTCCTTCCCCTTTGACCATGCGACTGCAGAAGGAGTCCGCCCACTTGAAGACGTCTCCGCCGTTAACGTTGTAGCCTCTGTCTTGCGCGTCCAGGACGATCCAGTCGTTGCCTTCGACGCGTGTGACCATCCAGAGGTCGAACCCAATACGATCCTGAAGGAATTTGAGGATTCGAGTGACTTCTTCCCTAAAATCTCCCTCCCCTATACCCTTTAAGGGGATTGGCAAGAGAGATTCAAAGCGGTCCATACGCATATTATCGGCACCACCGTGAACGTTCGGGAGAGCTTTAATTCTCTCATTACGCGCCGTAATGAGAGCTGCGGCTTGGTCGGTCCTTGTCCAGCCTCTCAGTAGCCTCGACCTAAATCCACCCGATTCGGCATCGGGTCCGCGTTCAGCATCTCGGCCAGCGCCACCACCCTTGCTTCTTCTACGTCCGCCGACGTTCCGCCTCGGTGGGGGCTCATTACGACGTTCTCCAGCTCGTGAAACGGCAGCGTTGCGGGGAACGTGTGGCGAGCGGAAGTGGGTACGTCAATGTAGCCCATGTACCCTTTCGTGGCGTCGCTTTCGGGATAGCGATACCAAACATCCAGCCCCGCGCCTCGGAGGTTGCCGCTTTTCAGAGCTTCGTAGAGCGCCGTTTCATCCACCAACGAGGCCCGCGCGATGTTGACCAGGATGGCCCCCGGCTTCGTCGCCGCGAACTCTTTGGGACCGATAAGGCCTGCGGATTCTGCGGTCTGCGGTAGGGCGAGGATGATCGCATCTGCCTCGGCTAGGGAACGTTTAAGGTCCGGTGGACCTCGGAGCTCCACGGTGATGCTTGCGAAGTTTGCAAACAAAGTCCCACCTCCGAGCCACCCCTCACCCCCGGCCCCTCTCCCCTGGGATGGGAGAGGGGAGAGGTTGCGCCTATGCCCAATCACCCGCATTCCCAGTCCAAGGCACGCGCAAGCGATCCGCTGCCCGATTGCTCCGAAGCCGACGACGACGGCGGTCTTGCCTTCCAGCCGAATCGAAAGCGATGGATCGTACCGCGGCGACCAATCGCCCTTTCGAAGCGCCTGATCCATCGGCACGACCTTCTTCGCGCAGGCGAGGAGCAGCGCCATCGCCACCTCCGCGGTCTCCGGTGCGTTGTGGTGCAGGTTGTGAACCGCGATCTGCGGAAACTCGAGCATGAGCTCCCTCGTGCGAGGCGGAACGCCGGCAAAGGGAATGATCAATGCATTGAGGTTTGGGGCCACGGCTAGGTCCTCGGGTGAAGCGTAGCCGGTGATGAGGACCGTCGTTTCCGAATCCGGCGCCCCGTGGACAACCCGCCAATCGGGAACGAGCTTTTGTAGGTGCAAAAGCAGATCGGGGTGATGCGGTTGAGAATAGCAGGCAACCTTCACCCCGTGAGCTTACCAAGGGTTACGGCTTCCCGAATGTAAAAAGGGCCAAGAGTCGAAACTCTTGGCCCTCAAAGAATCAGCGAAGACTTACTCTTCGGTCTTCTCTTCGACCGCTTCCTCAGCCTTCACTTCGGGAGCTTCGACGGCGGCTTCAACCGGAGCTTCGGTCGCTTCGGCGTCTGGATCGACAGCGGGCTCATCGTCCACATCATCGTCCTCGTCGCGCGATAGGAGGCCCTTAAGAGCGCCCAGTCGTTCGCCGATCGTGGCACCGCCGCCGGTGGCAAAACCACGGCGACCGACACCAAACTCGTCGTACTCTTCCTCGCGTCCGCGTCCGCCTTTCTTGCCCTTCTTGCCGCCGGCTTTGCCGCCTTTGTCTCGGGGGCCATCGTCCCATCCGCCGGGGGATGTTCCGCCGCCAGGAGAGGGAGGTCGGCTCGGCTCAAGACCGCCGCCGATCGCGCGCATGCTGAGCACCATCCGACGCTCGTCAGGGCGAAGGTCGAGAATCTGAACTTCGACATCTTGTTCGAGCTCAACGACCTCATCCGGCTTGCGGATGCGGCGATTCGACATTTCGCTCACCGGAATGAACGCTTCCGCGCCCTCTTCCAACTTGACAAACGCGCCAGCCACCACCAAGCGAGTGATCTTCACAGTCAGCTTTTGACCGACGGTGTAGTTCTGCTTGATAAGATTCCAAGGATCGGGGAGCACCTGACGGTGGCCCAAGCTGATCTTGTTCGCCGAGTTGTCCAAGCGAAGGACCATGACCTTGATCTTCTGGCCTTCTTTGAACATTTCGCGCGGGTGATTGATCCGCATCCAGCTCATCTCAGAGATGTGCAAGAGGCCATCCACGCCCCCGAGATCGACAAACGCACCGTAATCGGTGAGCCGTCGAACGGTTCCGTCAAGCGTATCGCCCGGAGCTACAGAACTGAATAAATCTTCCTTGGCCTGTACTCGGCGCTCTTCGTCCGCCTGGCGGTTCGAGAGAACGACTTTCTTGCGCTCGCGATCAATCTCAATGATCTTCAGCGGCATCGATTGACCGACGTACTTTTCGATGTTGCGGAGCTTGCCGCTGCCGACATGCGTTGCGGGAACGAATCCACGAACGCCGATGTCAACGACGAGGCCGCCTTTGACGCGATCCACAACCTGCGCGATGAGCGTGGTCTGATCGTTGAACGATTGCTCGATTCGATCCCACGCTTGTTCGAACTCAGCCCGTTTCTTCGATACGAGCAGGTTGCCATCCGAACCCTCAGGGCGGATGACGACGACCTGAATCTTGTCGCCAACTTTGACGTGCTCCGAAGCGTGCTCGATGTTGTCATCGGTCAGCTCGCTAAGCGGAACTACGCCTTCGGACTTGGTGCCGAGGTTAACAAAAACTTTATCTCGATCGACTTGAATGACGGTCGCTTCGACTCTGTCGCCGCGAGAAAGCCGCTTGTAGCCCTCGTTGGGGGCTTCATCGTCTGAACCAAGGCGCTCCATATAAGCATCGAACAGCGCCGCATCATCCATCGTTGGCTCAGGGGCTGCTGCGACGGGGGCCGGAGCAGGAATCGGCTCGGGAGCACTAGCAACCGGAGCTTCCTCAACCACGGGTTCGGGTTCGGGAGCAACGGCGGCTGGCTCTTCAGGGAGCGGTTCAAACGTTGGGGCGGGGGCTTCCTCGAAAACGGGTTCAGGTTCGGGAACAACGGCGGCCGGCTCTTCGGGGAGCGGTTCAAACGTTGGGGCGGGGGCTTCGTCTACGATGGGCTCAGGTTCGGGCTCAGGCACGGCAGCAGGCTCAACCGTCTCCTCCGGCGCGGCCTCTACGGTTGTCTCAGCAATGGCGGTCTCGGCCACATCTGTGGTGGCGGTCGTGTCGGACGCGGCGAGCGCTTCTTCAGGCTCGGTCGGCGTCAATATATCGTCGGTCATCATGGGTCGTCTCGAAAAGTCGCCGATTAGAAAGTTGTTCAGAAGGGCGGACACCTATGTTACCAGACTCAGCGCCAATCGAAGGTGAAAAGGACGGATCGCCGATACGGAACGATTCCAGAACAAATTCAGTATTTGTGGCAGTCATGGTCGGAAGGGATTGTGGAAAAACACGCCTTTTCGACTTTCTGTGAAAAACCCCTAAAGATTGTTGAAGTGCCTGCCGATGATAGTTGTGGCAGCAATGCCAATGACAGAAAAGGGCACGACGGAGGCGACTCCGATCACGCAAAGCCTAGGATCTCAAGGCCCGCTAGAGCAGGAGGAGAGATAGCCGGGATGCCTGTCTGATAAACGAATCAAAGCGCGCCCATAACGCGTCTAAGAGCACGAGCTCAAGGGCAAGATGGGCAAAGGAGCTAAAGATGCAAATATCAGACGAACAAGTAAGGTTGGTTCAACGTCTGCTGGCCGATGGTCGGTTGATTGACGAAATTCAGGACATGGACCTCCCTCTCGATACTTACCCTCGCCCCGAGGATGCCGAGCTAATTCGCGCGGTGGTTGAGCACGTTAGGCAGTTGCCCGATCGCGAAGATCGCATTGCCGAGCTCAAGGCCCGGATCGATGCCGGAACCTACAATCCCTCCGGCGACGAGATTTCAGAAGCCATGATCCGGCGGGCGATTGCCGACAAGATGCGCTAGTTTTTCACCTGAACGGGTGTAGGCTTCGCGTTGCGTCACCTCCAAGACGCTCGGGCTCAGGTTGCCAATCATCCTGTTTTTCGGGGGCGGATCTTCCTGTTTCGGTCCGCCCTCCGTACGCGTGCGGCCGTCTTCCACGGATGAGGTTCACCAAATGCGAATGAGGCCGTACTGGTCAAGCTGACTGTCGATACTGACAATCGATAGACTTTCAGTTATCGCTTGAGCGGCTAACAATCGGTCAAATGGGTCCTTGTGGGCCCCGTGACTTTGCATTGTAGTTGCTTCAAAGACATGGCTGGCACGGATCTCCAAGGTCCTGAACTGATTACGATCAAGGTGTACTTCAAAGAACTCCTTCGGAGGGGCTGCGAGAGTCAGCTTGCCGTTGGCGTGCTTGAGGGACAACTCCCACAGAGTGGCTACGCTGACGAAAACCTCTTGGGATTCCGTGATGACTTTCTCGGCAGCAGGACTGAGTTTCGAGTCAGAACTGATATACCAAAGGAACGCATGGCTGTCAAGCAAGATGCGCATCTAATGATATTCCTTGAACTCCATCAGGGGATCATCGAATCCCGCCTCAATCTTTAGTTGCCCCTTCGCGGTTCCCGGTTGTCGATGTATTCCGTTGGTCAACCGATTCACAACGATTTGAACTTCAGTACCCGCCGCGAACCCTGGCAAGCTGATCACGACGGTTTGATCCATTCCTACCCTGACTGTCTGTTTGATCTCGTCAAATCCCACATCAATAGTATACGATCAACGCATCTCGCACATCCAAAGTTGACTCACCGGCCAATCACCGGTTCGGTTCCCGGCACCCGGAGAACTCCGTTCTCATTCAAGTAGCCCAGGAGAAGGTATGACCCCGTTATCAGCGCACTTGCAAGAAGCACCATAACCGCGACGGTCAGAATCCGAAGGCCGTAGCGGAGCGCGAATGCGTTTTGCCGCTTTAGAGACTCCCTTGCTCTGGCCTCTCGTGCCGGCCCGAATATCCTCGTTGAGGCCCGTTGCAGACGCTTCATCCATGGGCGGCGCATGAACCAAAGCATGCCCCACCACAATTGTCTTGCTATCCAATGGGCGATCGCGCTCACGTCTTTACTTCTTGAATGTCCACAATTTCTGACCGAAGAAGTTCCAGAAGGCGACGCCTACAGTAGCGATGATGGACGCGACGAAAAGACTCCGTTTCTCATGGCCAGGAATGATGTTGCCGAGGCCCGTGGTTATCGCGGTATTCAGGACCATGCCGGTCAAGGCAACCGCGAAGAACTTCTTCAACTGAACCGCGCGATGCTCTTTGCCCCGGATTTTAAATGTCCAGCGACGATTCCAGAAGAAGCTGTTCAAGATCGCAATGGATGCAGTCAAGACTTTCAGAATCGGTGATGCGGCTAACTCTGGTTTGGGGATTCCGTCCTTGGTGGCGATGGCGGTAAAGAATGCGGGTCCGTGCTCAATCAACCACTGCCCGAAAACAATTCCCAGTTTGCTTTCTCCCCAAGGGAAGAAGAAAACGAGCGTCAAGTGAAGGCCGATATCTACGATGGTCGAACTGCCGCCGATGATGACGAACTTGATGAATTGGCGAACGGTCGGGTGCTTGAGGAGGTCGAAAGCGGCAGTCCCGCCAACGGAAAGATCCTCGGTCTCAGAGTCAACGGTTGAGGGGTCGAGGTCGCGCTTTTCCTCCATCGCACGGTAGAGACGTTTGCGAAGCAACCTTTCGCCCATGCGGCTGACTTTTGTTCCTACAAAATCAACGGGTGCCATTTGGCGAACCCAAATCGCATCGATGCCCGTTCGATTCGCTCCGAGGACATCGGTGAATATCTGATCCCCAATCATGACCGCCTCAGATGGCTTAACTTCGTACGTCTGAAGCGCCTTCTCGTACATAACTTTGGAAGGCTTGAACTTGCCGAAAAAGTAGGGGATCCCAAGTCGCTGAGACAAGCGATCCAACCGGCCAGGATTGCGCGTGTTGCTCAAGATATGGAGCTGGAGCCCGGCGGCTTTCATCCGGTCGATCCATTCCGTCGTCGTCTCGGGAATCTCTTCACTTCGCCAGACGAGAAGCGTATTGTCGACGTCGAGGAGAACGACTTTCTTGCCCGCGGCTACGAGAACTTGGGGGTCGATGTCGAGAATTGACTGCACTGCCTCGACCGGGCAAAGGCCCCTAAAGGGGCGAAAGACGCGGTTCCGGTCGAACTTGCCAATACGAAACTCGCTCATGGGGTCGCCTTTTGATCCCGCAACTTGCGGGCCACAACGATGTTCGCCAGATGTTCTTCGTAGGTCGTGGCGAACAGGTGATAGAGGTCGGGCTTGGCCACGTAAAACAGAAAATTGTGCTTGGCAGGATTCATGGCAGCTCGAATGCTCTTGACACTTGGGGAGCAGATTGGCCCCGGCGGAAGGCCATCAATCCGGTAGGTGTTGTAGAGCGAAACGTGTCGGTAGTCTCTGTTGAAGAGCCTTCGCCATTCGCGCATTCCGTAGAGCACAGTCGCATCAATCTGCAGTCGCATCTTTTTTTCTAAACGATTTCGGATAACCCCGGCAATGATTGGGCGATCGGAATCTTTCCCCGATTCCAACTCGACCATCGACGCGATCGTTAGAATTTTCTGCATCTTGGCGGGATCGGTAATAAGGGGAAGGGCCTTTTTCTCGAAGGCTTTCAACTGGCGTGCAATCACCGCGTTGGCGCCGATCAGCGGCGGCAGGTCATAGGTGTCGGGATACAAATAGCCCTCCAATGAACCCTTAGGCAACGGAAACTTGACGGCATCCTGGAACCCCGCGGGGTTCTTGAGGGCTGCCTCGTACTCTTCTGCGGTTGTGACTTCCTTCTGTTCAAGGAGTCGGGCAGTGCGGTACGAAGGATTCGTTTCTGGAATCCTGACCATTTGCTTGATCGGCCTTTTCAAAGCGAGCATGAGCTCGTCGGCGGTGAGGCCTGCGTGCACCTGATACGTGCCCGACAGGACCTGATGGTCATACCGGCGGTACATGGCGTAGTAGCGAAAAGCAGTCGCATTGCGGATGACATCGCGATTCTTAAGCATCGTCGCAACCTGCGGGGTCGGGGTTCGATTCTCGAGCCGGATAAAGAAGGGCTTTCCCGTCGCCAAAGGCTCAATCCCTGATTTCACGTAGTAAACGCCTCCGGCGGCTAGCCCGAAGGTTAACCCCAGCACCCCCAAAGTAATCTTACGACCGCGCTTGCTCATCAAAAAATCGATCCAATATGATGGCCGCGGCTGCCCCATCTCGATGGCGCTTGCGCTGGCTTCCCTTTAAGTCTGATTCGCGAAGGCTCACTTCTGCTTGCACGCTCGAAAATGACTCGTCCACCAACGCAACATCCCATCCAAGCGCCTGCAGCTCATCCGCGAGCATTCCGCACACCCGAGCCATCCGATCATCTTCTTCGTTCAACGGCTGGCCCACAACGATGCGTTCCACCTCTTCGGATTTTGCAATCTGGTGGATGGCAGCGGCGTCTTTGGCGAGCGTGCCGGTGGCCGCGAGTGCGGGCCGAGGCGTGGCGATCGCGAACTCGGTTTCTCCCACCGCGATTCCGATGCGCACCCGGCCAAGGTCCACTCCGAGGACTCGCACTAGGCGAACGCCTCAAGAATCACGTCATGAAGTAATCCATTTGAGCTGATCGCCTGGGTAAGGGGTCTTGCATTTCCCGAAAAATCTGTGAATCGGCCACCCGCCTCTTCCACGATGAGCCCCACCGAAGATACATCCCACGGGCTCACGATCGGATCGACCATCGCCTCGACCCGGCCCATTGCGACCAGGCAATGGCCATAGGCATCGCCCCACGTTCGAGTGGTCATGGCCTTCCTTGCAAGCCCTTGAAATCCAGTAGCACGACCTTGCGCTTCTAGGGATTTGTGGCCCCCGCAGCATAGGGTTGAGCGAGCTAAATCCGATACTTTCGAGACATGGATGCGCCGACCATTGGCATAAGCGCCTGCTCCCAGTTCGGCGGCAACCATCAGATTCAGAGCGGCAAAAAAGGCTACGCCGACAATCGGGCGATTATCTTGTTCGTAGCTCAAGAGCGTCGCATACAGAGGCACCCCGCAGACGTAGGATTTCGTTCCATCAATGGGATCGATCACCCACCGATCTCCTTCCTGAGCCCCGCCCTCTTCTTCTCCCAAAATCGCTTCCCCGGGATAGGTATTCGCGATGTGCTTTCTAATCAAGGATTCAGCCTCACGGTCCGCAATGGTGACCGGCGACTGATCGCTCTTGAGCTCGAATCCGATGTTCTCAAAGTGAGCTAACGTCAGCCGCCCCGCTGCGTAGGCGGTGTCCATTGCAAAGGCGAGCCGTGGGGACATTATTGGGATTGTGGCAGGTACTATCCGCCTTCGGCATGAGCCCTATCGAGACCTTTTCGAATCCTGCCCCGCATCGTGATTACACGATCGCGCACGTGTGCCCCGAGTTCACGAGTGTATGCCCCAAAACGGGCCAGCCCGATTTTGCCACGATCGAGTTGGAGTACATCCCCGACGAGCTTTGCATTGAGCTCAAGTCGCTCAAGTTTTACTACCATTCTTTCCGCAACGAGGGAATTTACTTCGAGGCGGTGATCAATCGGTTGCTCGATGAGCTGGTCGAGGCCTGTAAGCCGCGATGGATGCGCGTGACCGGGCACTTCAACGTTCGCGGTGGGATTAGTTCGACTATCGTTGCCGAAACGCCTGATTAATCCTACCGGCATCGCTGCATCAGTCGAGCAAGACGCCTTCAGGGGTTTCGGGACCAATCGGAGCGGGGCGTGTTGCCCTGCTTTCGATGCCTTGTCCAGCCCGAGTTTCGCCAGACTCCAAAATCGCCTGCATGACATCTAAGACGTGGAATGCCAAAGCGCCGCTCGCGCGAGCTTCCCGCCCTCGACGGAGAGCATAGGCCATGTCCAAGACTCCGACTCCCCGGCTATTCTGCGAGTACGGGCCTCGGAGCGGGACGTCTTGCCATTCGCTCTGATCCGATTTTCGCACCTGTACCGGCCCGCCGAATCCGTTCGGATCGGGCACGCCCAAGGAGCCTTCGGTTCCGTAGATTTCGATATGTGGCATCGTGTGATGCCAGACATCAAAGCTCGTCGTGATCTGGCCGATCGCGCCGGATTCGAACTGCAAAAGCGCTGCGATGTGGGTCGGGGTTTCCACATGGATGGCTTTGCCACGTTTGGGTTGGCTGGTGATCCTTCGGCTTTCGAAAGTGGCTCGCGCGAGGGATTGAACATGGGAAATGGATCCCATTAACGAGACCAGCGCAGTCAGATAATAGGGGCCCATATCGAAGAGAGGCCCTCCGCCTTGCTCGTAGTAGAACTCCGGGGACGGATGCCAACTCTCGTGGCCATGGCAAAGCATAAAGGCGTTCACCCCGATCGGTTCGCCGATTGCTCCTTCGTCGATGAGTCTCTTGCAGGTCTGGAGGCCCGCTCCGAGGAAAGTATCCGGTGCGCCTCCGATCAAGAGCCCGCTTTTGCGGGCCAAATCTACTTGCTCGAGGCCCTGGATACGGTCCAAACTGAGGGGCTTTTCTACGTAAACATGCTTTCCGTGTTCGAGAGCCGCAAGGTTCACCGAGGCGTGGGCTTTCGGAACCGTTAGGTTCAAGATCAAGTCAATTTCGTCGTTCGCGAGGATGTCCTCCGGAGATTGGAAACGCGGGACGCCGTACTTTTCTGCCGACGCTTGGGCTCGATCGAGGTCGAGATCGGCACACGAGAGGACGGTCGTTCCATCGTACTTCGAGAGATTCTCAAGGTAGATCGAACTGATGTTGCCGCAACCAATAACTCCAACGCGAAGGGGTTCCATTCCCGGAAAGCGTAGCGCATCGGGGGACATCTCTGCGAGTTGTGGCATGACCGTCCCGGTCATGCGTATCACGAGCGTCCCGCTCTTGATCTTTCCCGAAGTGCACCCCCGAGACGGGGGTGCGACGCATGGTCGGGACGACCATGCCACACGACTAGCGCGCAAACGTTCCATCTATCACTCGAAAGCTCAGATTCCCCTCGCGATCGGTTCGGTGAACTTGAATGCCTCGTTTCGCGCAACGCTCCAAGACGTCGGGAGCGGGATGTCCGTAGTTGTTGTCCCGCCCGCAACTGACGATGGCCAAGGCGGGATGGACATGATCGAGCCAGGAGTCACCAGACGAAAAACGGCTTCCGTGGTGCCCAAGTTTAAGAATCTGCGCAGCCCACGAGCCTTTTCTCATCATATCGATCTCTTCCAGAAA
>JBKJJL010000323.1:0-7413 GCA_046597875.1 Fimbriimonadaceae bacterium | reverse complement strand
ACGTGGGACCTGGTTTGGGAAAGCCTGCTCAAATCCGTGTTCATGTGGGCCATGCTCGGCCTCGTTTCTCTTGTCTACATGGTCAGTTCGATCTTCCAGGCGTTAAGGGCTTGGCGGGGGCAATGGAGGCCGTCCATGATCTCGGGACGCCTTGCCGAGAAGTGGAACCCGGATCATCGGCCCTTGCAATCCGGCCCGTGATGTGGCATAATCCCCGTTCACGCGCGGGTGTAGCTCAGCGGTTTAGAGCGCCGGCCTGTCACGCCGGAGGCCGCGGGTTCAAATCCCGTCATCCGCGCCATCGTTTCCGCGTGCCGCGGTAGCTCAGTTGGTAGAGCATAGCACTGAAAATGCTAGGGTCGCCGGTTCAAGTCCGGCCCACGGCACCACCCATTTCTAGGCGCACTTCCGCCTGAGAGTCCTTGACTTCCCCTTCGTAAAAGGGTACCATTTAGCAATCAAGCAGTCAGACTGCTAAACCGTTTTCAGGAGAATACGCACAAGATGAGCAATCTAAAACCCCTCGGCGATAAGGTCGTCGTTCAATTAATGGAGCAAGAAGACAAGACTGCCTCCGGCATCTTCCTTCCCGACAGCGCCAAGAAGAAGCCCCAAACCGGCAAGGTCATCGCGATCGGCAACGGCCGCGTGCTGGACAATGGCGATCGAAACACCCTCACCGTCAAAAAGGGCGACTCGGTCCTCTTCAGCAAGTACGGCGGTAATGAAGTGACGATCGATGGCGAAGATTACACGATCCTCGACGAGGATCAAATCTACGCCATCCTGAACTGATCGGGTATCATATGCCTAACGTCGCGGGGTGGAGCAGCCTGGTAGCTCGTCGGGCTCATAACCCGGAGGTCGTAGGTTCAAATCCTACCCCCGCACCCAAGTTTGTAGGCCGCGTATCAATTGACACGCGGCCTATTCTTTGCCCACCTGAAATCTTCAGCCAACCTAGCCTCTTCTATATCGACACATAGACAGCGAACTCACTATCGTGTGCGAACTTGCTGAAGAGGGCGGCCGCCCAGCCCCGAAGGGGCTGAAGATCTTAGCCGCGGGTCGACTCCCGACGCCCCGGGGAACTGGGAAGCCTGATCCCGCACCTCGGAGAGGTGCCAGAATTTCCGTCTCGCCAGGAGGGGATATGGAACCGCGCTGCGGTTCGGGAGAAGGGAGACCCAAGTTCCCCGGGGCGACCGGAGTCGACCCGCGGCTAAGGTCTGGCACACCTCCGGCGTGCAGGATGAAGCAAAGAGCGGGGACATGAATGAAGTCAAGGCCCGGGTTGATGAATGAAGCGAAATCCCGGGGTGACGGACGGAGAGAAAGCCCCTGCCTAATCGGTAGGGGCTATTTTGTTGATGAGCCGAACCTAGCCTTCAGTCCCTTTGTACACCCAGAACATCGCCCCCTGGGGGTCGCAGAGCAGGGACATTCGTCCGACCTGCGGCACATCCATCGCGGGGACAACGACTGTGCCGCCTAGAGCCGTGCTTTTCGCGACCGTCGCGTCGACGTCGTCAACCGCCATGTACACAGACCAATGCGGAGGCATATCCGCCAGGTCTGGGTTTCCAGCCGTCTGCATGATGCCCGCGATTGGGGTTCCGTTCGACACGAGCATCGTGTAGGTGCCCATCTCGCCCATCTCAAATTCCTGAACGCTCCATCCGAGTAAATCGGTATAGAACGCCTTTGCGGCACCGGCGTCCGCCACATAAAGTTCGTGCCACGGGAAGGCTTTTCCTGCCGCGATTGCGTGTTCTGACATCGTTAAGTTCTCCTCTTCGAGCATGAGGATCATGCTCGAACTCACTTTACGCGTCGGCGAGCCAAAATTGTTGCATTGTCGTGTGCAGTTCTTGCTTTCTTAACTATTTCTGCACGGCGGGCACCCACGCTGTCGTTCGACCCGCAACACTTTCACGCACGATATCGTGCCCGCCGATCTGGGCAATGCCCCGCTTTCCATCCCACCTCGCATGGAACATCCAATCTTGAGGGAACTGATCCTTGTCCGCACCGACGTCGCAAGCGAACTGAAGGATTTCCAGCAATTTCTTCCTCAGCTTCGTTATCTCCGCACGAGTTAAGGTGTTCGTCAATCGAGCCGGGGCAATGCGGGCTTGATACAAGCACTCATCGGCCAGCCAGTTGCCCACGCCGCTCATGAAGTGCTGGTCCAAAAGGAGAGCCTTGATTGGAGCTTTGCGCTTCGCGAACGCAATCTCCAAATCGCTAACCCCCCTCATATTCTCAAGGGCATCCGGCCCAAGTTTCGCAATCCTCGGGTCGGTCAGGGGATCGACCGCCAACCACAAACGCGAAAGCCGTCGCCCGTCCGTCATCGAAACCCGCTTCCCATGATCCCCAGTCAACAGGAGCTTCAAAAACCTCGGCCGCCCTTCGGGATCGTCCAACGGCGCCTGGCCGTGTTCGCGCAGTCGGATGGTCGGCTCACCTAATTCGCGAATCCAGCCACTCATCCCTAGGTGCCCACAAAGCGCCGGACCCGACGTTTGAATCCACCAAAACTTTCCCCTCCGGCCAATGCTCAGCACGGTCTGGCCCGTCAATGCCGCACGCAGGACTTCCGGTTCGACTTTTGAAAGCACGATCTCGTCCGGCATGACTTCCACGTCCGCCAGCTTGTGCCCAACGAGAGCCCCTCGCATTAACCGACAAACCGTCTCGACTTCGGGCAGCTCAGGCATTCGGCACGACCACCGGCTGAATCAACGGCTGCACGGACAAAAACGCCTGGACGGCGGCTGGATCAAACTGCGTTCCCGCACACCGTCGGATCTCATCAAGTGCCGCGTCCTCGGTCAAAGGGCCTCGCCAACGGTTGTCGTTAAGGAGGACATCAAAAGTCTCGGCGACACTAATGATCCGGGCACCTAATGGGATCGCCTCCGCGCTTAAGCCACTAGGATAGCCAGACCCGTCCCAACGCTCGTGGTGAGCGACGATCCAGTCTCTCTGGGTCTCACTTGCGATATGGTCTTTGCACAGGACGGCGTGGCGTCGGAGCGCAATGACGTCGGCTCCGTCCAGCTGCCCCGTCTTATTCAAGAGTTCACCCGGAAGATCGAGCTTGCCGATGTCGTGGAGGGCCGCCGCGCATCGAAGGTCGAGTAAGTCTTCTTCGGAAAAGCCAAGCGTGGCCGCCGTCGCAACCGCGTAAACCGAAACTCGCTCCCCGTGCGCACGTTCTCCCGGATGATGATCCTCAAGATGCTGAAGCAGGAGGCGCAGTTCTTGGTTGGTCATGAAAGTCTCTTTAGGATGTCACAGACTGTGGCAACCTCGTCGGGTTCCATCGTTCGCGGGTCCAACCACACCCTGCCCTTCTCGATACGTGAGATGACCGGCGGTGAGCCCATTCGAAGGGCCCGAGCGAGGTCGTCGCAGGAGTCTGAATCCAGCCCGCACCGCCACGTTTGGATGCCTTCTCCCGGAATTGAGCCTCCCCCGACCTCCGTTAATCCTTGCTCCACTACTGCACCCGGAAAGGCTACTGCCATCTGCTCCGCATCGCGTTTTACTTCGTCTAGGGACTTGCCCAAGTAGCAAAGCGTCGGAATCTCGTCCGCTTGCCCATTTGCGTACATCTGAAGCGTCGCGGCGAGGGCGGCAAGTGTTAACTTGTCCACCCGGACCGCTCGGGCGAGGGGGTGCCGAGCAATCATTGAAACCGCTTCGTGCGAACCCACGATGAGCCCCGCCTGAGGGCCGCCCAGGAGCTTGTCTCCGCTCGCCATCGCGACATCCGCACCGGCCTTCAGCGATTCTCCCAGCAAGGGCTCGCGTGGCAATCCGAACTTCGAGGTATCAACCAGGGCTCCGCTTCCGGCGTCGTCGATCAGCCTCAAACCGTTCCGATGGGCCAGCTCTGCAAGTTCCGTCACGGAGGGTTCCTCCGTGAACCCGGTAATCCGAAAGTTGCTGGGATGACATCGGAGAATCGCCGCCGTCCGATCTGTAATCGCGCCTTCATAATCGCTCAGGCGAACCTTGTTCGTGCAGCCAACTTCCACGAGTTTGCATCCGCTCTGAACCACAATATCGGGCATCCGAAATGAGCCGCCGATCTCGACCATTTGGCCCCGAGACAGGATGATTTCCCGACCTTCGGCAAGGGCGGCAAGGGAAAGGAAAACCGCCGCCGCGCAATTGTTGACCACGAGCGCGTCCTCGGCCCCGGTCAGCTGGCATAGAAGTTCGCGCACGAGGGTTTGCCGATCTCCTCGCGCGCCCGAAGCGAGATCCAGCTCAACGGCGGCATGGCCCTGCGAGGCGAGCGCAACCGCAACCTCCGCCGCAGGTGCCAAGCGCGCGCGACCTAGGCCCGTGTGAAGAATCACGCCACTCGCATTGATCGCCAAAGGCAGTCGCGAAGCCGACCAGCCCTTGGCTAAATCCTGAGCGGCCAACTCAATGTTCGGGCACTCCTCGCCCGCAAGCAACGCGGCGCGGGCCAGGGAAATCGCGTGTCGTGCCGCCCTTGTTCGTACGTGAACGGGAAAAGCAGCTAGCCCTGGGGACGATGCAATCGCATCAACCCGGGGCAGTTCGCGAAGACGATCCATCTCGCCCATTCTATCGCAATCTACCGAAGCACCCAGGCCACGCGATCAACTTTATAGGTGCATTGTCCCACGCCCGTGAAGCCGACAGCCAAAATTCTCGTCCGAATGCGCAACGCTCTCGTTCCCGGCGCGATAAACCGGTTCGGCGAAGAAAGCGAAACGGTGACGGCCCGATCTGCCCGGCCTATCAACTGGGAAGATATCGTGACCCAAGCCCCGGCGGTGTAGTCGTAAGCGTCAAGGTGCTGGATTAGCTGAGCGCTCCCATTTGATTCAAAACGAAAGTCAATCGTATTGACCTGAGTAATCGGTGACGTGCTCGCAAACTCGATTTCGGGTGAGCCCGTTCGACTTGAAAGTGGGGCACTGAAGGTGACGTATTGATTGTTGTTGGACGTAAGTTCTGCCAGCCCACCGGAAAAATGCGTGCCTCGAATCAAGTTCCAACTTGACGCGAAAAGCTCATCCGGGACGACCCTGCCCGTTAACGATACGGTTCGCGTATTGCCACCTGCAACGGTTGGCGAGACCGTCAAGTTCTGGCTAAACTCGCCTGGCGTCGAGGTATTCATGGATATTGCGTGAACGTTCCCGCTCGTCCCCGCGGTCGCCGAGAATGTCCCGCTCGGCGCAGTGAATGGCCCCGGAGCAGCAAGCGTGTAGAGAAGGTTTGCGATCCCCGACCCCCAGGCGCCCGTATCCGTCGAGTTGGATACGGTCACGTTTCGATTCGAAGAACTTCCGACGACCGAGATGCCAAAGTCCAGCGCCGACGGGCTCGCCGCGGTCTCAGCGGGCACTCGTAGATCGAGGAAAACCGGAATGTGCCCCCCGGATGTGGTCGCGGCGTTTCGGATCGCTTGCGCAATCGTCGCTCCAACCATCGCATTGCCCGTAACAGTGAGCACATTGTTGAAGCTCGACCCATCGTTTCCCCATGCCCGATAGGAGTGCGCGGCGTCGTTCCACGTCAGCGTGCTGTAAGCCAGGGACGGATTGCCGACGTACTCAAAGCCCTGACCGTCTACCAGGCTCTGGCAGAGCAGCAAGAAATCAAATCGACTGTCCATGCCGCCCGCGCCCGATGGGTCCTGGGTGTGCACGAATCGGAACGAGCTAAGACCATCCCAGTTCCCGCTCGTCGCGATCGGGTCAAAAAATCGTCCGGTGTTGTTGGATTCACTCCCCGTAAGCTTGACAAAACTGTCGTCGCTTGACGAATAAGTGTTGAAGTCACCAACGACCATGAACCCGTCAAAGCCCGTCAGAGCCTGGGCGTTGTTGCGTATCCGGAAAGCCTCTGCCAGCCGCCTGGATTCGTCATCCGGCGCGGTTCCCGCCTTGAAGTGGCCGGAATAAATAGCCAGCTTCGGTTGCAGTACGGAATAGCCGAGCAGGCGGACATCGTAACGCTTCGTGTCCCTCGGCGGCAAGGGCGAGTTTCCTCCCGTTCCGATGATGGTTGAAGCGACGAGACTAAGCCTGTCTGTGCGATAAAAGAAGGCATTGTCGGTGTCATTTCCATCGGTAAATGGCGCGGATGCCCACGTTCCCGAACTCCCTGGCGCCGTGTTCAATGCGTTGAGAAGAGCGGTCTGCGCGGCGGCGCTCATGATTTCCTGGGCAACAAGGACGTCGGGACGCATCGTGCGACCCTCGAATGTGTCGAACACGGCGGTCTGAATATCGCTAACTCGCCCGCCTGCGTAGTTGCTGATATTCCACGTGGCGACCCGTAGCTGAGCAACGCCAAGAACGGGCACGAGTGCGGCCAAGAGAGCCCATTTTCGCATGTGTCTCAAGGGTACCCGCGAGGTCCTGGTGGGCTGGCTTAATGAGATTAAGAACTGGTAATTCTGGTCCTACCCGTGCTCCATAAAACGCTTACGAAGAGGCCGGGCCATCCGTTTCAGGCGCTGATCAACTGACGTAGATCCTCGTCGTCAACCTCGCCCTTTGTGTCGGCCATTTCAACGAACTTATTGTAGAGGTGTTCGAATCGTTCATCCTTGAAGTTGAATCCAAGCTCGGCGAAGCGGAACTTCAGTCCGTGCCGCCCCGAACGCGCAGTCAGAATAATTTCGCTCTTTTCGGCTCCTACCAGCAGGGGGTCAATGATCTCGTAGGTAGAGCGCTCTTTGAGGACGCCGTCTTGGTGAATCCCGCTTGAGTGGGCGTAAGCATTTGCGCCGACGATGGCCTTGTTGCGTTGCACCATCATGCCGCTCAGTCGTGACACCAGTTTCGATATCGCGAGCAGTTTGTTGGATTGAACTCCGGTTTCGCATCCAAAAAGGTCCTTTCGAATGTGGAGTGCCATCACGACCTCTTCCAGAGATGTATTACCCGCCCGTTCACCGATCCCATTTACGGTCACCTCAACCTGCCTGGCCCCGCCGAGGACGCCTGCCAGTGTGTTCGCGGTGGCCATCCCGAGGTCGTTGTGGCAGTGGCACGAGAAAATCGCCTTGTCCGAGTTCGGCACGTTTTCGATGATGCCCTTGATCAAGGCACGATACTCGGATGGATAGGTGTAACCAGTCGTGTCGGGCACGTTGATCGTCGTCGCCCCCGCCTTGATGACTTCTTCAACAACTTTGTACACATAGTCGCGATCGGCGCGGCCCGAGTCTTCCATAAAGTACTCAATGTTATCCGTGTACTTGCGGGCGTGTTTTACGGCGCGGACTCCGGTTTCCAACGCCTCTTCGCGCGTCATTTTGAGCTTGAATTCAAGGTGGTTTTGGCTCACGCCGAGTCCGGTGTGGATCCGCGGGTTCTCAGCCGGTTTCAAGGCTTCGCCGGCGGCGTC
>JBKJJL010000052.1:0-21256 GCA_046597875.1 Fimbriimonadaceae bacterium | reverse complement strand
GACCACGCAAGGAATCTCTTGCGGATCATTGTCAACGCCCACCCGACGCCAGAAGGATACGAACAAGCCCGGCTGGAGGTCGAACGAATCCACAGAAGACTCAATCAGCCCCTGCCTCCCTTACCAACACGGGGTGGCCCCGTCCATGAGGTAAAGAGTAATTTTACTAAGCAAGACTTTGAAGCATCCGTCCGAAAGGTCATCGATTACATTGCCGCAGGCGATGGCATTCAGATGGTCGTTTCCCAGCGATTCGAAACTGAAGTCGACGCCCATCCTTTGTCGATCTATCGCGCCCTTCGATCTTTGAACCCCTCCCCTTATATGTTTTTGTTGCGGTTCGGCGACTTCGATGTCGTTGGCGCCTCTCCAGAGATTTTAGTCAGTTTAAACGGTCGTGAAGCCCGAGTTCGACCGATCGCGGGAACAAGATGGCGGGGAGAAACCGATGAAGAGGACCGACGGTTAGCCGAAGAACTGCTTGCCGACGAGAAGGAACGCGCCGAGCACATCATGCTGGTCGATCTGGGCCGAAACGACCTCGGGCGGGTCTCCGAAATCGGCTCAATCAAGGTCAACGATTTAATGGAGATCGAGCGGTACAGCCACGTGATGCACATCGTGAGCGATGTGACCGGAACTCTTGACGAAAAACACGATGCTTTCGATCTGATTCGGGCTACTTTCCCTGCGGGCACCGTCTCTGGCGCTCCGAAAGTGCGGGCGATGCAGATTATCGACGAGTTGGAACCCACAAAACGAGGCCTCTACGCGGGAGCGGTGGGCTATTTCGCCAATGATGGCGACCTCGATATGTGCATCGCGATCCGCACGATCTACTTGAAGGACGGCAAAGCTTATGTTCAGGCTGGCGCGGGGCTGGTTTACGATTCCATCCCCGAACGCGAGTATGAAGAAACCGCAAACAAAGCGCGTGCATGCCTCCGCGCGATTGAAATCGCCCAAACCGGCTTATAGTCTCAACCCGTCTGGTACCTTGGAGATGTGCAGATGATGGTTCTTTTGAGCTTGGCGTTGGTACCCTGGATGAGTCCAGACCCGACGAGTGGTACCTACAGGCCTGCCGTTGGGGCACCTGCATCGTGGAAGGTGAACGAGCACCACACGCTGCTATGGAATAACGAGCCCTTTATTCCGGTCGGCGTTCGCATTGATTCTAGCGAAGCCGCCCTCCTGGCTGCAAAGACCGCTGGACTGACGGATGTCTTGGTGAAACTGCCCATGGGGGTTGACTGGTCTGGCGCGGTGAAGCGGTTGGAAGACAACGCAATGCGGTACCTGATATCGGTCGACGGCTTGGCTCCTGGGGCACGAGGTATTGCCGTGGAGCCACAGACGTACCGGATAACCGGATTGAAGGAGAGCCGCAAAGTGGAGTTTCCGCTTGTGGGCGCGAGTTCCGCGCTTGCGGTGATGGTCACGGCGCGTGACGCCACGGTGATCAAGTCGACCCGAGTGGCGGTGCTCGATGGCAAGTTTAGCTACGATGCTGAGATTCAGGGCGGACTAGAACACATTCTCTTGGTCTATCCCGAGATGATTACGCAGACCCGGCCAGACTACTGGGATCGGTTCGATATCCAACGCGACGCGATTTTGATCGCACTCAAGAAGGCGAATCTTGGCCCCGGTTTCCGCGGACTCGTGAACCCGATGGGCGATTATCTTTCGTTCCAAGCGGGCAACTTCGTGCCGACGAGCACTTACTTTAGAATGGAGTTCCGCCAATACCTGGAGGGCAGGTATCGAAACATCGAGACCCTGCAGCGAGCTTGGGCCTTATCTGCGAATGACTTGACGACCTTCGATCAGGTTGCTCGTTTAGTGCCGCTTTGGTCTGGTACGCGTGGAATCGAGTACGCGTGGGACCCGACTACGGATAAGCAGTATCGATGCACGAGCCGAGCAAGTTCGATCTGGGGCGATATTCAAGCGGCGGTCAACGCGGCGGCTTCGCGTCGGTTTGATCGGCTCGTGGCGGCGATCCGACAGGTCGCAGATGTCCCTGTCTTGCAGGATTGGCGAGGCTGGGCGGCGCCATACGAAAGCACTAAACCATCCTTGACCGGCGTTGGGTTGCGCGCTCATGGCAATACTCCTTCAGCCTTGGCGGATACGGCGGGCCGAGGTGCAAGTTCACTCCTTCGATGGCCGTTTTCGGGTTGGATGGTGGCGACCGACATTGATACAGGTAAGAACGACGATTCCTCGCCGATCGGGAACGCGATCGCGGATCTCAGCGCCATGGGGGCAAGAGGCTTTTTCTTCAACACGACTCATCCGGATTGGTTGGTTTCGGAGTCTCGAAGTTCGGACCTCGCGCTGTCGCTGTGGTCTCCAAAGCCTTTGTTCTATCCGGAAAGCGCTTCGAATCCGGCAAGTCCCCAGCGATTGCCGTCGGGTCGATATTGGCTCCCTTCTCCGGGAGGCGGGAACCGCGTTGACCTCGGCACCTCCTTTTTTGCTTACCGGTATGTGGAACGAGGCACCGCGTTTACGGCACTTTGGTCTTCTAGTGCTAACGCCCGAGTGAAGCTGAGATTGTCGGAGCCCAAGCTGGCCAAGTTTGAAACTCTTGACGGTTCCGATCCAAAAGTTAAGCTTTCGAAAAACGGAGCCGAAGTCCTGCTCGGGCAGTTTCCACTTCTCATTTCCGGCACGGATGAGGTACCGATTCCGGAAGCGGCCTTCGCGGAAACCGCGGCCAAGTTTGGCGAGCTGAAGAAGCTGGCGGAAGCCCTCAAGCGAGACATCGCAACCGAAGAGTACGCCTTCCGTGACGCCGCCCAAGCCTTCGATCGCTCACCTGGAGGCAGCTTTATCCAGATGCGACGCGCGTATTGGACGGCTACCGTTCGACTCGCACCCTACGTGTGGGTTGAAGCGGAAGGAAGTCGGACGACGAACTTCTCCGAAGTACTCAACGTGTCGGGAGCGAACAGCGGTGCCGTGCTGTCCTTGAGTTCTCCCTCGTCGCTGGATTCGCGGGGCTTCTTCGCTGAGTACACCGTCCCGGTTAGAGCTGAAGACGTCGAAATTTGGGTTGCCGCCCGGATTTCGCCTTCCGCACGGAGAAACCTTCATGTCAATGTGGGCGGGCAGGATCTCATGGCTACGGAAGATCCGGTTCGACCGTACGGCCCAGGATTTGCTTGGTATCGAATGGGCCCGACAACGTTCAAAGGCGCTTCGATGAAGGTCACCCTGCAGGTTTTTGGAGAGGACGCCAACGATGTTTGGGTAGATACCTTGCTGATCACTCCACCATCGATGCCTCCACGCGGGCCCGTGCCTCCTGATCTTCTCGGCGGTTAAATCCGTTCCTCTATGGACAAAGAAACCGAATCGCCCGAGAAGCAGCTCGACAAATCAACGGTCGCGAGAGGGATTGCTTGGAACATGGCGTTTGCCGCGCCTGCGAAAATCGCCTTCCCGGTAATCGGGATCCTCATCGCGCGATCAGTCGGCCCCCAGATCGTGGGGGTCTTCGCCGTACTCACGACTATTTTTGCCGTAACGGAGCTTATACGGGAAGGTGGTTTGGGCGCAACTTATATTGCAGACAGGAAATTGACCCCCGAGCGGATTCAGAGCTACGTTGCCGCATCCATCGGGTCAGCGGCCTTGTTTGCGATAGTACTAGTCGTTGCGCGGGGAACAATAGCCCGCTTTTTCAATCTGCCCCAGATAGAGCCGGCGCTCATTCTGGCCGCAATGTGTGTGTTCCTGGGAGGGTTCGTCACGATCCCTAGCGTGACCCTTCAGCGGGAAGTCAAGTTTCGAGAACTCGGATTCGCGGATCTTTTTGCCACCCTGGCCAGCTACGCGGTCGCTCTGACGCTCGCCCTTTTGGGTTATGGGCTCATAAGCCTGGTCGCTCAGCTTGGAGTGCGGGTGATCCTGTTTAGCATCCTCGTACTTCGGATCGCCAAGTTCGTCAAGCCTAGGTTTGGAAAGGAGGCCTTTGAGATCATCAAGAGCAGTACCGCGAACTTGGGAGCGAACTTGGCGTACTTCGCGTACACGTCGTTCGACTACTTCCTCGTGCAGAAGGTTGTGGGTGATAAAGGGAATGGAGTCTACTTCGCTGCGTTCAACATCGCTTCGAAGCCGGTTGAACTGATAACCGTCCCCGTCAACCGGCCCGTCGTCGTGGCATACGCCAGAGACAACGCGACTCCGGAACGGCAAGCGGACATTTGGACTCGGACGGTGGGACTCCTCGCTTTAGTAACCCTTCCCTTGTATGGGCTCCTTTGGGCACATGCCAATACCATCATTGACATTCTGTACTCGAAGGAATTTGCTGCGAGCGGCCCTGTTCTCAGCATCCTCTCCATTTATCTGGGGTGCAGAGCTTTTGGCGTCGCTGCAGGGGGGGCTTTGGTGGCAACGGGTCGGCCCAAGTTGCACATGATGGGGTGGATTATGGGATACGTCGTTGCGGGTGCTAGCCTTGCGGCGACTTGGCAAAACGCCACGCTCCTCTCCATCGTGTGGTGCCTCACGGCCGGCGCGATCGCGATTTACGCGACTCTGTTCATCGCGCTCGCGATCGCGATTCCGCCGAGTCGCGTTCAAGCGGCCGTCATGTTCAGGCGATTTGGTGGCGGAGTGGTGACTGCGGCGGCGGTCATCTGCACGAAATTTCTGGGTGTCCATCCCTACGCGCAACTAGCAATCGGCTTGGTTGGAGGGGCTTGCGTGCACATTTGGGTGATGGCGCAGGTTCTGGGCCAGAATCCGCTGAAGCCGGGCGGGCTCCGGAGCATGCTTAAGGCGGTGTAGTTTCCCGGTAAACTTTGCAGGTTCGCACCAATTTGGGAGTGAATCACCGTCTTACTAGTGTTGATGTACTGTGGGTTCGGTTCGAAATCACCCGATAATCGGGTGAGTGAGGTAGCGCGTTGATCAAGTCTTACTGGTTGCGACTCTGTTTATTTGCCCTTGGTGGCGCTTTGATTGCTCTGGTAGCGTCCTTAATGGCGCCGAGGAAGTATGAGGCCGTCGTCGCCATCATGATTGACCAGAAGCCGCTGACGGCGAGCATGACAGCGAACAACGCTGAGCAGTCGGTCAGCGACATGATTGACTTTTCCCGACCCAGAACGTTGACGACCCAGGTTCAACAACTCACGTCGTACGGTGTGGTCTCAGATGCTGCTCGTCGGGTTGCCCTGCAGAACAACTGGGCTGACCCATCCAACGATCCGACAAGTCCAATTTTTCCTGGCACCCTGATGGATGCTCTCGCCGTGGAAGCTGAGGCAAGTTCTGACATCATTACGATGCGAATCCGCCTTCCGGATAAACAGTTGGCCAAGAGCGTGGCCGCCGAGATTTATTCGGCGTTTGTCGCACAGAACCTGCGGAATACGACCGAACTCGCAAGCCGCGCTGGGCAGTTCATGCAGACTCAGTTCGACGATATCTCGAAGCAGCTGAAGTCGGTGGATAGTGCGACTGAGAAACTCAGAGGCGACACCAATACTCCCGACCTCGTTCTCCAGATTCAGTCTGAAATTTCGAATCTGGCTTCTTTAAAGGCTGCTCGGGACACAACGCGTTTAGATCTGGCCACGGTCACAGAGCGCGTAAGCGGTCTGGAATCGGGCCTCAAGCGCTTGAACAAAGAAGAGCCGGGCGGTAGAGGCACGACGATCAATCCCGCTCGCCAGCGGCTCAAAGGTGAGAAAGCGGCGGCAGAAGCAGAGATCAAGGGCCTTCTTGAGCGGTACTTACCCGATCGCGACGAGGTCAAGATTATGAAGGCAAAGCTCGCTGTGATTGAGGCGGCGCTTGCTAATGAAGATGAACAGGTGCCAGGCTCGGAAGCCACGATTCCGAACAGCATTCTTCAAAACATGCTCGCCCAAGTCGAGGAGGGACGTGCCAATATTCGCGGCCTTCGGGACCGGATGCGAGAAGTGAATCAGGCAATCTCTGAAAAGGAAGCGACGCTAAAAACCTATCCCGCAGCCCAGGCGAAGCAGTCCGAACTAAATCGACAGCAACTGGCCCTGGAAAGGCTATACCTAGCCTACGCAGATCGTCTCAAGACTCTGAAAGCCGCACAAAGCGGCCGTGTTACCCCCACCCGAGAAGTTACTCCCGCGACCGCTTTGCCCGATCCGGTCAGCCCGAAACCAATCATCAATACCCTTTTTGGAATCGTCGCGGGGCTGATCCTCGGCGTGCTCTCCATGCTTGCCACGGAAGCTAAGAAGCAGCCGATTCGGTCGCTGGCGCAGCTAAACCAGCTCGCCTTCCGGCCGGTCTATCGACTCGTGCCCGAACTTCGGGCACCTTTCCGGGGCCTTTCAAAGGCACCCCCGGAATCCTACGAGACTCTCCTCGCGAACCACCTGCGAAGCACCAATCGACCCTATCGTCTTGCGGTGGTCGGGTTGGCGAAGGACTCTGGTGCGTCTACGACTGCGGTCAATCTTGCGGTTGCCGGTGCCCGGCATGGATCTAGAGTCTTATTGGTTGAGTGCGATCCACGGGGTGCGCTTGCTCGACTGGCCGGTAAGCAGCCTGCCGCGAATGAGGTGGTCGAGATTTCGCCGATGATTCGTGGGATTTCGACTCAAACCCTGCTGACGCTGGGTGGCGAGCGCAATCCCGAGGTTAACCAAGCAATCCAGCAGCATGAGGCAGACCTCACCATCATCGACCTAGAGCCCGCATCGAAGAGTGCTGAATACGCCTTCGTTGCCGCCCATGTTGATGAAGTTATCTTGCTGGTTCGCGCTGGGCGTACGAAGAGCGTCGAGTTCTTACAAGCCCAACAAGCCCTTAAGGAAGCGGGATGCCCGCAGGTAACGGTCGCCTTCACTCGGTCTTCCGACCTCGCCGTCGTTACAGAAAGTGCGGACCCATCGATGATCGAAGATCAGGGCCGGACTCCTAAATCACTCGACGCGTAACCAGACGAAATGAGCGGAACCATGTTGCATGACAATGCGGGGGTTCCGCTCGTTTCAATTGTAATCCCCACCTTCAACCAGTGTCGATTTCTCGGCGAAGCAATTCAGTCTGCTTTGGAGCAAACCTATCCGAACAAGGAAGTGATCGTTGTTGATAACAGTTCGACTGACGACACGCAAGGTGTATTGAAAGCGTTTGAAGTTCGTGGTTTTATTCAAGACAACTGTGGCCCATCCGGGGCTCGGAATCGAGGAGTTCGTGAAGCCAAGGGGGAATACGTTGTTTTTCTTGATGGGGATGATGTTCTCCATCCCGAATGCGCTGAGGTTCGCGCAGGCATGCTGCGTTCATCAGCAGATGTAGGCTTGGTCGTGGGTAGCTTTGCGATTGTGGATGCGGAGCGGAACCCTTTATGGGTGGAATCGTTACCCCTTACTGGGGTGGGCGAAGTTTCCCTCGAAATGATGCTCGCCGAAATGTACGGGCCAACCTGCGGCATGACGGTTCGGAAGGTAGCCTTTGAAGCGGTCGGGGGATTTGATGAGACGTATCACATCGCAGAGGACTCTGATCTTGCAATCCGAATGACCGCCAACTCGGGAACTGTGTATGATCCTGAACCGAGGGCCGAGTATCGTCAGGCGGGTGCCTCCCTGTCGCGGAACTATCTGCTGCTCTTTGATTCGTATTGGCGAATGGCTAAGCGCAACTCGGACTTGCTTGATTCTAAGGATCGCTACTGGGCCATCGTCAAACCGAGGGTTCAAGATCGACTCGCGAACCTGATCTTTGGAAAGCTAGTTAAGGAACGGAAGTTCGGAGCGGTGCCCACGCTTCTCAGTTTATTCGTTCGCCGGCCCGCTACATTTCTCTGCTTTCTCTACTGGGTGAAACGCGCGCTTGGGAATCGGCTACCTGGCACCACCATTCACATTAAGAACACATGACAATACAGACATTTATTGACTCGATAAACGACCGAAGCGCCACCATCGGCATTCTTGGACTCGGTTACGTTGGCCTGCCACTGGCTATGCGTTTCGTTGAGGCGGGATTCACGGTTATAGGAATTGACGTTGACCAAAGGAAAGTTGATATGCTTGAGCGGGGCAAGTCCTATATCAAGCACCTAGGCGAAGATAAAATCGCAACGATGATGGGAACGGGGCGAATGCGTCCAAGCACCGATTTTGCACTTTGTTCGAAGGCGGACGCGTTGATCATTTGCGTTCCGACTCCGCTCGGAAAGCACCGAGAGCCGGATCTTTCGTACGTCGTGAATACGATGGTGGGGATACAGCCATTTTTGAGGCCAGGGCAACTTGTGAGCCTTGAGAGTACGACGTATCCCGGCACGACCGAAGAGGAAATTGTTCCGAGAGTTGAGTCCCAGGGTCTTACTATAGGAGTAGACGCTTTCGTCGTCTTTTCACCAGAGCGTGAAGATCCAGGCAATCCGAACTTTCACACGCAAACGATTCCCAAAGTTGTTGGTGGGCATACCGCGAATTGCGCCCTCGCGGGGGCGGCACTTTACAGTGCGGTCATCGACAAAGTGGTCCCGGTGTCTTCCACCAAGGCGGCTGAGCTAACCAAGATATTAGAGAACGTGTATCGAGCGGTCAATATCGGACTCGTGAACGAGTTGAAGATTGTTGCCGACTCTATGGGAATCGATATTTGGGAAGTCATCGATGCAGCGGCAACGAAGCCGTTTGGATTCACTCCCTTCTACCCAGGGCCAGGACTTGGTGGCCATTGCATCCCAATTGATCCGTTTTATCTCACCTGGAAGGCTCACGAATATGACCTTCATACGCGGTTTATTGAACTTGCGGGAGAGGTGAACTCCGGGATGCCTCGATGGGTGGTCCAGCGCGTCGCATTGGCCCTGAACGAGCGCAAGAAATCAGTCAAGGGCTCGAAGATTCTTGTTCTTGGCCTGGCTTACAAGAAAAATATTGACGACTCTCGAGAATCACCTTCCGCGGAGTTGATATCCCTGCTTACCGAACTCGGAGCCGAACTGGATTACAGCGATCCGCATGTGCCCCACTTTCCCGCTAAGCGGCACTACAAGTTTGATATGTCATCGGTCGCTCTAACCCCAGAGGCGATTGCGAGTTACGATTGTATTCTCATCAGTACCGATCATGACGCCTTTGACTACACCATGCTCCAGAAGAATGCGCAACTCATTATTGATACGCGCGGCCGATATCGCACAACTTATGCAAACGTGGTGAAAGCCTAGGAATGAAGGTTCTCGTTACTGGAGGCGCCGGGTTTATCGGTAGTCACGTCGTTGATTTACTCGTAGCCAGCGGCCACCACGTATCGATTTTGGACAATATGTCTTCTGGCAAGGCAGCTAACTTGGTAGAAAACGTAAGGCATTTCCAGGTTGATTTAGGGGACGCCGCTAGTGTACTTGACGCAGTTGGAGAGTCGGAGCCCGACGCGATTTTGCATTTGGCCGCTCAAAAGTCCGTGGCCTTGTCGGTAAAGGAACCCCAGATGGATGCTCGTGAGAACATCATCGCAAGCCTGAATCTTTTCGAAGCGGCCAAAAAGCATCAAGTTCGCAAGGTCGTCTTTGCCAGTACGGGCGGGGCCTTGTACGGGGATACAAACCTGTTACCCACCCCTGAATCGCACCCAACTCTTCCGGAGTCTCCTTATGGGGTAGCCAAACTGGCCATCGAACACTACTTAAGATTTTATGAGAAAGTGCATGGCATGCAGACGATTACTTTGCGTATGGCCAATGTCTATGGGCCCCGTCAGGATCCGCTTGGAGAGGCAGGCGTCGTGGCCATTTTTTGTTCCCGAGGTTTGTCGGGGGAGCCGGTTACAATCTATGGAGATGGAAAGCAAACACGAGACTACACGTACGTTCGTGATGTTGCATTCGCCTTTTTGCTTAGTCTGAGCGCCAAGCGCTCGATGACCGTTAATATTGGAACTGCATTAGAGACAAGCGTGATTGAACTTGCGGACGCCATCCAACTGATTATTGGTTCGCCCATTGCTCGTCACTACGAGGAAAGCAGAGCGGGTGAGATTCGTCGAAGTTGCTTAGCCGTCGCCAATGCCAAAAACGAGTTGGGTTGGTCTCCTGAATGCGGCATTCACCAGGGTCTTGCAGAAACCGTCCGCTACTTTCGGAGCTAGCCAATGAGCTTACGCATCTCAGTAACGATACCGACGATGGGGCGAGACACCTTAACCCATACTTTGCGCTCCCTTGAGAAGCAAACGGTGATGCCACACGAAGTCCTCGTCATCAATCAAGGTTCCCCAGATGTTGAGCTTCGGGGACCATTCGACCTTCCAATAACCTACCTGCATCAGGATGACAAGGGCCTTTCCAAGGCGCGCAACCGAGCATTGGACTCTTTCACGGGAGACTGGCTCCTCTTCACGGATGATGATCAGGAGGTTAACGCAGAGTGGATCGAGCAGCTTGGCATTTTAGCGAGCGCCTATCCCGAAGTTTCGATGATTGGCGGACCCGTGTTTCCACCGCCACGGTATAACCAGAAAGCTGAGTTCGTCTCTCAGATGTATGTCCACGGAGAGGTCGTTATCGACAAGGAGAACTACCTCGCGCCCTCTACGGTTCCCTTTGTTCGAAATGACATTTGGGGCGGGAATTTTGCCCTTTCCCGTGACTGCATTGAGAAAATTGGCCATTATGACGAAGCGTTCGGACGAGGATCGGGTGTCTTTGATGTGGGAGAGGACACCGACTACACCATGCGTGTTTTTTCGGCTGGGTTAAAGGGGTTGCTGAGTTGTCGGCTCATTATTTATCACACGTATGGGGGTAGGCCCTATACTGCGCAAATGACATCGGACACGGTCGAGGTAGCGGCGGCATTGGCGTGGAAGGCCACCCGTTCTTCGAGTGTCATTGACCCGGATCTGGCGAGAAGAATATTTCCTTTTGGAAGGAAGAAGGTCGTGCTGAATAAGTTAACCGGCGGAGTTGCTTTTGCAGATCACGCGAAATCTAAGGCGATTTACGATGAAACAATGGATCGTCTGAGCCGGGATTGGACTTTGGAAGGCAGCTCACTGAAACCTAAGGCCCCACATGCGTAGCAAAGTTGCGGTCGTCATCCCGACGCATAATCGATGCGACTTGTTGGCGGTAACTCTTCACAATGTTCGTGCAACCCAAGAATGCGACTTCACCGTAGCTGTCGTCGATGATGGTAGTACCGATGCAACTCCAGCGATCCTTGAAGAAATAGCGAGGATTGACCGACGGTTCTCGGTCCATCGGTTTGATACCCCTAGGGGTGCCTGCGCGGCTCGGAATTTCGGCCTCGCGAACACAGATTCCGAGTACGTATGCTTCCTTGACGCGGATGATCTCCTTCATCCCGATAAGCTCGCATTCCAATCGAAACTGCTTGACGAGAATCCCGACCTGGACGCGGTCGTTTGCCAAATGGCGCACTTTGAGAACGATCCCAGAGAGGCCACTCTCCTTTGGAATACCTTTCAAGGACCACCACTCGCAGAGAGGTTCTTAGGGCATGACCCGGTTTGGGGAATGCACGGCTCGCTGTGGCGGAGGCAGTACCTCCAAAAACTCGGTGGATTCGACGAGACTCTTCCGATGGCCCAGGACTTCGATTTGCACGGACGCGCCGTCCTATCTGGGGCCAACATCATGCTCCACGCAGATCTTTTAACCTATTGTAGACGGCACTTAGGAGGCTCTATTTCGTCCTCCAAAAGACTCGCACGCCTGTCAACCATTGGGCGTGTTTTAACAAAGTTCGAGGCTACAGGTGAACTGACCAAGGCACAAAAGACAACCCTTGCGGGAACCAGACTTTGGATCGCAAACTTGGCGGCGCTGGAAGGTGATCGGGCCGTTATGCGCGACAACTTGATGGATGCGCGCCGGCTTGGCGCAGCAGGAACCAACTTTGCGCTCTTTAGGCTCTTGTGTATGGCATCGCGGCTCACGAAACGCCATCGATTCTATGCCCTCGCAAGAAAGTGCGCCAGGCGCATGGGGCATGACTTAAGCACCCGCGAATCCTGGTACTCGTCTCACACGATCGTGGACGAGCCTGGCCTGGTTCCGCACGCCATGCCCGAGTCATCCTGGAAATTGGAGCGGTAACATCACGGGCATGGAACCGCGTGAGCGCGCCGCTTTGCTTCGTGCCCAACTTGAGCGGCACAACTATTCTTACCACGTGCTCGATCGTCCAGAGATTAGCGACTCGGAGTACGACCAACTCTTTCGAGAGCTACAAGACCTGGAGGAAGCGAACCCCGAGCTGAAAACTCTGGACAGCCCCACCCAACGTGTAGGCGCCCCGCCGGTGAGCGATTTCGGACAGCATCGCCACCTGGTTCCGATGCTATCTCTTGACAACGCATTTTCACGCGAGGAACTCACCGCCTTCGATGAACGGGTTAGAAAGGAACTCGCAAGGGAGACTGTTGATTACCACGTTGAGTTAAAGTTTGATGGGTTATCTCTATCAATAACGTTCACGGATGGGCAGTTGATGACTGCGGTAACGCGTGGAGATGGTACGACCGGGGAGGTTGTCACTCCAAACTCAAGAACCATACGCGGCATTCCGCTCAAGCTACGTTCGGATGTGCCGGGGACCCTGGAAGTACGGGGTGAAGTGATGTTCTTCAAGGAGGCGTTCGAAGCGCTCAACCGGGAACGGACCGCCCGAGGTGAGCCTCTATACGTCAATCCGAGAAACGCTGCTTCCGGATCCATGCGCCAACTCGACAGCCGCATAACGGCCCAGAGAAAACTAAACTTTTTCGCCTACTCGATCGGCTTCGGTTCGCTTCTCGGCGACACCCAGGAGCACACCCTTCAAAGGCTACGAGACCTGGGTTTCGCGGTTCACTCATCTTCCCAGGTCGCAAAAGGGATCGACGAGGTCGTCGCCTTCATCGAAAGCGCACAACAACTCCGCCCCGACCTGCCATTTGGAATCGATGGGGTAGTCATCAAGGTCAATCGACTCGATTATCAACAGACCTTGGGAACGAGCGCTCGGGGGCCGCGCTGGGCGATCGCTTACAAATTTCCTGCGGAGCAAGCATTTTCGACCCTGAATGGCATTTTGTGGCAGGTTGGCCGAACCGGGGTGGTGACCCCCGTCGCGGACCTTGCCCCAGTTTTCGTGGGCGGCGTCACCGTTACGCGCGCCACCTTGCACAACGGGTCTGAAATGAGGAGAAAGGACGTTCGGGTGGGCGATACGGTGATCGTCCAGCGAGCGGGAGATGTTATTCCCGAGGTCGTCGGTCCGGTTCTGGAAAAGCGACTGGGAGACCCGCCGTTACCAGAAGAGCCCGCGGAATGTCCAGAGTGCGCGACCCCGCTTGTACGCAAAGAAGGCGAAGTCGCGTTGCGATGCCCGAATCGTCAATGCCCCGCCCAAATTATGGCGAAGTTGGAGCATTTTGTCGGGCGTAATGCGATGGATATTGAGGGACTGGGAGGCAAGAATATCGAGCGATTTGTGGAGATGGGGTACCTGACCGATCTTCCAAGTGTCTATCGGCTAAAGGATCGGAGACAGGATCTTGTCGCGCTTGATAAATTGGGCGAACAGAGCGTGGCAAAGCTCTTGCAGGGGATTGAGCAATCGAAGCATCGCACGCTTGACCGGTTTGTCTTCGGCCTGGGAATACGCTATGTCGGCGACCGAACGGCGAAAGACTTGGCGAGAGAGTTTCGAACTTTAGAGGCGCTGCGGAAGGCGGAGTTCGAGTCACTCGTCGCGATTCCCGACATTGGAGATCGGACCGCGAGAGAGATAGAATCCTGGCTCGAAGATCCAGAAAACCAGCGCATGATTGATGATTTGCTAACTCTGGGAGTCGCGCCGGAGGAAATTGCGGGACCGATTGGCGACTTGTTTCAGGGCGAAACCTGGGTATTCACCGGTCGGCTCGACCGCTTTTCGCGAGAAGCTGCGGAGGCCCTGGTTCTCAGCCTCGGCGGGAAAGCGGCGGGTAGCGTTAGCAAGACGACGAGTGCTCTCGTAGCGGGGCCCGGGGCAGGCAGCAAGTTGGTGAAGGCAACCGAACTGGGTGTTCGCGTTTACGATGAAGAAGAATTCATAGCAAAACTAGCCGACGCTGGAATCACGCTTTGACAAACGACATCAACCTGAAAGAGTGCTTGACGAGCGGTCAAGTATTTCGCTTTCGCGAGGTTAAGGGCCGGTGGAAGGGAGTGGATGGCGAAAACGAGTACGACCTGCCGGCGCCGCTTTCGCCAGCGTTCCAAAGACTGTTTCGGCTGGATTGGGACTATGAAGTCGTCCTCCCTGAGCTAGTTCGCCGGGGACCTGAACTGGAACCGATCATCGCATCGGCTCCAGGTTTGCGGCTTTTAAGGCCCAGTTGTCCCCGGGAAACCCTTTTTTCTTTCTTGTGTACGTCGAACAATCACATTTCACGGATCACCCAGATGGTGGGCGCCCTTGCAGCTTACGGCGAGTTCTTGCCGCAGGGCGGGAATCGGTGGCCAAGCTTGGAGCGAATTTCCGAGGTGACCGAACTGGAACTTCGGCAACAAGGTTTTGGATATCGGAGCAAGACGATTCCGATCGTTACGCAGACGATCTTGGAGCGCGGCGGTTCCAACTGGTTCGAGGCAGGAGCCCGGGCGAGTTATCCGGATCTGATCGCGGAGCTCCTGACTTTGCCTGGAGTTGGGCCGAAGTTGGCCGATTGCATCGCGCTCTACGCTTTCGACCGCGGCGAAGCGGTTCCGATCGATACGCACTTGTGGCAAGCGGCAACGCGCATGTACTTTCCCGAGTGGGTTGGAACTCCCCTGACCAACTCGAAGAGGGTCCATCTTGGCGATTTCATGCGAGATCGGTTCGGAGAATACGCCGGTCTCGCGCAGCAGTTCTTGTTTTATTCAAGCCTGCGTCGAACTTGAAACATCCACAGGTTCCTGCCCTTGTATCACTTCTCACAAAAAAGAGTTTCAAAATGCTTGGAAATCATCAAGCATCGTGCTAATATATGGTGGGGTAGGGCGTTGGACCTATGGTAGAAGCAAATTATATTCCCATCGTGCGGCCGGATCCGAGTGAGGAACTCACCTGGGTTGGTCGCTGTCGCAAGGGTGACGATACCGCGCTGACGCATCTGATTCATCGCCATCGGAACCGCTTGGTTCGAACGGCGACGAACTTGTTGCGGGATCGCCACGAAGCTGAGGACGTGTCTCAGGAAGCCTTCCTCAAAGCCTTCCGTGAACTGCATCGATTGAGGGACGACCGCGCCTTCTCTGGGTTCCTCTATCGCATCTGTGTTCGGTTGTGCATGGATAGGCTCAGATTGAAAAGGGCGGAACCTGCGGAGTTTGACAGCGTCCAAAATCATGAGGGCGGCGCAATTGAAAATAGAGTGCTCATTGAGAGAATCTTGGATCAACTGCCCGCTGACCTTCGGTTCACGCTTGTATTAAGGGAAATTGAGCAGCTCAGCTATGAAGAAGTAGCTGAATATATGCATGTTCCGATTGGAACTGTGCGCTCAAGGCTCCATAGTGCAAGGGAAAAGTTCCGAAAACTTTGGTTGGAGGCGATGGCTGAGTGATTATCCGGAAGTTTGGCTGCAAGAGGTTTGAGATTCTGGCGAGCGAATCGCTGGATCGTGGCCTCGTACCCGCCGAATTTCGATTCATGAGCCAACACCGCGAGGCATGTGCCCGATGTCGTCAGTCGGAGACCAGCCGCGTAATGGCTCTCAACATGCTACGGGAATCGGCCATCCCGGCACAGGCAGACGATTCCTTTGATCGCCGCCTTCTCCGGCGAGCCCGATTGCAAAGTGCCCGTGAACAGGTTTCGTATTGGTCGCCCGCCGCAGTTGGCGCTACGGTTGCTCTGGTTTTGGTTTTGGCAGCCGTTCAGCTTGTTTCAAAGCCCAATGGCCTGCCTGAGAATAACTCTCCCGCTGGCGAGGCCCGCCTTTCGTCGAGCCTCCCTGCAGTTCCAGATCTGAATTCGACTCCATGAGTCGGTTCTCTCGCGGGATTCTTGGTGCCGTTTTAGGTGCCCTCTTAGCGCTCGCTGCTCACCCGTATTCACGTCCTCGGTTGCTTATGCCGTTGGGGTTTTGGAATCCCCCAACCGAGCTCATCACTTCCCCGGAACTCCTCGGTGGCCTGCGTGTGTTGCCGCAACCAACGAGCCTGTCAGACTTCAGCATGTGGATGGAGTCCGGAGCCAAACGCGTGCTCGATCGCTATCCAACCTCGGCGAAGGACTGGAACAATCTTCAAGCTGCCGCGCTTCAAGCTTCAAAGAAGGATCCCCAAAACGCATTTTGGCTGCAAATGCACGCCGTCTTGTCTCAGGCCGCAAAGGATCGCACGCAAGCGTACCGTTCTTGGCAAAGGGCCTCCCGCAAACAAAACTGGGACGATGGGCAAACCGCCCGATTGAAACGGATTCGGGAGCGGCTGGTGGGACGTTACGGGCCCGGTGCTTGGACTTCGGCCTCGGTGTACTCCTTGCGATCGTTTGCGCCGGCGCTGTGCATCGAAGGCTTTGCAAGAGATATCGCCCGCATGACGTCTTTGCAAAGCGTGGATGGACTCGGCCTGCGCCTGGCTACGGTTCGAAACGGCAAACTCATGCGCGACGGAGCGCGCTCAATGCGGGTCGCTGAAGTTGGGATCGCGGTGATCGAACTCGCTTCCTATCCATCGAACTTGACCTCGATCTACAGTCCGCGCAAGTTGCTCCTGGCGAGAACAGAACTCTACGGTTCGATTCGGGAGAAAATCAGTCAAACGGACGCAGATGAAGTAGATCGCGCCTACCGCGATAACGATTCGTGGCTCGGCTATCCATCGGCGCTGGAGGCCTCTCAAGATGCGGAAGAACTGGCTCTGCTCGCAGGAATAGGCAACGGGTCCACCTCAGTCCTGCTCGCCGTCTCTTTTGTGGGACTCATGGGAGTTGTGCTCGCGAAAGGGCTAAGTACGAGGCTGGGGAACCTGCTCTTGCGACCTCCTGGGGCGGGACTTGCGGGCGTTGGGCTCGCCGCCTTCGCCTACATCGACACGAGGCACGTCGTACTCGCCATTGCCGTCGCCGCAGGATTTGGATTCCTCGCCTTTGCGCCGACTCGAGAGCGAAAGCAGCCGAGCTTCGAACTCGGCCCGTTACACAAGCTCCTCATGCTTATTTTGGGTGGCATCGTCCTTGCGGCGACCGCGTTTGGACTCGCGACGAACTTGGCCGCATCGCAAGCTCTCATCAGCTCATCCACGCTCCCGGTGGAAGCTTTTGGAGGACCCGATCCCGCGGTGTCGGGCTACCTACTAACTCTGGCAACCCTCGCCGTGATATCGGCGTTCTACGGCCTCGCCCAGCGGATATCCCCTGCTGACGTGTTCGTTAGTACACTGAGCAGGCTTGGAGCGGGTTTGGCATGGTTCGGGATTTGTGTAGCCGTCGTGTCTGCTCCTGCACTCCTCTTGCTGGATCGTTACGGTGAGCTTACCGGGACGCAACGCCTTGAAAACGAGCCGGTTTACTACTATTTCAAAGGTTAACCACCCGCCAAAATGGCGTCCATCGCGTTACTGGTGTTCGTAATCCTAACGAGCGGATAGTGGCGGTAGTAGGGGATCATTTCCGCTACCACGGGCCCGTCGAAGCCGATTTCGCGGATGGCATCCATCACCGCGGGCCAGTTCACGTCGCCTTCGAGGAGGTCAACGAAACCCTCGGCTGTGCCAACGTTCCGCTTGAAGTCTTTGAAGTGGATTCCCACGACTCGCTTGCCCAAGTGACGCAACCAGTCCTCCGCGTAGCCGAACGGTTGTAAGTTGCCAACATCCACATAGGCACCAACCCACGGACTTTCAAACTGGTCGATAAAGGACGCCATGTCATGCGGACTGAGCAGGAAACGATTCCACACGTTCTCGATCCCCATCCTGACACCGCATTTTTCTGCAACAGGCAGAAGTGCGCGGATGCCTTCAGTCGCGTATTTCCAGACGTGCGCGTATGGAAGTGCCTCCCGGTCGGGCATGAAAAACACGTCTACCGCCCCAGGAATGGTCAGGTGCGTCTTCACCCCGAGCCACGAAGCGACCTGCAGCATTTTAGCGAGGTCATCCTGGGCTTCGGCTCGAATCGAAGCAGATCCATCGGCGAGGGACCGCCCCCAGTAAAGGCCGCTCGCGGTGCTGGCAACCGCTATTCCTGCCGAGGCTGCGGCGGCAAGCACCTCTTCACAGCGGGCTTGGGTAACGTCGGTGCCGAACGCGGAACCGGCTTCGCCAATCGCCAACTCTACGGCTGGAAATCCATACTTGGCGGCAATCGCAATGAAAGAAAGGGGGTCCAGCGTGCCATCCAAACCTCCCGGAACGGACCAGTAGTTGAGGGACTTCAAGAGCATAACAGCGATTGAACCCCAAGATGTCCAAACACCCGCTAAACGCGCAAGAGGAAGGTGAGCGGATCGCTATCGACGGCAACCATCAAGTTCATCGGCTCATCGATGAGCTTCAAGAAGGGGCCAACGATGGAAGGATCGAATTGAGTTCCGGCGCCCTCTCGAATGTGGGCGATAATGTCTTCCCTTGCCCACGCCGCACGATAGGGTTGATCTTGCGAGAGGGAGTCCCACACGTCGATCACCGCGAATAGTCTAGCGCCGAGGGGGATGTCGTTTCCAGCGAGGCCCCGAGGATATCCTTTCCCATCCCACCTTTCATGGTGAGAAAAGGGAATATCGATTGCAGGACGCAAGATTTCGATTGGGTTCAACAAGGACTTGGCCGCGGCAGGGTGCAGTTCCATCAGCGCACGCTCTGCGGATTCAAGTTTTCCCGGCTTTAACAGAACTGACTCCGGAACGGCAAGCTTGCCGACATCGTGGAGCAGGGCGCCCCGAACCATGTGGACGATCTCGGAATCGGGCACGCCCAGTTTTCTGGCGAGGCGCAAGGTGAGTTCGGCCACCCGATAGGTGTGCCCTTCAGGCTCCCGTCCGTTTACTTCAAGCGAGCGCGCCCAAGCTTGGACGGTTTGCTTGAGCCCCATAAACAGCATTGCATCCGAATCTTCGATCATTCAAAACCTAGGACGGTACAGCAACAAAGTAAGCCGTTCGGATACGCTATATTCAATCAACCTTCCGGTACGACGAGGTAACGATATGCGCACAACTTTGATCTTCTCCGCTCTAACCCTGGGGGCCCTCCTTCTAGCGGGCTGTTCTGGTGGCTCCGACAGCACGTCCACAACGGGGACGCCTAGCCCGACCGGCCCACCCGACGCCACCAAAAAACTGCGGATCGCCGTGATTCCAAAGGGCCAAACCCACGACTTCTGGAAGTCCATCCACGCCGGAGCGGATAAGGCCGCCGCGGAACTGGGCAATGTTGAAGTCGTTTGGAAAGGACCAGAGACCGAGAACGACCGGGAGCAACAGATCAAGATCGTTCAGGATTTCATCACCCAAAAGGTCGATGGAATCGTGCTTGCACCTTTAGATGACAAGGCACTAGCGGCTCCGGTAATCGAGGCTCAAACCGCTGGGGTTCCGGTTCTCATTATCGATAGCGGCCTCGTCGGTGCCGAGACAGTGAGCTTTGTCGCTACCGATAACTACGAGGCTGGCAAGAAAGGCGGAATGAAAATGGTGGAACTGCTCGGTACGGAGCCTAAGAAGGTTATTCTCCTCAGGTACCAGGAAGGTTCTGCCAGTACCGCCGAACGTGAGAAGGGCTTTCTTGATGCATTAGCAACCGCGAAGAACATCACCGTGATTAGCAGCGACCAATACGCGGGGGCAACCAGGGAAAGTGCAATGAAAGCGGCAGAAAACCTCATGGCACGCTTCAAGGGGCAGTTCGACGGAGTGCTTTGCCCGAATGAAAGTTCGACGGGCGGAATGCTCAATGTCCTCCGCTCATCGGGGGTCGCTGGCAAGGTCCGATTTGTTGGTTTCGATAGCGCCCCTGACCTTGTCGACGCTCTAAAAACCGACGAGATCAATGCGTTGGTCGTCCAAAACCCAGTAAAGATGGGTTATGAGGGCGTGAAGATGATGGTTGAGCACTTGAAAAAGGCGACCGTTGCCAAGAAGTTGGACACCGGTGCGGAGTTGGCGACCAAGCAGAACATGTCGGAACCTAATATCGCCGCCTTGATCGGTACTGGGAAATAAGTTCTTTGCCTGGGGATTCTCCTCAGGCTCCATCCCAATGAACTGGCGAAACCTTCTCGGTCTGGTGATCACGTGGCTCGTGGTTGTAGCCTTTTTCGTCGCATACATTGGGGTCACCGTTGGCTGGCCCCAAGGGCAGGCGTTTGCGTCTCGAGAGAATCTGGAGACCGTTCTGCGCCAGACCTCGATGGTCGCCTTCGGGTCGATTGGAATGACGTTGATCATCGTAAGCGGCATGATTGACCTCTCGGCGGGCTCTGTCGTAGCACTCGTGACGATTATCATCGCTTGGCTTTTGAAGAACACGGGAATGAGCCCGGCGGTCGCTGCGCTCGGGGGCCTCGCAGGCGGTGTTCTATCGGGAGTCTGCAACGGCCATTTGATTACCCGCTTTCGAATATCTCCGTTCATTGTAACGCTGGGGATGCTTCTCATCGTCCGCGGGGTCGCGAAGTGGATCGGTCAGAACAATGGCATCTATCCTCCCAATACTTGGCTTTCCGATCTGCTCGCCAAACTCGACGGGAAGACTCAATGGATGCTGCTGCCGATCGGGATTTGGATGCTGATCGGCACTGCTGTTCTCGCCAATTTCCTGTTGGAGCGAACCGTATTCGGCCGCAATGTGGTCGCGGTGGGAGCGAATGAAGAGGCGGCTCGGCTGGCCGGAATCTCACCCGATCGAACGCGGCGAATCGTCTTTGTGATCGCGGGTCTGATGCTCGGGTTTGCCGGACTCATGCAGTTTTCACGCTTGAGAATGGGCGATCCGACGGTCGCAGGGGGATTGGAGTTGGACATTATTGCGGCCGTGGTTATCGGAGGGGCGAGCTTATCAGGCGGACAAGGGACCATCGCTGGCTCGCTGCTCGGAGCGCTCGTCATCGCGACCCTCCGAGCTGGCTCTTCGCAAGCTGGCTTCCAGAACTATGTCCAGGAAATCGTGACCGGGAGCATTCTGATTGGGGCGCTGGCTTTGGATCGATGGAGGCAATCACGTGCTGCCACCGGCTGAACTTATCGAGCTCGCTCGCATCATGGGCGATCCCGCCCACGACCTTTGCATCGAGGCCGAAGG
>JBKJJL010000299.1:0-17657 GCA_046597875.1 Fimbriimonadaceae bacterium | reverse complement strand
GCTTGCCCATAGAGTTGAGGAGATCGTTGCGCTACGGCAATCCGAATTTCGGCCAGGGCAACTTCATCTTTAGCTCTCGCGGTTAGTACCCGTCCGCGAGATGCCTTCGCTGTTTTGATATAGGTAGCCAGTGTGCCCATCTCCGGCGCCATCGTGAGTTCGTCCGTGAGCGTAATCGAAGAGTCGAAATCGGCCCCCATTGCCTCGTCAAGGTCGAGCATGATCTTGCTGACCTCATTGCTAGCGCTAGTTAGAGCTCGCTGGGCACGAGACAACTCTGCCTGTACCCGCTGAACCGACGCCTCGATTCCTTCGCCTGCTTCAAACTGGACCTGGGTTGTCCGGAGAAGCTCCTGAGCCGCTGCAACCTTTGCTTCTTGCACAACAACCATTTGCTTTGCGGAAAGTGCTTTAAGGTAGGCATCCTTCACGCGGAGCGCCACATCGGCTCGCATTTCGAGCAACTCTCCCTCAGCCGCCCGCTGTTGCCAACTGGCCGCGTTCACACCGGCCCGCAATCTTCCGCCCGTAAAGAGCGGCAGCATGAGCATGAGGTTCTGGTCCAGGAACTGGCCGCTTGGAACGGACAGCCAGAAAGGCGGCATCACTCCCGGCGAGGAGTTCAGGATGCTTCCGTAGGAGCCCGTGGTCGCGAACGAGTTCGCCGAAAGCTGGGGAGCAAGTGCAGAGCGGGAAGACCTTACGCCTGCGGAGGCTGCCTGCACTCTGCTTCGGGCGGCGGCGAGCGACGGATTGTTTCGCTCCGCGAATTGGATGGCCTCGGCAACAGACAAAGATCCCTCGATCTTGGGCCCTGTCTCTTGCGCATAGCCGTTCATGCTCGCCAAACAGGCGACGCATGTGATCATAACTTTCATTTTCGGCCCCCTTCTAACTTCGCCCTCTGCACTGGAGTGAGGACGCTCTTGGCTACTTTCCAGTAACGGTCGCGCGCCAAATCATAGCGGCGTGAGATGTCTGAAAAGCTTTCCAATTCCCAGCGAATACCTGCCAAGTTGCCTTGCTTGGGGCGATATGATTCCATTGCGGCCAACAACGGAGCTTTCTCTTCGATCCATCGCCTTTCCACACTACCAATGCGCTGACGCTGGATCACAGTGAGGTTCAGTGCGGTGTCGGCAAGGAGAACGCCCGGTTCGGGCTTCCACAGAGGTTTGGCCGCCCCCGGGAGCTTGCTTGCAGGGAGCGGGGTTGAGGCAGGGTTTAGATAGCTGACGACACCTATTGCCAGTGCACCAAGCAAAGCGACGATAGTGCCGGGGCCAAACAGGCGCGATTTTGAGTTGCAGCCGCAGTTGGCGGTTTCACAGGGCGCCTTCGACCTGGCTAATGCTTTTTTGAAAATGGGAAAACCTCGCTGAAAATCTCGTGGCAGGCAACGCAACGCATCACCCGCAGTTGGCGAGACTAGCAAGTCGGGGGAGCACGGGATTCACATGGCGATTGTGGAGCCCACGGTGGCGCCCGATCTTCGGTCCTGTACCTCGGGACGTCGACTGCGATCAGTGGCTTCACTTCTACCGAAGGAACGGATGGCAGAGCTGCAACTAACGTGAGCGTCGAAAATGTGACCGAGTCAAGACTTGCTGCAGGCGGTTCACCCTTCTTTGCGATCCAGGCACAGCAGTCTTCGCTGTCATTTGTGGCTGAGATACTCTGCTTACCGGGCGTGTTCGGTTTGCAGTGCGTGCAAATAAGCTTGACGGGGGCACCCTGAAAAGTAGTCTTCGAGGCTGCACGGAACGGGCAGCCTAGGCCGGAGGCGCACAAGCCTGCGCAGACGCCGGGTGCTATTGCATTCGCGAAAAAGAAAACCGCGATCACCAGGCGTACGACAGTCGCAGTTCCAGTGCGCATCGTCACCACGTTGATTATACAACGCTACCCCTTGCTGTTTGGTTCCCTCTAAGACGCTTTGGGAAGCCTGAACTAGGAACCATTCCCTAGAATTACAGGGTCATGTGGGTACCTGGCGGAACGACAGGGAGTACTCGCCGAGTCCCTTATGGGAGAAGACCCCACCCCCCTCGAACGCATCCTCGCCGAGCAAATATCCCTCAACTGGCTAGCCCTGCTCGCCGCCGAAGCCTTTCTCGAGCAAAGCCAAGGAATCAGCTTCAAAGATGCCTACTGGAGACAATCCCGAGTGGATGCCGCCCACAATCGCCTCATGGCCAGCATCCGAACCCTAGCCCAAATCCGCAAACTCCAACTTCCCAATCTCCTCCAAGTCAACATCGCAGAGAAACAAGTTAACGTCTCCGCGACCCCTAACCAACACCTCGAATCCAAAATCCACTAGAATGGAGACGGGAATGAGCGCGACGGTATCCAAACCAAAGGTGCAGACGTGGATTGACAACCGGCCAGGGAATACCGTGCTGGATGCCATTGCCGCGCTCATGGATGTAGCCCAATCTCTCGACGTCGCGACCGGATTCTTCGAGGTTGGTTCGTTTGTCGATCTCGATGGCAAGTGGCAGCACCTCGACCACATCCGCCTCCTCATGGGCGATGAGATCAATAAGTCTAGCAAGCTCGCGTTTCTCCAAGCCCTGCGGCGTCGCGACGGCTTGGAACGGATAAAGGAAAAGGATGACTGGGTAGCACTCAAGGGACTCCAAGCCTTAGTCGACGCTATTGTTGCCAACCAAGTCGAAGCCCGCGTTTACACCCGCGCCAAGTTCCACGCAAAGGCTTACCATTTCTACACGCCCGGCGTCGTCGATCACGGGATTGTTGGTTCCAGCAACTTTACCCATCCTGGTCTGACTCAAAACCTTGAGCTCAACCATTTCACGAGCGACGCCAGCCACCTGAAAGAACTCGCCGAGTGGTATCAGCAAGCATGGGACGAGGCCGAGCCCATTCGCGAAGAGCTTCTCGAGATTCTCGAGCCCCACATCCACGGCTATCACCCCTTCGAGATCTATATCAAAGCGATGCGCGAACGGTTCCTCGGCCTGGAACCCGACGGCACATCCTGGGAAGCCACCGAGAGTGTCATCTATCCGACGCTCGCCAAGTACCAAAAGGACGCCTATTTCGACCTGATGCACATGGCGAAAACATGGGGCGGAGGCTTGCTCTGCGACGGGGTGGGCTTGGGAAAGACGTTTGTCGGGCTGATGCTTATCGAGCGTGCACGGCGCGACCGCCATAAAGTTCTTGTCATCGCGCCAAACGCGGCGATACCGTCCGTATGGAAGCGAAACCTGTACCGTTTCTTCCCCGAAGACTTTCATAAGTATTCCGACGACATCAAAGTCATGGCCCATACCGACTTCGGTCGCCAAGGTGGTGTCTCCGACGAAGACGTTCAGAGACTCCGTAAGCGTTACGACACGATCGTCATTGATGAAGCCCATCATTTCCGGAATACCAACCGGAATCGATCGAAGAAGATGAAGACCTTATGCGAGGGCAAGCGGGTCTTCATGCTCACTGCAACTCCCGTCAATAATAGCCTGGTCGACCTTTACAATCTAATCAATTACATTGCCCAGGATAACCAGAAGAAGTTCGAAACCCTAGGAGTACCGCACCTTCGCCGATGGTTCAGCGAGCGAGAGACCATCCTGCAGCCGGACCAGTTAAGTCTGGACCTGCACGATACGCCCGACTTCCAGCAGTTCCTCAAGCACATTATCGTGCAGCGATCCCGAAGCTACGTTCGAGGAATCGAACAGGACAGCGAGCAGAACATTAAGTTTCCCTTTCGCGAGCGCCCCCAAGTGGTCGAGTACTCGCTCGGCGATGTCTACGGCAAACAGCTCTTGCCGAAACTTCTTAAAGCGCTCGACCCCGACCGCCCCCGCCTGAAGCTCGCAATCTACGAAACGGAAAAGTACAAAGAGTCCAAAGAGCAGAGCAAAGAAACCATTGACTTCCAAAGCAACGTAGTCGGCCTTATCCGCATGATGCTGCTCAAACGGTTGGAATCCAGTGAAGTCGCCCTCCAATCCAGTATCGAAGATTTGCTCATGAAGCACTTCCTTGTGCTTCGAGACACCCAGCCCCTCAAAGCCGAAAGCTGGATTGCCGAGTTTCAGGACGTCTATTCGGCAATGGTCCGCCACCGGCAGGAACGGTTTGGCGTGGACGACGAAGAAGAGAATGACATCCCTCAAACCCCATTCGAAACCAAGAAAGTCGCGGAAATCCAGGGCGCGTTCCACATGTTCGGAAACAACCAAGCAGACTGGCAAGCCGCGATCGAGACGGATATGGATGTTCTCGCCGTCATCCTCCGCGAACTCCATCTCAAGATCGGCCCTGAAAACGACGCCAAGCTGCAATCCTTCATCCGCACGATCCGAGACACTCCAAGACTTGCCAAGGAAAAGTTCGTTGTCTTTAGCGAGTTCAAAGACACCGCTCGATACTTGGAGACCCAACTTAAGCAGGCATTTCCCGATGAAGCCATCGTCGAGGTCGATTCAGGCCGGAACGTTAAGAGCCGCGAGGTCGTCATCCGCCGGTTCTCGCCCTATTACAACTGCATGGATGACAAGGAACTGGGGGAAGCCCTTGCCGATCCCATCCGAATCCTCATAACTACCGATGTCCTCAGCGAAGGTCTGAACCTGCAGGATGCGAACATCATCGTCAACTATGACCTCCACTGGAATCCGGTTCGCCTGATGCAGCGCATCGGTCGTGTTGATCGAAGAATGGATACTTCTAAACCCGTTGACTACGACCGGGTGTACGTCTACAACTTCCTATGTCCGAAGGATCTCGACGACATTATTCACCTCAATGCACGCATTACCGGCAAGCTTCTCAAGATCAACCGAGCGCTTGGCATCGAGGCCCCTGTCTTGAATCCAGATGATGAGCACCAGGTGATGGACTTCTATCTGAACCTGGGTGAAGGCACCATGTCCGATGCCGAACGGTTGCGCCGCATCGCGCTGCAGCTCGAACGCGACCATCCCGAACTGTGGGAACGCTCCGCCGAGTTCCCCACGAGAATCTACAGCGGAAAGCCGGGACAGGGCAGGAAGTTGTTTTTGTGTTATGACGTGGTCAGCGGGTTCGACACGGAACTCCCCCTCGCCCCGATGAATGGCGGGGAGAGGGGGCAGGGGGGTGAGGGGTCCGGTCCGGCAATCCCCAAGCCCCAAGCCCGCGCCCCGGTCTACGACACCCGTTGGATTCTCGTCGACCCCGAATCGGGTGAACTTTTCGAAGGCCTAGAGGCGATTCACGCGGCCATCCAATGCGATGAGGCGACCCCACGCGCCATTGCCTTACCCGAGCACGACCGCACTCGACTCAGGCGAAAAGTGGAGGAAACTGTATTGGCGAAACAGCGATTTAAGGCCGGGATCAGCGCCGAACATCCCGACAAACTGGTGTGCTGGATGGAGGTTTAAGGCTTCGTGAGCAAGTGGACCAAACTACGCCGCAAACTACTCTCAGGAGCGGCCGATCGCAATATCCGGTTCGAGGAGCTGATGGGTTATGTGGCGCATTTGGAGTTCCACATCCACACCGTAGGTAGCCATCGCGTTTGCAGCCGCCATGATGTAGAAGAGAAGCTCGTCTTGCAACCGCTGGGAGATGGCAGCGCCAAGCCGTACCAAGTCAAGCAGGTGAGGAAAGTCGTGCAACAATATGGATTGGGAGCGGAAGACGATGAAGTATGAGGTCGTGATCTGGTGGAGCGAAGAGGATAGCGCGTTCTTGGCCGAAGTGCCAGAACTCCCGGGCTGCATGGCGGACGGGGAGACCCACGCCGCCGCCCTTCAAAATCTAGACGAAGCAGTTCGCCTCTGGCTCGATGCGGCCAGCCGTCAGGGCCATCCGATCCCAGAACCCAAGGGCCGCCTGCGTTACGCCTAATGGCTATCACTCCTGACGACCTACGGGCGGTTGAATCCTTCGCCGCCCTCGCTTACCTTTTCAACGAAAAGCTTGACTGGCCGAAGGCGACTTGGTCGGTGTTTGGTGAAGTCGCAGACCTATACGGGCTTGAGCAAGGGGACATCCCCGGCGTCGTCTCCCTCGCCGCTGTTGAGAAACTGGATGACGACCAAACCTGGGGCATCTTCCTCGTGGACTTCGGCGAGAACGAACTCAAGCGACAAGAACTGCGAAGAATCCTCCAGAAAGTAGCCGACCGCGCCCGCCAAGAGCACGACAACCCCACATGGCCGCACGAAGATATCCTCTTCATTTGCAAGAGCAAGGGAAACACCTGGACGCTCGCCCATTTTCGAGGGGACGTTCTCGCTAACGCCAAGCTTCGAACGTTCGGTTGGGAAGACCCCGACAAGGCACGAACTACCCTCGAAAACCTTAACCGCCTTCAATGGGGAGGGCAAGCTCAATGGACCGACGCGTGGAACGTCGAACGCCTAACCAAAGCGTTCTTCACCGACTACCGCATTCGTTTCGAGCAGGTGGAGCAACTCATGGTGCCGACGATCGCTGACGCAGCTATCCGTCGCCGATTCGTCCAAGCCCTCTTCAACCGCCTCATGTTCATCTGCTTCCTACAAAGGAAGGAATGGCTGGACCTGCGAGGCGAGCGGAAGCGCTACCTCTTTGCGCTCCACGCCACTTACGCCCAAGCCGAAGATGAGCGCGGCTTTTACGACCGCCTTCGCAAGCTTTTCTTTAGCGGCCTGAACTCGCCGAATGGCATCGGCGGACAGAACACGCTAGAGCCGGAACTAGGCAAAGTCCCGTTCCTGAACGGCGGCCTCTTCGAGCCCCATCCAGCCCTCGACATCCACGCTAACTTCGTCCCCGACGAAGCGTTTTCGCACTTGCTAGGACCCGCAGGTCTATTCCAGGCCTACAACTTCACCGTCACCGAAGCGACGCCGATGGACGAAGACGTCGCCATCGATCCCGAGATGCTCGGCAAGGTCTTCGAGGAGTTGGTGACCGGGCGTCACGTGACGGGAAGCTATTACACCCCCCGCCCCATCGTGTCTTTCATGTGTCGCGAGGCGCTCAAGGGCTATCTCAGCCAAACGCCTGGCGTCGAGCCAAGCAAGATAGAACCTCTCGTCGATGAGCACGACGCCCAAGCCATCACGATTGGCGAAGCTCGCGTCCTCATCGCGAAGTTAAAGACCGCCACCGTCTGTGACCCCGCATGTGGAAGTGGCGCGTACCTGCTTGGAATGCTGCACGAGCTCTTTGCGCTACGTCAAATCCTGGACACGAAGGATGAGCAATCCAGCGCCGCCGACGACTACGACCGCAAGGTCGGGATCATCCGGAACAACCTCTATGGCGTCGACCTCGACATCCTTGCGGTCAACATCGCATGGCTTCGCGTTTGGCTGGCATTGATCATCGAAGACACCCGCAATCCCATCGACGATGGCGTCGACGTTTCCTTGCCCAACATTGACGCCAAGATCGCGCAGGGGGACAGCTTGCTGGGCCCGGGACCTGCGATCAGTCAAGCCGCGCTCCAGGATGACAACCTGATCGACGAGATTCGTGAGAAGCGCGGTCGGTACATTACCGCCCATGGGCCGATGAAGCGGGAACTGGACGACAAGATCAAATCGCTAAAGGACCAGTTAGCCGCAAACCTCGGCCACCCATCTCTGCGGGCCGAGGGGCCGTTGGACTGGGTTGTTGAGTTCCCCGAGGTTCTGCTTCCACGGGAACAGCGGGTCACCATCGGCGGCCGAATGAACCTGGGCCAAAGCGAGCTCGTGGAACGGCCGGACCAAGTCGGTTACGACATGATCCTTGCCAATCCACCTTATGTGCGCCACGAACTGATTACTGCGATCAAGCCTCAACTTCGCCAAGTCTACGGCGAGAACTATGTGGGGACCGCCGATCTCTACACCTACTTCTACCTGCGAAGCGTGGCCTTGTTAAAGCCGGGTGGCATGCTCGTCTACATCTCCAGCAACAAGTGGTTCAAGGCGGCCTATGGGGAAAAGCTGCGCGCGTTCATGGCTTCGGAAACTCGGATCGAGAGCATCACCGATTTCGGCGAGTTGCCTGTATTCCAGACTGCGGCGACCTTCCCGATGATCATCGTGGCGAAGAAAGGCCGCGTCGCCGTACAGATCCCGGTGTTTACGCAGGTTAAGACGCTGGAGCCGCCCTATCCCGACGTCAAGCCAATCATTGGAGCGATCGGCAATGCGCTCCCGCCGGACGCGGTTTCGGGATCAGACTGGATACTGGCCGACTTGGAGACGCTCCAGGCGCTCCGCACCATGAGGGAGCGCGGCAAGCCGCTTGGCGAATACGTCAACGGTCAGATATTCTATGGGATCAAGACTGGTTGCAACGAAGCCTTCGTAATCGACACGCCCACCCGCGATGCTCTGATAGCTGCAGACCCGCAAAGCGCCGAGATCATCAAGCCGTTGGCCGTTGGCGATGACGTTCGGAAGTGGCTGGCCAGAAACACCGGAAAGTGGCTGATTGTCACGAAGGTTGGCGTCGACATCCAGAGCTACGCGGCAGTGTTCGCGCACTTGAGCAAATGGAAGGATCAATTGCAAGTAAGGCAAGACACTGGGCCCCATTGGTGGGAGTTACGTGCGTGCACCTACTACTCCGCCTTCGATAAGCCGAAGATTTCGTTCCCTGAGATCTGTAAAGAACCGCGATTTGCCTTTGATCAAGGGGGCATCTTTACCAACAACAAGGCGTTCATCGTGCCGCTTGACGATTTGTATCTTCTCGCGGTGATGAACTCGTATTGGTTCTGGGAGTATACGAAGAGGGTTTGCTCCGCTCTGGGGGACGAGGACAAGGGAGGTCGCATGATGCTTCAGTGGGTCAACCTTCAGAAGGTGCCAGTGCCACCCGCATCCGCCGCCGACCGCGCGGCGATCGAGGCCCTCGTCCAGCGCATCCTCGATCTTAAGGATGGGGCAGAACCCAGCATTCCCCATGAGCTCCGATGCCACGTCCACCCCAAAGGCCCGCCGGTGCATTTCGCTGACCCTCCCGATTTCGACAACGACCCCTTCTATTCCGAGGCCGCCCGGGAACAACGCCTCCAAGCAGACCGCGAAACCGAAATCCGGCTTATCGAAGCCGAAATCGACGCCCGCGTCGAGTTCCTCTACTTCGACGCCGACAAAGCCCCCGACTACGACACCTGGCTCGCCCAGCGGGAATCGGAGAAGGGCACTGTGATCGAAGAAGTCCGTAGCTTGCTCAAGATCAGCCACGAGACTCTCATGCTCGAATGTAAGTCTAGCTTCATGTGGGGAGTTCAGCAAGGTGACTACGTCGAAGCCCTGAAGGACCAGGTTCACATCGCCATCTGCGCGCTGTTGAATGCCAAAGGCGGTGATCTCTTGATCGGCGTGGAAGAACTCCCTGGGGACATCCTGAGTGTCCGCGGTTTGGAAGAGGACCTGCGGCGCTATGCGGGCAAAGATGGCCTGCTGTCTGCGATCGAACAGCCCCTCGGCAAGACGCTAATGCCCAACCCAATCGGCTTAGTCGAAATGAAGGCGGTAGACATTGACGGAAAGACAATCATCCGGGTCCATGTCACCGCCGATAGTTCGGAGCGTTACAGCTTCAAAGAGCAGATCTATGTGCGCCGCAATACCAAGAGCAAGCCTGCGCTGTCGGCTGATGAAGCCGCGGTGTGGTGGCCCAAGCGTCAACGAGGGGAGGTGTAGCATACCAAGGGGCACCTGGCTACCGACCCGCTTTGAGCGAGTGGAGCGGCCCATTCTCAGCAGCACGCAGCCTCTCCAAGTGAGGACGGCTGAAGGGATGGCCATCCTGAAATGTTCGGATTCTCCGGAAGGTTCACCTGCCCTAGTCGCTGAGTTTATTGGTAGTTGCTTGGCCGACCTGGTTGGATTAGATACGTTTGACTTCGGCCTCGTTGATTTCGGATTGTCCCTTGTGACCGTTGAAGAGCAGCAGCGGAACCTCAGTGGAACCTCGTTCGTCGCACGTTGGGTAAAAGGAGATGGTTGGAGCGCCTCGATAGAAGAGTGGCACGAACTTTCAAACCGTACGGATGTGACAAAGCTCATCCTTGTTGACACGTGGCTTAGGAACATTGACCGCCACTTCCCGCCCCACACCCGTCCCGACAACATCTTCATTGAACTCGATGGCCCCGAAAGCCGCATGATCGCCATGGACTTCACGCACGCCATGCTCATTCGAAATGTCCTCAACGGCAGACCACCTCCCAACATTAAGGACCCGACAGTATTTGGCCGATTCGCCGTACTCGACCAATACGTCACTCCGACCCTGATCGCCGAATCCATCGCTAGCCTGAGGAGCATTCAGGGTAACGCGATCCGCGACATCGTAGGTTCCATCCCAGATGACTGGAATGTTCTCAATCATGCCAAACTAGCGCTGACGCAAGCTATCCTAGATCGCAAATCCTACTTGGAGGGAACGTTTCAAGGGGCCATGGGGTAGCAATGTGTAGCAATTGGTTTGATGTGCCGATTATTGACGGGGCAATAGAATGAAGGAAGAAAGTAAAGGATATTTCAGCTTGATCCAATACTGCCCAATGCCATCGCGACGTGAAGTTGCGAACGTTGGGGTCGTCTTGGTTTGCGCCGACCGTCAGTTCCAGGAAGTCCTCATTGCTCGAAACCATGACCGTGTGCGTCGATTTTTTGGAATTCGGGGCCAAGATCTGAAGAATCTTCAAAAACTTGAGGGGTCGTTGTCCTTTCGGATTGAGAACGCTAATCTTCGAACGGTCGACGCGCTCGCCGAGTTTGCCCGCTTGCGCTCCAACGAATTGGTGATGACCACGCCTTCATTCATCGCCGTTGACGACCCTTCGATGACCCTACTGGCCCTTTTTCGAGAAATGGTGGCTCCCCCTACCACTGTCCGACATCGTTCAGACCTTCGTACACAGCTCGGCAGATTATTCAAAAGATACGTATCGGTACAGATGGCATCGAAAGACATCCAAATCAATGTCCCGGTCCTCGACCGCCCTTGGGATGCAGACTTCTCCTACGAGACCCAGAGGATGAACTATGTTCGCGTGCAGTCAATAGCCGACAAACGTTCGGAGACCGAAGCCATTCGGGTAATCACCGAATGGGATCTTTTGCAACGCCACCACGTCACCGCCACGGGCTCGGAATTGATAGTTCCACTTCCGACCCCTGTGACGCAAGAGCAAGAAGTGGTGCGTACCAAGTTGCGCCAGTTATTCGGTGAGTACAACGTTGAGACGGTGATCGAAGAGGAGTTTAGTCGTTACGCCACCAAAGTCCAGCATGAGCTAGGTGCACCGGCGTAGCCCTCATTGCTCGCCCATTCCGGGCTCGCCGCTGACCCCCAATAACCGCCGTGGATCGCCGCCCCTACTCGGAGATGCGGCGATTCGTGAGGTCAGCCTGACGGCAAAGAACCCGACCGTGATCCGAGACCGGAGGAAAGGTGGGCAAATCGGGTCAACTGACCCGCTTTCCGGGTCAGTTGACCCGGAAAGCGGGTAGGGTTGTTAACATGGAAGCAACAGCAAAGAAGACTACCGGAGTTTTCGGATCGGAGACCCGAACGGCGATTCTGGTGGCAATCCATCTCCTGAATGAGACCCACGCCCGCGAACTCGCTTCCATGCTGGGTAGGAGCGTCAGCCGGGTCCAGGCAGCGGTCGACAGCCTCGAATCGGCCGGGCTTGTCGTGGGCTCGCTGGAAGGTTCGACTCGGCGCTTGCGCCTCAACCCGCGGTTCTTTGCCTTAGCCGAGCTTGAGAGCTTGCTCCAAAGGATGGGAACCGTCGATGCGAAACTGCAGCAAAAACTTGCTACGGAACGGCGTCGTCCCCGGAAGTCGGGTAAAGCCCTATGATTGACGCCTCATCGACGCTCCGTGAAGTGGCTTTCGAGGTATGCACCGCTTACGCGCAAATCGGCGAGCAAATCGTGCTTACCGGGGGCAGCGCAGCGACGGTGTACGCACCAGATGCCTATCAATCGCAAGATATTGACTTTGTCTTCGAGTTCTGGACAACCAACATCTCGAGCCAGCCGCTCATAAATCTTGGTTTCAGCCAAGATCGCCAGCAATGGCGCCACAGTTCCAGCCACTTCACCGTTGACTTCATCCGAGGACCGCTCATGGTGGGTGAAGACCAAATTGAATCCTGGCAGACGCTTCGCGAAGGGGCTAAGGTCTTGCATATCCTCACGCCAACGGACTGCCTACGAGATCGGCTAGCCTGGTTTATTGCGCCGATGCGCCCCGACTTCTCTGCCCTCGAGCAGGCGCTCTCGGTGGCTGCAAAACTAGGCACAGAAGTAGACATGACCCTCGTAGAGGATTGGAGCAGGCGCGAGAACTCCCATGATAGGTTTCTCATGTTCTTGGAGCGGTTGAACGAAAGGAAGTCTTGAGGGATGGCGAGAAGCGACCTGAGCCGCCGCGGATCGCCGCCCCACGCCGTTAGCCACCCACCCACCCCCATCGGCGGGGGATCACCTCCCGCGTCAAAATAATGACCACTACCGGCGAGCAACATAAGGATGTTTATCGGCAAGCCCTTCGGGAAAGTCCGCACGAACCATCGGATCTTTCAACGATAAACATGTCTTATGTAGCCGCAGAACGCTCTGTCCTCGACCGGGAATGCCAGCATTGACCGGCTCGCATCCGACGCCATGCCCCGCCGAAACTTTCCCGAAATCAAAAATCTTCAATCATAAATCATAAATCCCCAGCGTCCTCGGCGTTGCAAGGCGAAGGATGCTGAGCCTAGCTTAGTCCTCCTCATTCGACCGCTCGCCGCTAGGCCGGGCCATTCGGTTGGATGGAACCCTTCCCGTGGGGTTGCCACTCGCCTGTCTTCCGCCTCATCCGATGCCATGCGAACACATCCGGTACAAACCATCCGGCACGGTCGCAAGGCAAAGGATGCCCCCTTTCGGATTCACTCTATCGAGCATTTTTCCTAGCGGAAATCAAATCCCAAAGGAAAAATCCGAAAGGGGGACGGCGGACAGGCGGCGCAACCCCCCGGGCCCCTTCCATCCCGCCCTCAGCGCCGACCTAGCATCTCGCTAGCGTGTTCCTGCCGACAAGTCCCAAGGGGAACGCGAGCCCTCTGCTAAACGCGCTCGCGGGCAGCGCAGAGCGCTGAACGACCCACGGTTGTGGCGATTCTAGAACCCCGGAGCCTTTCGCTAAAGTGTTCGGTTTCCGTTCGGTTTCTGCGCCCTCATTCCCGCCCTACCGGCTCGATCTCCTCGGGATCGAAGGAATAGAGAAACCCTCCAATATCCAGCATCGCCCCCCGTGGATTTATCCCCCACAACAACCCGCAACGCCCATCCGGCACCCGGAAGACTTCCCAGAACGCGGGCACTAACTGCCGAAACGCCGTCAACTTCGAACCCTCGGACACGTGCCTCTGCCGAAGACGGACGAGTTTCACCAACTCTTCCCGGTTGCGCTTCACTTTCGCTAAGAGATCGTCTGGCATGTCGAGGGGCTTAAAGCGCAATTGCTCGTCGACCACTCGAAGCTGATACCCAGCCGTATCCAACTCTCGCAGGACAGCCGATCCCGTTTCCGGCACTAGGCCACCCCCCATGGTCCCTCTTCGTCACTACCGTCACCACCGTCACCGCCCGCGTCCATCAGGTTCGCGGGGACTGCCGCCCCCGATGACGATTCAAAAAGCGACGTACCCGCACCGTCACCGTTTGCGTCACCGCCCGTAACCTCGCGCACGGACTCCTTCGCCGCCGCCGGTGACGGAAATGACGATGATGACGATGTGCTCGCCGCATCGCCTACCGGGGCAACAAAGCGCCACGGACGCTGACTACCCCTTCGTGTCAATTTCTCTACTTCGTAGCCCAACCCCCGCAATACCGGAGCTAGTCGATTCAACTGGTTTGCCGCCGCCTTCGGGCTCTTCGGCCAACCAAGCGGAATCCGAGTTCTATCTTCAAGTCCCTCACGGAAGCCCAACTTGGCTAAGACCGCCCCCGCCGTCTCGTCAGCCTGCCCAACTTCGTCAACCCATGCGCGTAGCGCCTGAGTGAACTGGTCGCCTTCTGCTGCACTCTCGTGCTGTTCCGTTTTGTTTCGGTAGAGGGCACTTACGAATGTCCCCCGCCGCCCTTCCTCCTCGCTGGCATTGACGAAGTTGGCGAAATCTGCCAGCCGCGGCAGGCTGTCCAATCGCACGCTTGCCCGGTTCGCAATAGCTCGCGAGACCCGTTCAATCAGCGCCCCTAGGATCAGTCCATGGTCACGGTCAAACGATTTCAGAATATCCTTCTCCAGCTTGCGCTCCTTCGCACCAATACGCTGGAAGTTCACCAATACGGATCGGTCGGCAAGATCAGCCCGACCAAGGAGGTCATCAATCCCGTTCAAGATCAACGGTTTCCGCGCTACCACAAGGTGCTCACCTGAGTTGGTGTACAACTCCCGAGACGCGAAGCCGGTCCCAGAAGCGATCCCGCAAAGAGCATCGGATAACCAATGGGTAACCCCAGACAGGTTATCAAACGCCAGCACGAAGCCATTTTGCACTGCCGCCGCTAATGCCTCGACATCGCGAGGAACCGCCCTCACCGGACACTTCACGGGATCAACAACCGAGCGGATAATCCGACATCCGAAGGACTTGCCCGACCCTTGCTCCCCGCTTACCACGAGAATGGGCAACGTCCCGCGATCCAGAAAGAATCCCACCATGCACCCCGTGATCAGTTCGAATCCTTCAGCGCCCACATTGGGAAAAGGCAACAGCAACTCGAGATTGCCCCCACGCTCGGGTCTCGGGAGTGCAAGCGCATTCGGGCCCTTAACGAACCGAATCGGGCACTCGGCAGATGGGATGACGTCATGCCCCAACGCGTGAATGTGGACCACCTCGCACTCGGGGTTTGCAAGGAAGAGGTAGGTCGATTCGCCTTCGCATCCAACTCGAGAAGCAACAGGATGAAGGTCCCCATCGAATCCCGCCCTTGCCTCCAACAAACTCAGAGCCTCGGTCCGCGCTTGGGTTGCAATCGGTTTGCCTTGGTGTTGGTAGAACAGTCGCTCACAAAAGCGCGTAAATGTCCGCGATTGGATAGCCGCATGTTCGAGATGCTGATCAACCCTATAGGTGGCATAGCCAGCTTCCCGATCGTCGTGCCACAGGTCGACCCCCTGCTCGTCGAGCAGTTCTACCAAGATGGTTGCACCGCTCTTGCTTTTCGATCCTTGATTCTCGTCTGCGGGCAGTCCTTGCGGTCCCGAGATCAACTCCTCGAGCGTTCCTCTTGCCGCCAAATAGTCGTCAAGACCAACCTTGCTGTCATCTGGCGAAGGGATCTGGACGATGACGACTTTCGCCCCGCGGGACTTTAAGAACCCGCTGAGCCTCTCCAGCGCTTGCCTTACGCTACGCTTCGTTGTTACGTCGGAATCGAATGCCAGATACACCGTTCGGCCTTTCAAAGCAACCTGCTCGAAATCGCCGAGAGTAGCCGATCCGCCCTTCGAGTTCGTCCCGCGAAAGTTCCAAACTCCGATTAGCCCCAAGCAGTACACCCCGTGCGATACGGCCGCATCCGCTTTCTTGGAGCCTTCAGTGATCCAGAGAGCAACGGTGGGATCTGCAAGGATCGCCCGCACTCCAGGAGGCACGTCAAGCCTGGGACCAACTCCAACCGGCCATTCGTACTTCACCGCCTTCTCGTTCCGGGTTCGCGGTACATCGGGCCTGAACGAGTGCGCGACAAGATCTCCGCTCGGCCCCCAGACCGGGATCATAAGCCCGCCGCCGCCCGCTTGGCAACGGGAGAACCCACAAGCGATAGCCTCAGCTGAGGTCACCGTCCGATAACCCCGCTCTGCAATTACCTCCGCCGAAATGCCCGACTCGATTTCCAACATCCGCCGATGCGCCGCGTTCAGTTGATCTGCCACGTTAGCGCTTCCCCTGGGACTCGTTGAGTTCGGTCACGAAACGCTCCAGCTCGGAAGCTAGAATCCGTCTGCTTCGACCGAGCTTCACGGCCTTCAGCTGTCCCGTTTGAAGCAAGACATACAACGTCGCGCGACTGATCATCAACTGCTCCGCCGCTGCGGCTGGAGTGAATAAGAGTTTGTTCATCGTTTCCGTTCCCATCAGACTCGCGAACGTCCGCCGCGATCTATGGAAAACAGTCTACGCAAGTCTACTTTGGTATCCTCGCATAAGTGAAAGTTACACGCCACCCAGAAGAACCCATAGACTCCGTGACGCCAGGCGACATCGTCTGGCGAGACCTTCGTCGGTACTTCGACAAGGACATCTCGCAAGAAGTCCGGGCGAAACTAGCGGACGACCCGGACCTTCACCGGTACAGGTACGGAGACGCTTTCCGCCTAGCGGTTCTCCTCCCAGAGATCGAGCGCCTTGAGATCGAGCTCGCGCCTGACGGGCCAGCCACCCGTCATTTGTGGATGCGAACAGTTACCGAGCGAGAGGTGATCACGCGACTGACGATGCAAAGAGCAAGAGACGAGCATCGAGCCCTTTTGACTCAGGTGCGACATTCCCTGGCAGCATACGATCCTGCTTACGCTTTCGATGGCGTTCCTGCAAGTGAGGAGCTTCTCAAAAGGGTCGCCCCGGAAGGATGCAGGACTCCCGATAGCCTGTTCCGTGCACTTGAGCTGATCAACACGGTAGACGCGCCGGTCCGGGCGGCTGATTCACTACCCCCGGCGTTGCGGTCGGGGTATGAAGCCCTCCAAAGCTTTATCCAGAGCTTCCGTATTCGGCCAACTCAGGACACCGACACCGCACAAGCGATCCTTCGCGCGGCCAACGCAAGCTATCGCAATGACCTGTTCATTCGGGTTAGCGGCGAATTTGCCCCCATTCAGATTCGCAAGGAAAGTGGATTCTGCCATCTGTTCAAGGTGGCCTGCGAAATTCTCGCGATCAAATATCGCTGGGACGAGCCAGGCACAGTCTGGTTCCTCGGCATGGAAGGCTCGTTCGCTTTCGCTAGATTATGGGAAGTACGCATAGATCATCGGGAGGAACCTGACGCCTACTTAACTCGCATTACCCTGACGATAGATCCTCGTCTATCCCCAGAAGAAGTTCGTGGCCTTTACAAGGAGATGCGCAACCAACTGTTGCGGGATGAGAAAGGACCGAAGCGTTGCCGCCAACTCAGCCAAACCAGCCTTCTACTATCCAATTTCGTGTACATCGACGAAGGACAGGAGCGGCACGCACCCTTCAAGCCATGGCGACCCATCATGGCAAACTGGAATCGGCAACTTGCCCCCTCCCTGCAGGCCAACGGAATCGAGGCGTTTTACTCAGAGGTCAAAGCCTTCCGCCAAGCCGCCCAGCGCGCTTACGACTCGCTCCTCCCTCCGAAATATTCTCCACCGGCAGCCGCGCTTCAATATCCGAGTGCTGAAGACTTCATGGATGTCTCCCCACTCATCGCCAAACAGCTCCTCTAATCTCGCAAATGAGTGCCAGAAGGTGTACACAAAGGTGTACATCGCCCAAAATCAGTGTAACCAGAGTGACCTAAGTGGGGATTTCAGGTTCAAAATCTGGTCGGGGCGACACGATTCGAACGTGCGACCTCTTCCACCCCATGGAAGCGCGCTACCAAACTGCGCCACGCCCCGACGACCATCAGCGAGTTTACCTCGTGGGC
>JBKJJL010000285.1:0-3718 GCA_046597875.1 Fimbriimonadaceae bacterium | reverse complement strand
CGTCACGAACGACTGCTTTAGGCAGCATATCGGTTCTCGATGCAACGTCGACGATGAACTGTTTGTTCGTTGACAGGCTTGAGTTGTGGTCGGCGTCGCCCGGATCGAGGAGAGTTATGCCCGTTCCATCCAGATTCGACCGATACAAATGCCGATAGTACGGATTTTCGTTCTCTTCTCGGCCGTAACTGATAAAATACACTTTGCTCTTGGCTTCGATCTCAACGATGTTGTTTGCTCGGTACGGCCCGGACGTGATGGGATTCTTGAGCTTGCCATCGTTCGAGTACAAATACAAATGTCCCCAGCCCGTGCGCTCGGACCACCAGATGAAATCGCCGCCGGCCTTTACGTAGCGAATGGCCTGTGTTTCCAAGTAGGCGTTCTCTATTTTCTCGGTCAGGAGGACGTTGATCTTGTTGGTTTTCAAGTCGATATCGAACAGTTCCAGATTCCGTTGCAGCCGGTCCCTTCGAACGAGTCGCAAGGTATCCGAGGATGCATCTTGGAAATGGATGTCGAAAAGGCGCTGATCTTTGTATTTTTCAACCGGAAGTTTCTTCAGTTCCTTCGCGTCGGGATCGAACACGTGAAGTTCTTGCTGGGAAACATCTACATCGCCCGGCATCGAGTACTTGTAGGTCTCTAGCGTCGGTCGGGGCTCCGAGAGGGAGTGTACGAGCCAGAGGTCTTTCACTTTACGGGAGTCCGTTCGAGCGATGTAGAAGCGCCGCGAATCCTTTGACCACGTCGCGCCTGCCCGCACTCTCTTCTCATTGGGGTTTCCGATGCCTTGCTGGCCAGTTTGTTGCTGCCCGCCCTCTTGTTGTTGCTGTTGCTGTTGCTGTTGTTGCTGTTGTTGCAGGCGCTGTTCGTCTTGCTCGCGGCGGCTTCCGAAGCTGTAGTCTTTCTCGCCGTCCTTCGAGAGCTGGATCGGTTCGCTTTCTTTCTTGTCGACGATGGCCACGTAGTACAGGTTGTGCTCCATCGCGTAGACGAAGGCCTTTTTGTCGGGCGAATAGTTGCGGAAATCGCGCGTCGCCGCGCCGCCTTGACCACCACCGCCTCCGCCAAATCCGCCGACGCCGCCAGTGCGTCCGGTCGAGCCTTGTGGCGGAGGCGGCGTTTCAGGAGTGGTTCGCGCGGGGACTTTGCCCAAGTTCTTGAGGGTCACTTTGGTGGCGTCGTACTCAAAGCGAGTTCCATCGACGGTGAACCTGATGAGTTGGTCGTTCTTCTCGTCGAAGGTGACGGTCGTGATCGGCAGGTTCGTCGTGTCGTAGGGCTTTTTTAGCTCTTCTGAGAGCATCGCCGCCATTTTCACGGAATCAAAAAGGGCGGTCTTTTTTCGCCCTTTCTCAACCCGCCAGAACTTGATGCCATTGCTGTCGCGCCATGAGTACCAAAAGTTGTCTCCCTTGTTAATCCAGTTCGGCGCGAGCGTCGTGCTGTACACGTATTGACGCAAATAGTCGCCGGTGAACCTATTGGCGAGGCTCCAGTTGGCTTTGCCCTGAGCCGTAGCCAGCGAAGCAGTGACGATAAAAAGCACGGCCCAACCGCCGCGACGAAATTTCCTATGCATTCCTCAACACCCTCGAAATCAACCCTACCCCGAACGGGGCGCGCGATGACGCCCCGGTGGTGTTCTATCTCTCCACAGTCGGCAAGGGTTCCCTTTGACGCGAGATATTGATCTGCGGAAGCTTGGGAGGTAGAATCGCGACATGGGCGGGCGCAGTCTCCTTACCCTTATCCTGATCTTGACAAGTGTATTTAGTCATGCGAGCATGCAGCGCTGGTCTTGGAGCTCACTTCGGGCTGGGCATCCGATTCTGCGACAGGATCCCTCGGGCGGGATCTATTTGGGCACCGTCGAAACAGACCTTCTGGGTAATCGCGTTCGCGTTCGTAAGTTCAGTACCAACGGCACACTGCTCAAGACGATGACTCTCTTTGACGTGGGAGACGACATTGTGCTGCAGGACCTGGTTGTTACCAACACAGAGGTGCTTGCCCTGGTGACCGTTTATCGCGAGGGTTCCTTCTACCATTCGGCCTTCGCTTCGGTTGACATGGATAGCTCCTTTACGTCTTCCTATTACGCGATGCCAGAATTCGCGGTGAAGATGGTCTCACTAGATGTCAATCGGGTCGCATTTGTTGGGAGGACGACGTGGGCTCCTTCGGGTGGAAGAGCAGTCCTGACAATCCTTGACAAGTACATTGGAACTTCTGACTCGCGCTTGTACGGAGGCGACCGATCTGAGTTTGTAAGCGTCTTGAAGGACTCTTCAGGGGCCATCATCGTCGGAGGAACAGGCTATCAGGGAACCGACACCTTTCCAGCGTTTATGGTACTCAAAGCCGTGGTTGCAGGCACGACACCGACCACCGTTTACGAGCGCTACCTGAGGGCGTCCGCCGCGCAACGCTCCATGGCGACCGACATGGCTCTTTCGACGGATGGTACTTACCTGTTGATTGGCGGATATGGTCAAACGAGTGGCGAAGAGAGTTTGGACAGCATGATTGTGCGTGTCCTTGCTTCAACCGGGCTCAATCCTGTTTACCAGTTTCATGCGCGGCCAGACCGAGCCTTCGATGTGCAGGTCGAGGCAAACGCTGGCGGTTGGGTGTTGGTTGTCGGCGAAGATTTGTACACCGAAGTGATTCGCATACAATCCAACATGCTCATCGGGTGGGCAGTTGAGCGCACGTGCTTCAACTCGGATTCACGCACACTCGCCATCGATTCCGAGGGAAATCCTGTCGTTAATGACCTGAATGGCTTTACCCCAGTACCCAGGATAACCAAATTCGACCGCCTGACTGGAGAAGCTCTCTCACTGTCCATCGAGGAATCCAACGCTCAGGTTGATCCGGGGGGACTATGTCTCGATGCCGCCGGGAATGCATATCATGCAGGTACGATCTACGAGAATTCGGACTCGATTACCTTCTTGCGAAGCTACGCGTTTGCGTCGCTGGGTGCTGGCGCTTCTGTAACCGGGGGCAACAGCGTTCCTCTTACGATCCAACTTGCATCGGCAGCACCTTCAACCGGGGCACTTTTTGTGCTTTCTAGTAGCGGTCCTGACGCCGTCGTTCCAGCCAGCGTAACAGTACCGGCTGGCGCAACCTCCGCTTCGTTTCCCGTGACGGGGTTGCCGGTCAACACGCTGCAGACCACTGTAATTGGCGCAAGATGGAAGGGAACCGTACTGCAAAGGGCATTTGCCGTCCTACCTGCCACAGCGAGTGGAGTCACCCTTATACCCGTCTCGGTACTCGGAGGCGTGAATAGCTCGGGCATAGCGACCTTAAATGGCAAAGCTGGGAACGGGGGAACAATCGTGACGCTTACGTCAAGCCTGCCTGGGGCGGCAAGCGTTCCCACCTCGGTGGTTGTTCCAACCGGCACCAGTTCGGTCGGGTTCACGGTGACGACTTCGCCTCAGTTGACCAACAAAGGGATCACCATCTGGGCAACGACCGGTGTGGTTACGAAATCCGCCTTTATGGCGGTCAACGCCCCGTGGCTCACGACCGTTGCGATTACTCCTACAACAGTGAAGGGTGGCTTGCCCGCCGACTTGGCTCTTTCCTTGAATGGGCCCTCCCCTTCCGGATACTCGGTCAATCTCGTTTCCGGGGCACCTTCGATTGTGGTCTTGCCGAGCAGCACAGCAATGATCGCTGGTTCGGCATCGAAGAC
>JBKJJL010000256.1:0-9954 GCA_046597875.1 Fimbriimonadaceae bacterium | reverse complement strand
GGTGTGGAGTTGATCAACCGATTTCTGCGGGCCCTTGTTGGGCATGCCGAAGAACAGGTTATAACCCAGGAAAATGACTGCCGCCCAAAGAAGCGGTTGAATAAAGGAGGGGCGTTTCTGCTGCATTGCGGGGGGTTAGCGGTCAGATCGACCCGCTAGAACATTGTACCTTTCAAGGAACCGGATCGTAGCCTCCGGGCCTACCGGGGTGGCATCGCACGATGCGCTTGAGGCCAATCCAGGACCCCTTGAGGAGTCCGTACTTCTGAATCGCCTGGAGCGTGTAGGCGGAGCATGAGGGCGAATAACGGCAGGTGGGCGGCATCCACTTCGTGGTCCGTTGGTAAAGCCTTATGAGGAAGACGCCAACTGTTCTGCCCATCTCTCGTTCACCTTTGCCAATACATGTTCGCAGTCGGCTTTGATCTCTTCGAACGAAGCCATCGCGCCGGATGCCTTGATTTGCACTACGACATCGAGCCCTTCCGGGATGCGATTTCGATCGAATCCAGCCTGAAATCGCCTCCGAGCGCGGTTGCGCGTGGGCCTATTGCCGATAGATTTCGTCGTGGCAAACCCAGTGTGTCCGGACCCAGCAAGGAAAAGCACACGACAAAACTGCCCCTGAACGCGCTGCCCGTTTTGGTAGATTTCTTCGAACCGCTTTTTGGATGGGCCGTTCACAACGTACACCGCAAGTCTTCCGATCCCCCTCCCCCTGCTTGGATGGTTCGTGCCAAGGAGGGGGAGGGGCTAGGGGAGGGGGTTCCGGAATGCCGGAAAAATGCAAACAAGTCGTAGAAGCAGGTTCCGAGCGGGGAATGCGACCGCCGAATATCAACGAAAATGTGAGCGACGTCCCGCGTTCCGGAACAATCCCTAATACGACAAGCGATGGCGACCGCGGGTGCGGCGGCGCTTGAGGGTGTTCTGTCCATCTTTGGTGCGCATTCGGATCCGAAAGCCATGGGTCTTCTGTTGGTGACGGTTATTGGGCTGGAACGTGCGCTTCATGAATCAAAATCCTAACGCGATGGCTTCGCGGTTGGAGATGATACCCGATTGCGAATCGAAAAACGATAGAGGGCGTAGTTTTCGTACCTGGGAGCACTCAGTTGAACGACCGAGAGTCCCGATTTCCGCAGGCTCGCCAGATCAACAAGGGACAATCTCCCCCTCCTCGTCAGCACGTACAGGGGCATCGGCGCCTTCGAGAGTTGCCCCAGAGTTTCGGCCTCCAGCACGACCCGATTGAGAACGAACGGAAGCGAGGGATGGCTCGTTTCCTGAAGCTTCGGTTTTCCCGTTCCAAGGTCTTTTTGGCGGCGAGGCATTTGGTAGGCGGCGACGTACGCACCGTTCGGTACTTTGCGCGCCAGTTCGTGAATCTCCGCATGCCCGCTGAGGCGATACCAAGCGTGAAACCCGACATTGGTTAGGACGAAAAGGGCAGGAAGCGCAACGAAGATCACTCGCCACTTCTCGGGTTTGAGCGATTTTCCATCCGAAGACCAGGTGAAAGCCAATCTGTCCGCGACCAAGAGCGCAAGGGGAACACAACACGGCAGCACGTAATGAACGAGCTTCGCGCCACTCAAGGTGAAGAATAAGAAAGGAACGGCGGCGCATACCGCGAGGTACCGAGTGAGAGCGTCGTCGCCCTTCTTGGGCCAGGCGCTGAAGAGCTTCAAGGACCACGGCATCATGCCGAGCAGGATGATCGGGATAAAGAAAAACAGATTCGCGAGCCCGCCAATCGTGTGGGCCGCATCGCCTCCCGTGAAACGATTGAGGTTCTGCTCGACGAGGAACTTCTGCACGAAAGTGTCGCCGTGCTGGAGGTAAGCAGGCAGATACCAGGTCGAAACAACGAGAACAAATGCCGCGGTGGCAAGGAGCCACCCTCCCCGGAACTCCTTGCGCAGCGGTCTTTCACGCCAGTAGGTCCACGCCGCGATGGGGACGAAAAGGAGGAGAGCCACCGGCCCCTTTGCCAAGACCCCCACCCCGAGGAGGGCGCCGACAAGCAATCGGAATAGCTGGGGTTTGCGCGTGGAATCGGCGGAAAGAGACTCCCAAAAGAGCAAACACGCCGCATTGAAAGCGAGCGTGAGCGGCACGTCCGTCATCATCATTCGCGAAAGGCCGATCCACAACAAGCTGGACGCAAGAATGAACACGCTTAGCTGGGCGGCGGCAAGCGACAATCGGCGCTTGGCCCACCAGAAAATGAAAACGTAGCCACCGATTCCGCACAGGACACTCGGTAATCTCGCTCCGAAATCGGGGCCAAAAAGGGCCACCGTCGGCTTCGCGAGCCAGTACAACAGGATCGGCTTTTCCCACCAGGGCTCGCCGTTGAAATAAGGAACGATCCATTCCCCCCGCCGATTCATTTCGACGACGACGGCCCCATAGAAGCCCTCGTCGAGGTCGAACAGCCCATAGCTCCACCAACCCAGAAGGGGTAGCGAAGCGAGAAGGAACAGAAGCCAAGTTTGGCGGCGTGACACCGGACACCCTTTTACCTTTTCACAGATTAAACGAGTTTAGGGACTAACCTCACGGAGTGCGACCGAACTTTACCAGCACGTCTTGATTCAATTGGGTGTCTCGAAGCAGGGCACAGCTCCCAGAAGAGGAACCATTCAGCCACCGATACCGCGCCGTCATCAGCTTCCACCTGCCGCTGGTAAAGCGAAAAATCCCCGCCGGGCTAGCAGCCAAAAACTGATTTCGCCAAACGAAGGGTCGCCCAATTTCCCCTTTTCCAACAACTCGACTGCGGTCAACCAAAAGATAGCCCGTACTATCCTTTATCTGAGCCCCTAGTACAGATTTGTCGATCCTAGAGTCGACGCTGTGGATGGTGGTCGTCTCCCCGCCAACTTTGGATGGTACTGAACTCGACCAAGTGAGTCGAGCCCGTTTCACCTTAAAGTCGAACAAGAGCCGGCCGATGCGCAATTCGTTCCCAACTAACTTTACAATGTGATAAGTGCCTCCCCTTAACGTGAAACTTGAGTTTAGGAAAAGATGCTGAAGCCGTTCTGGGGTGCGGAAGCCATAAGTGATATTATTGTTTGGTCTAGATCCCCGCGCGTCCATATCCAGCAGGGTGGCTGTTATGGACTTCACTAGATGCTGCGGGCGGCCCTTCCCGAGAGGAAGATCCTCTCTGTCCAATGTCACTGCGACCATCGCGGTTGGGGATATAACTTCTACATAACTCGCGTAGCCCAGTTTCCAGTCTGGATTCCCCGCTGCACGATTTTCACGACTGGGGATCCAGCCCCATTGGCTCTGGGTGGCAATGATTTGACGCCCCGTCGACTTTTCCAATCCGGAACGAGGAAGATCATGCCATAGATCGGCACCGGTGGCTAGATCTATTGCTACGTAGTAGTTTGTGGGGGCCATAGTGAGCCAGTAACGGCCATCTGCAGAAAGAAAGAGACCTCCAGCGGTGTCGTATCCGCGTTCTCGATTCGAAAACTGTGGGCCTCGGGAAACCACTTTCTGCGAAATCGCCCCCAACTCGCGTAGGGGCAGTTCGGGCCTGACAGCAACTGCCAAAAGGGCAGCGACTACGGTCATTCTGGCTCCTCCGATTGCGAAATTGCAACTTGGCCAACAACGACAACGTTCACGGGAAGTGAGCAGCCTCCGCCATTCACCATCACGAGCCGAAGCAGTTGAGATCCGTTATTTTTGGGGACCGGAATCGGCACCTCCGTATTGCTAACATCGACTGCAACCTTTCCCTGCACGTACGAGGTGCCACCCTGAAGGTTCTCCATTCCCTTGTTTGGATAGCCAGTTGGAGTGACGATTGTGGCCGCACCATACCAGGGACCTCCGATGTTGTTCCGGGCCACGATCCTCGCGAGCGCTCCCCATTTCTTCGTCGTGTCTGCGTTGGTTAAAGTCAGCTCGTACGCCAAGTTGGCTCCCCAACACCCCTTGTTCCCTTGAGAAGTACCGTGGGGATCGGCGGTGCTTCCCTGCCAGGCAAATCCAGTTGAACTCATTTCAGGCCCAGTGTGGCTTGGGTACACCGTCCACTCTCGAGACGAGGACCCGACGGTGGGTGACACTTCCAGATTCGGAGTCACGGGCAAGGTGATCTGACTCTTGGGCCACCATCCTCGAGAGTGGATTACGGTTCCGCCGGTTTTCTCTTGCCAAGGCCAAGCTAAGGGATCTCCCCATGCGCCAGCTATCGACGTGCTGCCGGATACAAGGAATCGAAGCCGCAGATCGGTCGCTGAACCCGATGCCACTTCGAACTCGATGATGCCCCCTTTGAACGTGCCAGAAGGGAGGCTGTACCTAAAGATTTGGATTTCAGTTGTTCCGATTGTCGAGTTGAGTGCGCTCGCCGAATCCGCCGTTCCAAAAAGCTGGGCCTTTGCGATGCACAGACCACCCGCCTGAATCTGGTTTGAGATTTGCTCTTTAACCGACCCAATGGTTCTTGAGCCAGACGTAACGTGGGCCGCGACGATGATGTAGGCGTCGCTACTGAGGTGGGATTCTTCCCAAAAGAACAATCTGAACTTTTGGGATGCACCCGTCAATGGGATCTCGCACTTGTAGAGGGTGTAGGTATCGTAAGTGCCGCTTGTCGCTCCTGCCGTCTGGGCCGATTCTGGGCCGCTCAGCAAAGGGAGGATCGTTCGGCTAATCTCCTGAGGAATTCTTTCCGGGGCGTCGCAAAGCACAAGGTACGGGGAAGTATCCGCTGATGCGGTACCCGCAGGAGCACTAACAGTCGAAGCGGTGCCACTTACCCGAGGATATGAGCCATCATTTGTGCAGGCCATGATACATTAGGACGGGTCAAAGCCGAATCGAGTTCGCCGAGATCGACGTGCCCTTATCGCGACGCGTGCGCTTACGCGTCCCGAATAAGCTTCAGAAGCTCTTGGGTTTTGTGCTCCAGCAATGCCTGATCACCCCTTGTCTCGATGTTCAGCCGAATCACCGGCTCCGTATTCGAGCCTCTCAGATTGAATCGCCAAGTCTCAAACTCCATCGAAAGCCCATCAATCCGATTCACATCGCCGTCATACGCAATCTCAACTTTTTCAAGCGTCTCGGCTACATCCGCAACCGTGGAGTTGATCTCCCCGGAGCACGGATAGTGAGCAATCATTTCTCCGACCAGTTCACCCAACGACTTCCCGGTTTGCGAAACCAGCCGCGCGATGAGCAGGAAGGGAATCATGCCGCTGTCGCAATACCAGTGGTCGCGGAAGTAGTGATGGGCGCTCATCTCTCCTCCATAAGCCGCGTCTTCGGCCCGCATTTTCTCTTTGATGAACGCGTGCCCGCTCTTGCAAACCACCGCTCGCCCGCCGAGCCGCTCAACGATGTCCAGCGTGTTCCACATCAGCCGCGGATCGTAAATAATCGTCTGAGTCGGGTCCACCGTAAGCACCGCCTGCGCCAAAACTCCGACGATGTAATAGCCCTCGACAAACGACCCGTGCTCGTCGAAGAAGAAGCACCGATCGTAATCCCCGTCCCACGCCACTCCAAAGTCGTAGCGAGTTTCCTGCATCTTCGCGACTGTCATTGCCCGCGATTCCTCGAGAATCGGATTAGGGACCCCGTTCGGAAAGTGCCCGTCCGGCTCCCATCGCAGCTTGTCAACCTGCACCGGAATGCGCGGAATGAGATAATCCATCGCCACGCCCGCGGAGCCGTTCCCCGGATCGGCCAACACCCGGAGCGGCTTCAGTTCATCGGCGCTGACGATCCCCAGCAGGTGCCGCGTAAAGTCCTCGTAAACATCGAGCTGGATCATCCCGCCCCGCGTCGCCGTAGGTCCTTCGGGCTCCCGCAAAAGCTGCGCCGTGCGCTCCTCAATATCGTTCAGCCCTGAATCGCTTGAGATCGGCCTGCTTTCCGAGCGCACCATCTTCATTCCGTTGTATTGGGGCGGATTGTGGCTCGCGGTGATCATGATCCCGCCGCCATATCCGTAGTGCGCGGTGGCAAAATACACCATCTCGGTGCCCACCATCCCCAGATCCACCACGTCCACGCCGGCATCGTTCAAACCCCGCGCCAAAGCCGCACCTAATGCGGGTCCGCTCAGGCGAATATCGTGCCCAATGCAGACCGTTGTAACTGGATTGACCTCCGCATAGGCGCGCCCAATCGCATACGCGACGTACTCGTTCAGTTCCTCCGGAACCACGCCGCGGACATCGTAAGCTTTGAAACACGCCAGATGCTGACCCATGCCCTTGTTCTACCCGCCGCGTCTAAATCCATGCGTTAAGGGGAAAGGTCGTAGCTCGGCTCGCCAGTTCCCCAACTCCCTTCATAATGTATCCCATGCCCCAAGTTCTCGCCAGCGCCGACATTGGCAGCAATACCGTCCATCTGCTGGTCGCCGAGGCGGAGAATGGGCACATGGGGCGCATCGGAGATACGAACGAGTGGATTTCCCTCGGCGAAGTCGTCGGTCGCGAAAAAAAAATCCCCGCCGCCCTCGCCGATCGCTTGATCAAAACCCTCGACGGCTTCCGCAAACAAGCCGCCGCCCAAGGCGCGACCGCGATCTACGTCTTCGGAACCGAAGCGATCCGAAAGGCCACCAATCAAGCACAGGTTCTCGAAGCGATCCGGGTTGCAACCGGCATCAAAGTCGACATCATCTCCGGCCAGCGAGAGGCCGAACTGGGCCTTCGAGGGGCTTGGCTCGATTGCTCCGGCCCTGGCCCGTTCGTCATGGCTGAGGTCGGAGGAGGCAGCGCCCAGGTCGCAACCTGCATCGTCGAAAACGGTATTCCCCTCATTGATCAGGAAGCCTCTCTCCCGATCGGAACCGGCACGATCATCGCCAAAATCGGACTCGAAGGATCCTGCAACCAAGATCAGTTCGACGCTCTTGAAGCCATGGTCGATAAAGCGCTCATGAGCGTTCCGGAGAGCCAAACCAAGCGTGTTATCGCTTGCGGAGGCGTTGCCCGAGGACTCTGGCGGGCACTCCATCCCGACGGCGAACGCGAAATCGCGATCGAAGAACTTGAATTTTTGATCTGGACCACCCGAAAATTAACGTTAGACGTGATCGTTGATCGTTTTGCCGTAAAACCCAAGCGCGCCGCAACCCTGCTTCCGGGAGCGGTGGTGTACCGCAGCATTCTCAAGAAATGCGGCATGTCGTCGCTGGTCGTTAGCCGATTCGGCGTCCGCGAAGGCGCGATCCTAGAAATGGCGGATGGCAACATCGTTCCGAGCCGAGTATGAGTAAACCGAAAGCCCGAAAGTGGCCCGATGAGGGACGGTACTTTAACCGCGAGTACAGCTGGCTCCAGTTCAACCGGCGCGTGCTCGAAGAAGCCAAGAATACCGCCAATCCGCTTCTTGAACGCTTGAAATTCCTCGCTATCTTTGAATCTAACCTCGACGAGTTCTACATGGTCCGCGTTTCCGGCCTCGCCGAGCAATTCGAAGGTGGAGTCGTCGAACTTTCTCCCGATGGCATGACCCCGAACGAGCAGCTCGAACTCATCTCCAAAGCCGCGTTTCCCCTGAGGGAGGAAGCCGGTCAAGTATGGACGACTCAAATCGCTCCCGCCCTCGCCGAGCATGGCGTTCACCTCCATCGCTATGAAGGGCTCAGCGCAGCCCGCCGCACGGAACTCGACGCCCTCTTTGATGACGAGCTCTTTCCCGTCTGCACGCCGCTCATTCTCGATCCCGCGCCCTCCGTGCCCTTTATCTCTAACCGGAGCCTAAACCTGGCGGTCGTACTCCAAGACGACGCCGGAGGCACCCGCCTCGCGCGCGTCAAAATTCCGGACACCTCCAAGCGCGTCATCCGCTTGAGTAAGCGCCGCCACGAGTACGTCCTCGTAGAAGACGTTATCCGCCATAACCTCCAACATCTTTTCCCTGGGGTCACCATTGTCGGAGCGTACGTTTTCCGAGTAATTCGCGACGCCGACGTCGAAATCCGAGAGCTGGAAGCCGGCGATCTCATCGAATCCATCGAGCAAACCATCCGCCTTCGCCGCTTCGGCGATCCTGTCCTCCTCGAAGTGGAAGCCACCATGCCCGAGCCCGTGCGCAAGACCCTCATGCGCCTGCTCAAGCTTGAAGCGAGCGATTGTTTCGCCATTCATGGGCTCATCGGCATGGATCTCTTTTGGCAACTCGCGGCGATCGACAAGCCATCCCTCCGCTTCCCTGCCTACCATCCTTATGTTGCTGAACGGCTCGCAAACCATAGTTTGATCCTCGCCACGATTCGCGAAACGGACGTCCTCACCCACCAGCCGTTCGACAGCTTCCGCCCCGTGGAAGAGTTCATCGCCAGCGCTGCGAAAGATCCCGATGTCGTCGGAATCAAGCAAACGCTGTATCGGGTGGGCGCAGAATCGCCCATCGTCGAATCTCTCCTCGCCGCCGCCGAAGCCGGAAAACAGGTCGCCGTCCTCGTCGAGCTCAAGGCCCGATTTGACGAAAGCAATAACCTCGTCTGGGCGAGAGCGCTAGAGCGCGCTGGCGTTCATGTCACTTACGGATTCGCCGACTTGAAAACCCACTGCAAGCTGTGCCTCGTCGTCCGCCGCGAGCCGGGCGGCATCCGGTCGTACGCCCACATCGGCACCGGAAACTACAACCCGTCAACCGCGCGCGCCTATACGGATTTGGGCCTTTTCACCGACGATCCGGACATCACCCAAGACGTCGCGGAGCTGTTCAATTACCTCACCGGATTTTCAAAGCAAAATGTTTACCGGAAGCTCCTCGTCGCCCCCATTAACATGCGTTCCGGCGTCCTAGAACGGATCCGCCGCGAAGTGGAATCCCACAAGAAGCACGGCAAGGGCAAGATCATCATGAAGATGAACTCGCTCGTCGATCCCGAGATGATCGACGCGCTGACCGAGGCGGCGAAGGGCGGCGTGTCCGTAGATCTCATCATCCGGGGAATCTGCTGCCTTCGCCCCGCCGAGAACCTGCGCGTTGTCTCGATTGTGGGCCGATTCCTGGAGCATAGCCGCGTGCTTTACTTCCATAACGGCGGAAAACCCGAGGTCTTTTTCGGCTCCGCCGATCTCATGCGGCGAAACCTCGATCGGCGGATCGAAGTCCTTACTCCGATCCAAAAGCCCGAGCTCATCGCGTATTTGCGAGAACAACTTTTGGCCCCCTACTTCGCGGACAACACGAACGCGTGGACGTTGCAAACGGATGGCTCGTACGTGCGCAAACCCACGCCGAAGGGCAAGGCATTTTCGGTTCAGGAAGCCTTTATGAAGAATCCGACAACCCGAATCCTGCTCCCCAAATAAGCGCGAAAGGGTTAGTGGCCATCCTGGCCTTTGCGCCCGCCAATCCGTTGGCCTACATCCGAGACGGACGAGACACGCAAAACGCCGCACGGAAAGGTGGGGCCGACGGTGATGAGCGGGTTGCATGCGTCATTTCTTTTTTGTAACTTGTCATCGATGCATAACGGTGCGTATCGTGCGCATGGCGCGCATTTAGGTTCAAGGGGGTGGTTGCGCATTTGCGTATTTTTTGGTCAGGGTCGGTTTGAATCGAAAGGTCTCTCCTAGGTATTAGTGGAGTTAAAGGCGATTTTGTCAACCCCGTTTTCGGCATCACGCGGCGGGGAGTTTCGGAAAAGCCGCCAAGGACTATGGCTTTCGATTCTCCTCACCAGCGCCATTTGGTTTCGGCCGTCCTCTGGGACCGGGACGACTCTTCACGGAGCGTGTAGAGTCAAAAAGGCCAACGGACGAGCGGGGTGGTCCGTCAAAAATGAGCCGCAGGTAAGGGACGGGAGAGACGTACCTCCGGCTCAAAAACTAAGGATCCCGAGAGCTTCTAAAGGTCATTGGCGAATCGGGCCCTTCACTCAGGTTAAACGAGTATGTGCCTTCTTTTCCCTGGACATCCAAGAACGTCTGAACCGCGATGCGA
>JBKJJL010000339.1:0-6115 GCA_046597875.1 Fimbriimonadaceae bacterium | reverse complement strand
GCCTAAAGGGACGAACGGCCAAGGTTGGGGTCACCGGCTTCACTGGCGGCATGGATGAGCGGGCTTATTGCGCGAGGGTCTCCAATCCGCCCCAAAGCACGCGCAGATGCACGGCGTAGCATGGACCGCGGACTCTGGAGCATCCGGATCAGCGGCTCCACCGCACGCTCGCTGCCCAGATTTCCGAGCGCTTCGACGGTTTCTTCTTCGACCAGGTCGGGATGGTCCGCGAGTTGGTGGATGAGGGCTTCGACCGCCTCGGGCGTGGCCAGTTTTGCAAGAGCACGAGCCGCCTCTCGACGGATTCGCGGGGATGGATCGTGGAGGGCTTTGATAACCTCGGTTCCGCCGAGGGTGTACCCGTGTAGGGCGAGGTCGGCGATGGCCTGTTGACGAGATTCGACGTCGGTCCCTTTTGCAAGGTGCCGCATCGCGCGCATTCCGCGAGGGGTTACTCGGCTAAGATCGCGCAAGGCGTGGCCCACGCGTTTCGCACCCTCCTCGCGAACTGGAAGCAGGAAGAAAATGGCGAGGAATCTGAGGCCCATCGTCACGAGGAAAACGGCCTTGTAGGCGTTCTCAAGGGGCATGCGGCCTTCGAACATCACGAGGATTTGGGCTCCGGCGAGCGGGGCGACAAAGCCGACGATGGACTGAGTGGTGAGCGAAACGCTCATATAATTCGCGCGATCCTCGGGCTTTGCGGTGGCCAGCAGAATGTTGTATTGGCAGAGCGCAACGCCTGCCCAGGTAGCACCCACGAGGATGTGCGATGGAAGCAAGACGAGGGCGTTGAAGAGGTTCGCATCGGGCCGGCAGAACAGCCACATCGTGGGCGTGAGGGATAGGCCGAATCCCACGAGAATGAGCACCGGCTTGTTCCCGTATTTGTCTGCCAAGAAGCCAAAGAAATGGGCGCTAATGACATTCCCGAGTGCGTGCATGACCCCCGCCCACTGGATGATCGTGTAGGGCAAATTGAGGCTCTTGATCGCGAATGCCGCAAACAGGTTGCCCGCGAACGCTTGGCCGAAGATGAAAATGCCCAGAAAGACCAGGACGCGCCGGAAGTTCGGGTCGACGAAGGGCCTCTTGAGTCCAACGAGAGCCTGCCCCAGGCTTTGATCTTCCACGGTTTCTCGCGGCGTATCCTTCATGCGCGAGAAGAAGAACAAGCTGATCATCGCGAAGACGAGGGCAAGGCCGAAGATGACGGTGAACCCCATTTGGAGCTGACCGACCTTCTTGAAGTAATCCAGAACCACGGCTCCGACCAGCCCCGCAGTTGCCCCAAAGGCGGTGGCGATCGCGTTCCGGCGGGAAAAATAGAATCCCCGCGAGTTAGGCGGCACCATTTCCGCAAGCCACTCGTTATAAATCGGGGCCACGAGCAGTGTGCTCGCGGCCGCCAAGGACGCACACAGAAGCAGGACGGTCAGCTTGACGGAACTGGGAAGCGGAAGGAAGGGAAGTGCGACCAGCGGAACATAGAAAAGCCGCCAAAGAAGGCCGCCGGGGAAGACAAACCTCTTGAAGCTGGCGACTCGGCGTCCCCAGATCCCTCCGGGAATCTGCAAGATTCCGAGAAGTGCAGGAACCGCGCTGACGAGTTGAATCCAGTAATCGCTGCCACCAAGAGACGTGACGAATCCGGCAATGAACGCGCCGGTGACGAGCGAGGCAAACGCAGTAGCGAACGCCGCGTCGATATTCGCCGTGCGTAGGTTTTGGAGCGTTTCGAGGCGGTTCAGCGTCCGTGCCATTCCGTGCCTTCATTTTGGTTGAACACGATGGTTTCGTGTAAGATAACAGTTGATGAGTGAGTCGCCAAAGCCGGTCTTCACCGAGAAGCTGGGAAAAATCAGCGAAATGGATCGCTCATTCGATATTGCCTTTTGGCAAGCGCAGACTTCGGAAGCGCGTTTCACGGCTGCGTGGGAACTCGTTGAACAGTATTGGGTGCGACAGGGGAAGTCACTTAGTGAGCTCAGATTACAAAGATCTCTTGAGACTCTTGGCCGAGTACAGCGTTAGGTACCTCGTTATTGGCGGGTATGCCGTAATGGAGTACGCGGAGCCACGGTACACCAAGGACCTTGATCTGCTAATCGCAACCGATCCGACCAATGCTGAAGCTGTTTACAACGCCTTGAAGCGCTTTGGGGCTCCTTTATCTGGTGTTTCTGCGGAAGATTTCGCAAACCAAGAGCTGTTTTATCAAATGGGATCGCCACCGTTGCGGGTTGACATTCTCATGTCAATTCCAGGAGTGAATTTTGAACGAGCCTGGGCCGATAGGCGATTGACTGAACTTTTCGGCGTAACGGTACCGGTGATCAGCAAAGCGCACCTGATTGAAAGCACACGGGCGTCTGGACGGACGACGGATATGGCGGATATAGAGGCGCTTGAGTCCGCACCTGACCTAGAATAGCCGGACGGGATTTTATTCGAGCGGCCAAGGGTGTCCTATAATGGATGCATGCGTGCATGCGTTATATTAGGGAGCCTCCTGTTAGCGGCGGAACTCGTAAGTGCTAGCATAACCACCTGGCCCATGACCGTCCAATCTACTGCCCAACCGATTCAAGTCCTTCCGGATAACTTGCCCGATTGGGAGAATCCGCTCGTCGTCGGGATCAACAAACTGCCACCGAGGGCAGATTCGTACCCGTTCGCGGACGTAAAGCAAGCTCTGACTTTGGATCGGGCGAACAGTCCGTATTTCAAACTGCTGAATGGGGATTGGAAGTTCAACTGGGTCGGCAAGCCAGCGGATGCCCCGCAAAACTTTTGGAAGGAAGGATTCGACGATCGAGGCTGGGTGAATATTCCCGTACCCAGTTGTGTGGAACTGCAAGGGTACGGCATTCCGGTCTATACGAACGTGCGCTACCCGCACGTGACGAACCCACCGTTTATCGCTCACGACTACAACCCGGTCTCGTCGTATCTGACCGATTTTGAAGTGCCCGGCTCCTGGAAGGACCGTCGTACAATTCTTCGGTTCCAAGGAGTCTATTCTGCTTTCTACGTTTGGGTAAATGGCCGTAAAGTGGGTTACAGCGAAGATAGCAAAGGTCCCGCCGAGTTTGATATCAGCAAGGTGCTCCGCCCGGGCAAGAACCGTTTGGCGGTTCAGGTGTATCGCTGGTGCGACGGCAGCTACCTGGAAGATCAGGACATGTTCCGGTATAGCGGGATTTTTCGGGATGTCTCGCTCGTCTCGATGCCTCTTATTGCGATCAAGGACGCGCGCATCCAAACGACCATAAACGAAATTTGGGGAAATGCGAGTGCCGATGTTCGCATTGACAGCCCTGCTTTCGCGTCTGGTGAGGAGCTGATTCTACGAAGCCAACTCTACGAAGATGGAAAGGAGGTCGTTCCGAAGGTCGGGCACTCGATTGAGACACGGATCAAGCGTGCCGGCCAACGGCCCGTTTTCGGGATTTCCTTGCCTATCGAGATGCCCAGATTAAAGCTTTGGAGCGCCGAGAAACCGAACCTCTACACGCTGGTCCTGACCTTGGCCAAGCCTGACGGCGAGGTCCTCGACATCCGCTCCTTCCGCGTCGGTTTTCGCAATATTGAATGGAAAGAGGGCGTTTTCAAGGTGAATGGCGTACCCGTCAAGATCAAGGGAGTTAATCGGCACGAGCACGATCCGGATACGGGTCGCACGCTAACCCGCGAGCGGATGTTGCAAGACATCCTCATCATGAAGCGGCTGAACATCAATACAGTCCGCTGCTCGCATTATATGAACGACGAACACTGGTATGAGCTGTGCGACGAATACGGTCTCTACGTGATCGACGAGGCGAACATCGAGTCCCACGGGATGGGCTACGACTGGGATAAGACCCTCGGGAATCAACCGATCTGGGAGAAGGCGCACCTGGACCGAACTGAGCGCATGGTTCAGTGCCATAAGAATCATCCTTCCATCATCATGTGGTCTTTGGGGAACGAGGCGGGGCCAGGATGCAACTTCGAGAAAACTGCGGCTTACATACATAAGACCGATGCAACGAGGCCGGTTCATTACGAGCGCTACAACGAGGTTGCCGACGTGGACTCGGTCATGTATCCCGACGTGGCTTATGTGGAGTCACAAGGTCGGGTGAAGTCCAACAAGCCCTTCTTTCTGTGCGAATACGCCCACGCGATGGGTAACGCCTGCGGCAACCTGAAAGAGTATGTTGAAGCGTTCTACACCAGTCCGCGGAATATGGGAGGCTGCATCTGGGACTTCGTGGATCAAGGCTTGAGAAAGGTCGTAGATGAGCCCTTACCAGTTCCCGTTTCCATGCGAGTGCCCGTTGATTTGGGTATTGGCATCCGGACACCCCACCCCCCGGCCCCCTCCCCACGACAAGATAACATTCGTGGAGAGGGGGAGATTCAGAAACCCTGGGCTCGGCCCTGGTTCTATGCTTACGGCGGAGACTTCGACGATAAACCCAACGACGGCCCGTTCTGCGGCAACGGTATCGTCATGCCCGATCGGCAGATCATGCCGAAGACGTGGGAGGTCAAGAAGTGTTATCAGAACGTCGTTTTGCGTTTCGACCAAGGACTTTGGGTGGACAACCGGTTTTCGTTCACAAATCTCTCCGAGTTCGAGGGTCGCTGGTCAGTTACGGACAACGGCAAAGAGATTGCAAGCGGACACGTGGACGTAGAATGCAAGCCGCTCTCTTCCGTCGAGTTGAGGATTCCGAAGCCCGAGATTCGCGAGTTTCCGGGATCGGAGGTCTACCTGCGCATCTCCTGGCATCTAAAGGAGGCCACCCCTTGGGCTCCCAAGGGCTTCGAGGTTGCCTGGGACCAAACGATGCTAACGGCTGCAAAGCCGAACATCTCTTCTATCGGAGACGCACCGAATGCCCAGGAGACTTTAGAACACATCGTCGTCACGGGGAAAGGATTCAGCGTCTCCTTCGACAAGCACACGGGTCTTCTCGAATCTCTAAAGTACGCGGACAAAGAACGGATCGCGGGCGGGAACGGGCTGAGATTCAACACCTTCCGGGCGTTTACTGACAACGACACCTGGCTGCAACGCTCGTATTGGGAATCCGGTCTTGGACATGTGAAGCGAGTCGTCGAATCAGCTACCGTCGAGACAATGGAAGGTGCAGTTCGGGTTTCGATCAAGACCGACTGCCGCGGCTTCCGGGGAAGCGGATTCAAACACACGGCGATCTATACAATCTTGGGCGATGGCACCGTAGTTTTGGATAACGTGTTCGATCCCTATGGCGACCTTCCTGCTTTGCCTCGCATGGGACTCATCGGCCATCTTTCAGGTGACCTTGAGAGCCTCACCTGGCTAGGAAGAGGGCCTTTTGACAGCTATCCCGACCGGAAAGAGGCCGCCGAGTTCGGTCTCTTTCACAGCAAGGTCATTGACCAATACCAGGAGTATCTACGCCCCCAGGAGAACGGCAACCACGAAAATACGCGTTGGTTGGCGCTCACGGACGAGAAGGGTGAGGGATTGTTGGTGCAAGCGGCTGGCCCGCTTGCCTTTACCGCTCAACGATTCACGCCGCAGGAAGTTGATAACTCGCGCCATGAAAATGGGGAACCCCGAAAGTACGTTCCCTTGGTGCCGCGCTCAGACATCGTCTTGGCGTTGGACTTCCAGCAGATGGGGTTGGGAGGAGCAAGTTGCGGTCCGGCCCCGCTTGCCAAATACCTGTGCCGACCGCGACCCGTGACTTGGCGGGTCATTATGAAGCCCTATAAGAAGGGTGAAGAAAGGCTCGTTCCGCCGGTGGCGCTAATCCCCGCCTTGACGCGTGGCGAAGACGGCATCCTCGATGTCCAAGGGCTAGGAGCTCAAATCGAGAATCCACGACCGAAATTAGATTACTCCGATGGTGGAACCGTCCGTGCTCGCGGGCAAGCGGAAGGGATGATTCCGAGCCCGTGGATCGAGCGCACGTTCGAAAAGATCATCCCGATTCACACTCTCTTCAACGACGGTTGGAAGATTTCGGCTTCCAGCTTTGAACCCGGCGAGGGCGAACCAGAAAACGCTATTGACGGGAACATAGCTACTTTTTGGCACACCGCCTACACGGCGAGCGAGCCGCATCATCCT
>JBKJJL010000264.1:0-9127 GCA_046597875.1 Fimbriimonadaceae bacterium | reverse complement strand
TTACGGTCAGCGTGTTCCGGCTTGCTTCTTTTGGCTTGGACTTATGAGCGCGGGGCAAACGGAGTACCCCAACCTGCACGCGCCCGAGTTTGACTTCAACGACGAGGCAATCCCGGTCGGTGTGCGGGCTATGTGCAGGCTGGCGTTGACCACTCGATCATGAACCGTCGACTCGGAGCGCGAGGGACTTCGCTTGGCCTACCGGGACAGACCGTTAGAGCTTGATATCAACGAGACCGGTGACACTGACTCCTTCGACGACTCGGATGCCCTTCAAGACGTCCTTGTTTGAAACCGGGATAAGGGCCTTGACGCGGATGCTTCCAAGGAGCTTGGCCTCGGGCTGAGCGACGGCGACAACCTTATCCAGTTGAGACTTCGGCCCCATGACCTGAGCAGCTCCGATTGCGCTGCTTTGATTGAGGCCGACGCTGAAGATCGTGACGACCTTGGTCATTGACGCTTCCTTGTCCGTGTGGCCGGTCAGTTTGTTGATCGCTTTGTTCATATCCTTGCCGAAGGCGTTGACGACGGCAACGGTGCCTCCGACCTTGATGATCTTGTCGAGTTGGGTATAGCCCAAGGTTCCGACGGCAAGTACGGCGGCGAAGGAAAGGAGGAGTTTGCGATTCTTCATAACTCCATGATACTACGGCGGGAAAGGGGTATTGGGTGTTGGGTTTTGGGTATTAAGGTGTTGGGGTATTAGGGCATTAGGGTTTAGAGGTGTTTGTGAGTTGCCTAATACCTTAACACCCCAAAATTAAAGAGGCCCCGATCTTGCGATCGGGGCCTCTTGCTGAGAACAGTTTCTAACCGTAGGTTAGAACTTGATCGTCAGCTGCGTGGTGATCAGGTTGCCGGTGAAGCGGCCGTTGCCATTAACCGGGGATGCGAACAGACCCGAAGTTCGGGCGTCGGCATCGCTGACTTGCCACATCATGCGGAGCATGGCGTTGTCGGACAGGTTGTAGCCAAGTCCGAGCGTGTACCAGCGCTGCGTAGCGCGGTCGCCACCACCGGAGGGCTTGAAGTCAACCCACTCGGCTCCGAGCATCCAGTTCCAACCTGACTCCATCTTGTAGTCGAGGTCGATCTTGTAGCTCGTAATGCGATCGCTTGTGCGAAGGCCAGGAACAACTGCGGCGCCCGTAAACGGACGATAGTTCTTTCCAAGACCCGAAACCCACTCGCCGGATCCCGAAAGGGTCATGTTGTCGTTCAGGTCGAAGTGACCCTTAACATGGAAGCCCTTAATGTCTACCGGGTTCCACCAGGAACCAAGTCGGCCCCAAGAACCAGCAGCACCGAAGTTCGGCTGAATCTCACGGTAGCCCACGCCAAGGCCCCAGCGCTCCGCATCATAGTCCGCCATAAGGTGCCATGCGAAGTTATCGCGCGTCACAATGCTTCTCGAACCAAGATAAACGTTGCTCTGAGAATAGCCGCCGTTCAGGTTGATCGTATCATTCAACTTGAAGTTGACGTCGGCACCAAACACGTGCACGGCGTCAAGAGCTGCCGGGAACGCTCCCGGAGTCGGCGTGTTTCGGCTGTGGATCAGGTAGGCCAGATCAACCGAACCATTCTCACCCAACGGAACGTTCAGGTGTGCACCGAACGTGGTATCAGCAATCATGATGCTGGGACCGTATCCGATGAGACCTTGACTCGCGAGGGTCGAACCACCGTTGATTCTGCCCGCGGTGACGCCGCTAGCGTCGATGCCAGCAGTGCTGTTTCGATTATCGGTGCGGCCAAACATGATATTCAAGCTGGCGGAACCGAAATGGAATCCCAAGAGGGCACCGTCCATAGTCCATTCGCCATTCTCGTAATCACTGGTGTGGTACGGATTGGTATCAGGAGCCATGTAGATGTACGGGCTGATCTTGTAGCCCAATCGACCGACCTTCGCGCTGAAGTTCTGACCGACGAGCGACTGATCGAACTCGGCAACGAGGCGGCGGAACATAATGTCCGTGCTCGCTTCGTCGTTTCGCTGGGCGCCAGCTGCGGTTCGAACAGGTCGATTTCCGTAGCCATTGAAAAGGTTGCCGATTGTAAGCACTGCGTGCCACTTCGGCCCCTCTTCGTTCACGCCTGCGATCTTGAGGTTAGCCTCATGGAAGACCGAGAGGCCATCGCCGAGACCAGATGCCCGGTTGGTCAGCGAAGGATCGTCAGCGGTACCGCCGACGAACTGTCCGTCCGTACCAAGGCCGAGGCGACCCGAGGTGCCTTTGCCGTGCTGTGCGAAGAAGGTCACATCACCATGGATGGTGATCGGGAGCGCATTCTTCTCAAGCTTGGTAACGCGATCGTTCAGGTCCTTAAGGTCCTTCTTCATCGCTTCGACGTCCACACCGAGGGAAGCGAGTTCCTTCTCAAACGTGGCGGCCATCTTTTTCAAGTTGGCAATATCGTCGCCCCAGCCTTTCATAGCTGCGACGTCAGCTTGGAGTGCCTTCAGGGCATCTTCCAGACCCTTGTGATCATAACCGTCTTTGCCCAACTTTGCGATTTCGGCCGCAAGATTGTCGGTGATGTTCTTCAGGTACTGATAGGTTGCGTGAATCGCAACTGCCATTTCGTAGCGAGTGGCAGGGCGAGGACCGCGGAAGAGGCCGTCGGGGTAACCCACGAGCAGACCATTCTTCTTCATGTTGGCGAGAGCTTCGTATGCCCAGTGATTCTCCGGTACGTCCGGGAACTGGTCCTGTGCCAAAGCCGAGCTCATAAAGCCGACTGTGAGCACCATACCAAGCGCCATTTTAAGCGTCTTGTTCATTCCTAGTTATTTGCTCCTTAGTTTGTCGAACTCAGGCTGCTTAACAGGCGATGCTCAATCCTTCCGTGGCCGGTGGCTCACAACTTGCCTAGTTTCCTATGAACCTAGACCCCTTCCAGATTTACCATTGTCCTGCGTCGCTTCCTGCGCTCGCATAGATTCAGACGATCTGAACCGGTCACTAGTATACGACTTTTTGCACATAATTGCTAGGGGCCTCAACAATTTTCGGAAAATTGTCGAACTTTTTGGACATTTCAACCCGTTTGAAGGGGAATTTCTAGGGTCAAGGATGGAACGCTGTTGCGCGTGTCAGGATTTCCGGAGGGAACACGGGCGGGACGACCGTGCCACACAGCTCTGCCACAGTGGCTTGGGCGTCTCGCCCAAGCGTCCCCGGTCCGTCTCGGGCAGGGTTCCGGAGGGACACGGGCGGGACGACCGTGCCACGCAGCCATGCCACCTGTGGCTTGGGCGTCTCGCCCAAGTTTCCCGGTCCGTCTCGGGCCGGGTTCCAGAGGGGAACACGGGCGGGACGACCGTGCCACGAAGACGACCGTGCTACCCTATGCGCCGACAGCCAAGTAAACGAAGTTCTTCACTTCGGCGCCCTTGGCGGTTTCAGCGATGTACTGCTTGACACTCTTCGTGGGATCAACGTAGAACGCTTGTTCCAGGAGAACCGCCTTGTTGACGAACTCCTTGTTCACGCGGCCTTGGGCGATGTTCTTCGCGATCGCCTCGGGCTTGCCGTCGTTGATCGCGCGCTGAGTTTCGATCTCAATTTCCCGATCAAGCATCTCCTGACTGAGTTGCTCTTTCGAGACAACTTCCGGCGGGAACGCGACGACTTGAATCGCCACAGAGCGTCCAAGTTCGCGGACTGTTGCATCGCCAACCACTTCGACAACCGAACCTTTCGTAAGATCGTGATGAACGTACGAGCAGAGTTGGTTTTCCGACGTCAGCCGCAAAGCCTTGGTGAGCTTGATGTTCTCACGAAAGAGAGCGACTCCACCTTCGACAAGGTCAGCAACCGACTTGTCACCGTGCTTGATCGCCATCGGATCGGCGCCGGGATCGTTGTGAAGAAAGATTTCCGCGAGCTCTTGGGCGAGGGCAATAAAGTCCTCATTTCGAGCTACGAAATCGGTTTCGGATTCCAAAACGACCGCGCCGATCACGTTATGATCGTGGTGGACGGACATCGCAACGACGCCCGCACTCGTGGCCCGGCCCGCTCGTTTGCCTGCCGCTGCCTTCCCTTTCTCGCGGAGGATTTGCTTGGCTTTGTCGAAGTCGCCGTCCGCCTCATCCAAGGCGGCCTTGCACTCCATCATGGGTGCATCAGTATCTTCGCGCAAGCGCTTTACATCCTGAGCAGTGTAGTTCGGCATTGTTCTTACAGGGTCTCCTCATCGTCGGGCACGTCATCGGCGGGGGCTTCTTCGGCCACCGGCTCTTCCACCAAGGGCGCGGGCTCTGCTTTCTTCGTATTGATCGTCTCATCACCGAAGGCGCGCAGAAGTTCTTCTTCTACGGCTCCGAACTGGACGGCCTGACCTTCTTCATCTTCTACGATTTCTTCGCCGTCGGCGGTTGTGCCTTCGGTGAGCGATTCGTCAATCGGTCGGGCTTCCAGAATGGCTTCCGCCATTTTGCTGGTGACGAGGCGGATCGCGCGGATAGCGTCGTCGTTGCCTGGGATGACATAGTCCACAACGTCGGGATCGCAGTTCGTATCGACAATCGCCACGATCGGGATTCCGAGTTTCTTGGCTTCCTTCACCGCGATCATCTCTTTGTTAAGGTCGACGATGAACATGCACTTGGGCATCGCGTTCATGTTGCGGATGCCTTCCAGGAATCGGCTAAGCTGGGCGCGCTCTTCGAGCCGCTTGAGCATCTCCTTCTTCGGAAGTCGCTCCAGATAGCCCTCGGCTTCCATGCGATCGAGCTCTTTCAGACGCTGAATTCGCTGGCTGATCGTCTTCCAGTTCGTAAGCGTGCCACCAAGCCAGCGCTCGGCGATGTAGTACTGACCGCTCTTAATGGCGGCTTCTTTCACCGCGGCTTGGGCCTGCTTCTTGGTTCCTACGAACAGGATCGATCCGCCGTCTTCGGCAACCGATTTGACGAAGTCAAGCGCTTCTTCGAAAAGCTTGATGGTCTGGTGCAGGTCGAGGATGTAAATCCCGTTTCGTGCTCCGTAAATGTATCGCTTCATTTTCGGGTTCCATCGGCGCGTTTGGTGGCCGAAGTGGACTCCCGATTCAAGCAGCTCTTTCATGCTGAGCTGTGCCATATGTGTCCTCCAGGTTGTTCCTCCGAGCGGGTTTGATTTTTGCGCCTTATGATCCCGACTTCTCGGGAACCTGGCAGACGCAACCACACTCGTGTGTATTTGGAGTCTGGAGTATACCCCTCAGGTCTGATTTTCCATTTTGGATTTTGGATTTGGGATTGATCGACCGTCGGTTTCTCCGATCAAATAGATCATGAATCCGCCTGTCAAAACATCAAGGATCGCCATGATCGTGACGATCAGGCCCATTGGCCCCAAGACGGCGATCGAGAGGACACCGGTCCACAAGCCAAGCACTCCACCTAGAATCTGCAGGAAACAAACGAGGTTTCCGACGCCTCGGAGGAACTCAAGCCTGACCAGAAGGCCGAGACCGACGAGTGCTGAAAATGCACCCATAACCAAGGCTAAAGGCTCAGCACCAGGTCCGAATGGCGCCTCATTGAGCGAGCGCAGGATTCCCTCAATGCCGCTAATAATCCAGTAGATCGAAAGCACATAATATGCGGGCCAAATCCAGGACGTCTTCTTTCGATTGCACCTTGCGCATGTGATCATTGCGAAAAACATTATCTGGCTTTGCATGAACTTTTGTCAAGCTCTTTTCTTTCCGGGTTTCGATTCAGCGCGCAGCTGCAGTGGGGTTCGCTGACAGGAATCAAGACAAATCGAAAATCGGAATCGAAAATCAAAAGTTCTGGGATTCCGCGACGTCATAACTCTTGTGATGCGATTTGCTCTCCTTGGGGTCCTGGCCTTCATTCTTTCCGGTTGTACGAGCAAGCCCAGCCTTTCGGGAGGAGAGTGGACGGCGAAACTCCTCGGAGGAACCACCACCTTCGTGTTCGGCGGCGACGGATCCCTTAAGATGGACGTTGGCCTTCCGATTGGAAGCATTGATGCGGCAGGAATCTATAGCGAAACCGATGATGGCGTTTCGCTTACGCTTCAACGGATCAAGCTCCCCGACAATCCGATCGCTGGTGGCGCAATCAAACTGACAGATCAGATCGTTAATCGGCCCATAGGATTTGAAGCGGAGTGGAAATCGCCGGATGAAGTTTTGCTCACGCCCCGGATTAGCGCGGGCCCGTTTGGGCAGGTTATGACGCTGAAGCGAAAGGGCTCGTGAGGGTTACGCACGTCGTCCGAATGGACGCAGGGCTGTACTACGGGGGCGGTGAGATTCAGGCGGAGCGAACGCGAGAGGCGCTGTTAAGGTTGGGCGTTGACGTGGAGCAATTCGCCCCGACGCAACGCAGCTTGGGCGATGTCGTTCACTTCTTTGGAAACTTTGACTACTACAATGACATCGCGATCCATGCCCGCCGACTCGGCATTCCGTACTTGGTTTCGCCAATTTTCGTATCGCCTCGAACCGAGGGGCGACTCAAGTTCCGGGCGGTTCGGCAACGGACGCTGGGTCAGTTTCCCAAGGCCAGCCGGGAACTTTTAAAGGGGGCTCAAGCCCTGATAACCCTTACGGAACACGAAGAGACCTCGCTGGCGGCTTATTTCGGCGACGGCCTGCCACCCATCGCGCGGATTCCAAACGGCGTCGAGGAGCGATTTGCCAAAGGGAATGCCCAGGCATTTCGAGACCGATTTGGCATCCACGAGCCGTTTGCGATTCACCTGGGAACGATCGATCGCAGCAAGAACCAACGGGGCTCGATTCGGGCTTGCAAAGGCGTGATGCCCTTGGTCGTTATCGGCCGAGAAAGCGATCCGGAATACGCGCAAAGGGCCCGAGATGCGGCAGATTCTTCGGTCCATTTTCTCGGTACATTCCCTCACGGCGATCCGACAATCGCCGATGCTCTCCACGCGGCGACGGTGTTCATTCTCCCAAGTTACCGCGAGTTGTTTCCCCTTTCCGCGTTGGAAGCAACGGTTGCGGGTTGTCAACTGGTGCTTTCGAACCGGTGGAACGGAGAGGAGATTTGGGGTGATGACGCAGTGTTTGTCGATCCGGACCGGCATTCGGACGTGCGGCAGGCGGTCAAAGACGGGCTCTCCCGAGATCGACCAGGCCCTGAAAGAACACAACGCTACTTGGATCGCTATTCCTGGGATGCGGTTGCGGCGCAGATCCAAGATCTATACCAGCGAGTATTGACAAAGCCCAGTTGATCACGCGGCGGTGGCAAACTCAAGTCCCTAACACCCCAAAACCACAGCACCGTACGTGCTCGTGCGAACCGATTGGCCTTCTCAGCCGTTCATAATCTGTGGGTCTTATGCACAACTCCCGGTTTATAAGTGTGTTGGCGGCTTTAGTCGCTATCGTTGTCGCTTTCGTTGTCGTGATCGGCTGTGGAGGCGGAGGGGGCGGAGGAGGCGGAGGAGGCGGAGGAAACCTGGGCGTTGTTTTGAACGTAAAATCGGCTTCTCTTGCGTTCAATCAGTCGCTTAACCTCAGTGCTACGGTTCCAGGACTTGCCAATCAGACGGTTCGATGGGCGGCGAGTGCCGGAACGATCACGCCGACTGGAGCCTCGACCGCCACCTACACCGCGCCCGCAACCGCAGGCACGTTTACGATTCGAGCAACCGCCGATGGCGATAGCAGCCGCACGGGCGAATGCATTGTCGTGGTCTCGCAGATAGGGATCTCGATTGACCCCCAATCGGTGACGATGGCACCAAACGGGATAACCAGTTTCAACGCGATCGTTGTCGGATCCGCCAATACGAATGCGACTTTCACGGCATCAGCCGGTACGATTACCTCGACCGGACCCAACTCTGCTAGCTACAGGGCTCCGGCAAACACCGGGACCTTTACTGTAACCGCGAGAGCGTCAGCAAATACCACCAAGACTTCAACCGCGACCGTTGTGGTCGCCAATGTTGGATCGAGTTCGTCGGTTTCAGGCCGAGTTTTGGTGGATGGAACCTCGATCGGAATCCAAGGCATCGTCGTCCAGTTCTTCAACACGGCTGGTAGCGAAGTTGCCCGCGGAACGACCAACGCAACTGGGAACTTCTCGGTTCAAGTGCCGGTGACCGCGAAACGATTCCATATCCTGAACAGCTCGATTTCGGCTTCATTCTACAAGGCCTATGAGTACAGAACGGTGCGGTACTCGCCCCTCATCGTTAACTGCTCAGCTCAGCTGCCTGCGCTTGTAGCCGGCGTTCCAGTCACCTTGCCGGATACGATTGAAATCCCGAGCATTAACAGCCCTCCTCCGCCACCACCTAACGGTTGCGGCTAGGCTCTAGTACAATCGCCGCATATGGAGATCGTGGGTGTCCCGTTCGACTTGTGCGGCTTTCGTCCGGGTGCCCGGATGGGACCGGCGGCGATTCGACTCGCGGGGATTCGCGAGACACTGTCTGGCCTCGGCAAGACGGTGCACGACGATGGTGATGTCGCTCCCGGGCCGGAAGTTCAGCGCGAAGGGATCAAGAACTTCGATTCGGCTTCGTTCGTTTATGCGCAGATTTTCGATCGGGTTTCGACCGCCTTGCGCGCGGGTCGCTTGCCCGTCGTGGTTGGAGGAGATCACTCGCTTTCAATCGGTTCGGCGGGGGCGGCATTGTCGCAGTTTGGATCGGACCTTTCCGTGCTTTGGGTGGATGCGCACGCGGATTTGAACTCGCCGGGCACGTCGCCGAGTGGGAACTTGCACGGCATGCCCCTTGGGTGCCTACTTCACGAACCGAGTGGGACATCCGGATTGGTCGATGACCAGTGGCGAGAGCTTCAGGGCCGCTTTGCCACCAATGCCTTGCTTCCGGATCGCATCGGGTGGCTTGGGTTGCGGGATTTAGACTCTGCAGAGAAGCAGCGCATCCAGAAGTATCCGAGGGAGTACTGCTCGACGATGTCCGACATCGACCGTCGTGGATTGCTCCTGGAAGTCGACCGTCTCGACAAATGGATGCGTTCGACGGGCTCGTCCACGCTCTGGATTAGCTTCGATGTTGATGTCTTGGACCCCATTCTCGCGCCGGGGACGGGTACCGCAGTTCGGGGAGGACTGACTTACCGAGAAATGCACCTCTTGGGGGAACTGCTCTTC
>JBKJJL010000204.1:0-8024 GCA_046597875.1 Fimbriimonadaceae bacterium | reverse complement strand
CGTTTATCCCTAGACAACGGCGTCTGGAGTTTCACCTTTTATGAGCAAAACGTTTGCGGTGCTTGGCGCCGGTATGCAAGGTACGGCTGCGGCCTACGATCTCGCCAAGTATGGTTCCCCGTCCAAGATTCTCATGGGCGACGTGAGCCTTGATCAGGCCAAGAAAAGCGCTTGGAGAGTTAACGACCTCGTGGGCTCGGCAATCTGTGAACCCGACCAGGTGAACGCCCTCGATCCTGAGTCGCTCGCGGCATTCCTGCAGCCTGTCGATGTCCTCTTAAGCTGTGTCCCCTACTGGATGCACCCCCAAATCGCCGCCGTCGCCATCGAATCGAAGACGAATATGGTCGATCTCGGCGGGAACACCGAGGTCACGATGGAAACCTTGGCGATGGACGAAAAGGCGAAGAGCGCAGGCGTCACCCTCGTGCCCGATACGGGCCTCGCCCCGGGCCTTGTGAACTCGATCGGCCTCTACCTCATCGAGAGCCTTGACGAGTGCGAATCCGTCAAGCTGTACTGCGGCGTTCTTCCCCAAAATCCGAAGCCGCCTTTCAACTACAAACTCACCTTCAATGTCGAGGGTCTGGTTACGGAATACGACTTCCAAGCCGTTACCCTTCGCAATGGCGAGATTTGCCTCGTCGACACGCTCACCGAGCTTGAAGATTTGACGATCGACGAGCTGGGGCCGATGGAGGCCTTTGTCACGTCGGGCGGTACGAGCACGGCTCCTTACACGCTGAAGGATCGCGTTACCAACTACGAATACAAGACAATCCGGCACCCCGGCCATTGCGAGCGGATCAAGATTTTCAAGGACTTCGGATTCTGGGGCACCGATCCCGTCGAGATCGACGGCAACGGCGTCGTTCCTCGCCACCTCTTTTACAAGATCTTTGGCGATGCACTGAGCAAGTTTGAAGACCGCGACCTGTGCGCAGTTCGAGGTGTCGGGGTGGGCAAGAAAGACGGCAAAGCAAAGCGCGTGCAAGTCGATATTTTCGATCGCGAAGACGAACGCACGGGCTTCACATCCATGGAGCGCTTGACCGGCTTCTCATGCTCGATCTACGCGATCGAGATCGCCAATGGTGGGATGCCAAATGGCTGCATTCGGTACGAAAACGGGATGTCCGGTACGAAGTTCGTCACCGAGCTGCAGCGCCGAGAAGGCATTTCGTTAAAGTTCTCGTAGCCAGAATTGAAATAGGTCCTATAAGTCTTATAAGACCTATAGGACCTATTGTTTGACCTTAGTTAAAGAAGCCGACCGACCGTGCCAATCGCGTGTCGTCTCCGCCGCCGAGCTCGTCGAGATCCTTAAGCGGAATCTCCTTGCTCTGAGCGTCCTCAACCGACACCTTCAGACATAGCGACCGAAGCTCGTTCACCAGAATCTTGAATGACTCTGGAATCCCAGGCTCGGCCAAAGGCTCGCCCTTGACGATAGATTCGTACGCGCGAACCCGCCCCATGACGTCGTCCGACTTGATCGTCAGCAACTCTTGGAGCGTGTATGCCGCGCCGTAGGCTTCTAGCGCCCAGACTTCCATTTCGCCGAATCTCTGGCCTCCGAACTGCGCCTTTCCACCGAGCGGTTGCTGGGTGACGAGCGAGTACGGGCCAATCGAACGGGCGTGAATTTTCTCGTCCGCAAGGTGCTCAAGTTTCAGCATGTAGATCATGCCGACCGTGATTTCATTCGGAACGTCGTCTCCGGTGAGACCATCTCGCAGCTTGGACTTCATCGAATGAGGCTCCAAGCCCGCGCGCCTAAACGCACAGTTGGCGATCTTCTCCAGCATGGCTTTGTAGAGATCGTTGGGTGCCTTGTGCGGCTTGCCCATTTCCGGCATTTCCGTCGGCTCCCACGATTCGAGATCAACCGCAATGAGGTCTTCGACCTTCTTCACCGCAGCCGTCGCCAGAACGCACGAAACGCGCTCCAGATGCTCCTCGTCGTACTCTCGAAGGCGAGCCTCGATCTTCGCCAGCAGCGTGTCGACCGAATCGTCCTTCGCCATCTGAATATTGAGCCCGAGCTCCGTATTCACGTAAGCGGCCATCACCTGGCGGCGCATGTACTGGGCCAGGCGCTCCATTTCGTCGAGCACTTCGCGTTCCGTAGCTCCTTCGAAAGCAGGGCAAATGTAACGCACACCAAGCAGCTTCCCGACGTACCCGAGGTGGGTTTCAAGAATCTGGCCGATGTTCATACGGCTCGGAACACCGAGCGGGTTCAGAACGATGTCGACCGGAGTTCCGTCCGCGAGGAACGGCATATCTTCCACAGCGAGGATTCGCGAGATAACACCCTTGTTTCCGTGACGCCCGGCCATCTTGTCGCCGACCTGGAGCTTTCGCTTTTGGGCGGTGTAGACCTGAACCGTCATGTTCGTGCCAGCGGGCAGTTCGTCACCTGGAATCTGCACAAGCGGCTCGTCGGTGATATCGCACACCAAGCGATCTCGCTTCTTCGATTCCTTGTAAATTTTGCCGATGGAAGGCGAAAGATACTTGTACCGACTGTAAACCTTAACGTCGACGACGGTGCCCTTTTCGCCGTGCGGCAATCGGAGAGAAACGTCGCGGGTTTCTTCGGCTTTCTTTCCGAAGATCGCGATGATGAGCCGCTCTTCAGCGGTCATTTCGACCTGACCCTTCGGCGCTACCTTTCCAACGAGAATGTCCTCGGGCCGGATTTCGGCACCGATTCGGATGATTCCGTTCTCATCAAGATCCTTCAGCGCTTCTTCACCGACGTTCGGGATGTCGCGCGTGATTTCTTCGGGTCCGAGTTTCGTGTCGACCGCTTCCGATTCGTGGCGCTCGATGTGGATCGACGTGTACACGTCGTCCTTTACCATGCGCTCGCTCATCAGAATGGCGTCTTCGTAGTTGTATCCACCCCAGGGCATAAACGCGACAAGCACGTTCTTTCCGAGGGCGAGATTGCCTTCGTCAACACAAGGGCCGTCCGCGAGCGGATCTCCCTTCAGGACGCGCTGGCCAACTGTAGCCAGGGGGCGCTGAGTGAAACAGGTGGACTTGTTACTTTGCACCATGTGCATAAGCGGGTAGGTGTCTACGGTTCCATCATCGCTCTTAACGCGAATCTCCAAAGCGGTGACGTGCTCGACCACACCGTGGCGGCGGGCAACAACGGCCGCGCCGGAGTCAACCGCGGCGGTGCGCTCGTACCCGGTTCCAACCAACGGCATTTCGGCACGAAGGCAAGGGACCGCCTGACGTTGCATATTCGCGCCCATAAGGGCACGGTTCGCATCATCGTTCTCAAGGAACGGAATCAGCGACGTGGCAACCGAGATAATCTGGACCGGCGAAACGTCCATCAGGTCGACACGATCGACGGCGACGGTCGGGTAGCTCGCGCCACCGACGTCTCCACCGGCACAACGAACCTGGAGCTGATCGGCCGCGATGACGCCATTTTCATCGGTCGCAGTATCCGCGGGGGCAACCAGCAAGCCGGTTTCCTCTTGGGCGGTGTAGTAAACGATGTCCTCTAGGACCTTGCCCTTGAGGATGCGTCGATACGGGGTCATGATGAAGCCGAACTCATCCACGCGAGCGTGAATGGTGAGCTGGCTGATGAGGCCGATATTCGGACCTTCTGGGGTCTCGATCGGGCAAATGCGTCCGTAGTGGGAACGGTGGACGTCGCGAACTTCCAGCTTGGCGCTGGTTCGCTGCAATCCGCCCGGGCCGAGGGACGACAGACGGCGCTTGTTCGTAAGTTCGGATAGCGGGTTCGTCTGATCCATAAAGGTCGACAGCTGGTTACTGCTGAAGAAGCTCTTGATGGACGCGGAAACCGGCTTGACGGAGAGAATGATTCCGGGCAGGAGATTTTCCTGATCCGTGGAGGTCATCCTTTCACGGGCGACCTTCTCCATGCGAACGAAACCGAGGCGGAGTTGGCTTTGCAGCAACTCGCCCACGCTTCGAACGCGCTTGTTCTTGAGGTCGTCAATGTCGTCTCGCTTCGCCTCGTTCTTAAGGTACGGCTCCATCGACATCAAAACACCGGCGAGGTCTTCCGCGGTGAGGTTGCGAACGTTCAAAGGAACGTCCCAGCCCAACTTCTGATTCAAGAATCGGCGGCCAACCTTGCCAAGATCGTATCGTTTGACATCGAAGAATAGGCCGTAAACCAGTTGACGGGCGGCTTCTTCGTTGGCGGCTTCGCCTGGACGAAGACGCTTGTAAATGTCGAGAATCGCTTCCTTCCAGTTCGTCGTCGGATCCTGCTCCAGCGTTGCGTCCGCGAGCGGGAGGACGTCGAGGATATCAATAGAATCCAGCGCCATCGATTCGATCTTCTTGGCGGTTTCTTTCTCGATCTTCTCCAGCTTCTTTATGACGAGCTTGCCGCCTTCGAGCAGATCCTTCATCAGGCGCTTGCCTTCGAGGTCTGCGGCGGTTGGAGTCTCCACGGTTGCGGGTCGGCCAAACGTCATGACGAGTTCGTCATTGTTCGAAAGTAGCAGCTCGACCTGAACCTTTTGATTCAGAGCCGCATCGGAGAGGCCAACCAAGGTTTCCGTCGAGATAAACGTGCCTGCATCCAAGATGACTTCGCCCGTGTCGGGATCGGCGACGGGGGCCATCAGCTTGCGGTGAATCGCGTTCTTCAGCGGCTGAGTCACATAAACGTGGCCCTTGTCGAACGCGCTCAAGGCTTTAATAAGCTGGGTAAGCGGCAGCTTCTTGGTCTGGCTGATCTGGGTTCGAACGACGAGGTTCGAGTCTGATTCGACCTCAAGCCACGGGCCTTCGTTCGGAATAATGCGCGCCGAAACGAGCACCTGCATCGACGCGTCGACGCCTTCTTCGAAGTACAAACCGGGCGAGCGGCTGAGCTGAGACACGATGACGCGCTCGCGGCCGTTAATAATAAACGTGCCCCGATCCGTCATCAGCGGCAGATCGCCGAGGTAAACCTCGCTTTCGATCACGTCGCGATCTTTGCCTCCAAACCGAACGATTGCCTTGATCGGGGCCTCATAGGTCATATCCCGATCGCGGCACTCTTGGATGGAGTACTTTGGTTCGCCAAGCGTAAAGCTGACGAGTTCGATAAAGTTGGTTTGGGTGAAATCCCAGATGGGCGAGAAGGTTGTGAAAAGCTCGGGTAAGCCTTCTTCAAGGAACCATTTGTAGGAATTTAACTGCAGTTCAATAAGATTCGGCACCTCAATGTAGCGGGAAATCCGCTTTGAGGTGGGCTGAATTACTCTCATTCAGTCCTCCAGGGGGTGTTGCGCAAGGTTCTAGAATACCATTTGGGAGCCGTTCCTCGCAAGGGTTTTGAATCCTTTTGCGGGGGAATTTCGTCTGGGGAAGGATTGGCGGGGATGGGAGAACTGGAGAGCGGGGGAACAGGGGAACCGGAGAACGGGTGAACGAAAAACTGAGAAACGTCCGGTTCTCCCGTTCCCTGTTCCTCCGTTCCTCCTACTCCTTGACCGTCGCCTGAATGTTCAGCCGATCCTTGGTCTTACTTTTCACTTTGTTTCCGCCCGAGCGGGCAGTCCTTGTGGTAGGGCCTCCCGGCAAGGGTTTGCGTCCAGGGACTGCCGCAACGTTGAACGACTTTGCCTTCATTGTATGACAATCGAACTAACGGATCAACTGGTCGTACTCAGCATGGGTGCCGATCCAGAACCATGCGAGCACGTCATCAGTGCGGACGGCCAGCGCGCGATAGTGCAATCCAACCCGAGCACTCATGAATCACCCAATGCTCTTTAGGTGAAGAGAGGGATGTGAGGCTCACTTTTCAGCAACTCACACTTTGCGTTCGCAAGTACCTTTGCTTCGGCAGGCAGCGATCGATAGTGATACCAAAATGCGCCTGTCGCCCTGTGGGTCACAGGGCAGAGGAGCCACCGCTCCGATACTCTGCCAATGCGGCATCCGCGAGCCCGTCTAGCTTGCCAGCCGCGACGTCAACTTCTAGTTGCCTATCCCAGAGGGCGGCATCAAACTCCGAAAACCAAGCTCGAAATTGCGCCAAACCCTCGGGAGGCAACTTCTCAATCGCCTCTTCGATTTCCTTGATAGAACTCATCTTTCAATTCTATACGCATTCCGGCGCTTAAGTGCACCCTAGCATCCCACATCCAATCGCCACCATCTTTCAGCCATTTCTGAAACTTCAGTTGGGTTTCGGGCTACAATCATCAAGTGGGTACCGCGCAGTCGCAGAAACCGACTCCCTGGACCGCTGAGGGCGGGGAGAAACGCGCTGCCGTACAGAAGATGTTCGGCGAAATCGCCCCCACCTACGATCTGTGCAACTCGCTCATGTCGTTTCGCCTCCACGGGCGATGGCGCGCCTTTGCAGTTCGCAAATTGAACCTAAATCCGGGCGACACGGTGGCCGACGTGTGCTGCGGAACCGGTGATTTCTTCATGCCCCTCCGAAAAGCGATCGGCTCGAACGCAGCGCTTATCGGGCTGGATTTTTCCCTCCCCATGCTCGAAATCGCAGACAAAAAAGACGCCACCGCGGGCCGGGCACTTGGAGACGCGGGGCGGCTGCCGCTTCGGAATGAAGCCGTGAACGCCGTCTCCGTCGGCTGGGGAATCCGCAATGTGCCCGATATTGACGCCGCGCATCGGGAAATCTTTCGCGTTTTGAAGCCGGGTGGCCGGTTCGTTTCGCTTGACATGGCGCAGCCACGCAATGGCGTTGTCAGAGGGATCTCCACTTTCATGACCCTGAAAATGCTCCCGCGCCTCGGTTCACTGTTCGGCAAAAAGGAAGCCTACACCTACCTGCCCCAATCCACCCAGCGGTTCAAAACCCGCGAGGAACTCAAAGTGTCCATGGAAGCCGCCGGCTTTAGGGACGTCGAGTTCAAAGACCTCTTCTTCGGAAACATTTGCCTTCACTGGGGAGTGAAATCATGATCGCGCCGAGCCTCTTCGAGGGAAAAATCGACCCCGCCTCGCTCACCCTGATTGCCCATGAAATCGCCGAAGTCGAGCGCGTTCTGGCAATTGAAGTGGGTTCGCGAGTTCAACTTGTCACGGAAGTCTGCACCCATACCCTCCACGCGGGGGGAAAGCGACTTCGGCCCGCACTGGTCACGCTATGTGCAAGGGCGACGGGCCTCCCATTCGATCCCATCCGAGCCCGCCGCCTCGGCGCGTGTATGGAGATGATCCACATGGCGACCCTCATTCACGACGACGTGATCGACGGCGCTGGAATCCGACGCGGTAAACCCACCGCAAGCGCGGTTTTCGGCAACACCGCCGCGATTCTTTCGGGCGACGTTCTCTTGGCACGGGCGATGGCGATCCTCGCTCAGGATGGCGATCTGGAGATCATTCGTATGGTCTCCGAGGCCGTCGTCGAGCTCGCCGAAGGCGAGGTCAAGGAACTCGAAACCCGCGGCCGACTTGACCTGACGAAAGAAGAGCACTTTCAGATTCTGCGCCTAAAGACCGCTTCGTTTATCGAAGCCTGCTGCCGAACCGGAGCCAAAATCGCGCAGGCGCCCGTTGAAACCGAAGACGCGTTGGGCACCTTCGGGCATCACATCGGAATAGCATTCCAACTCGTAGACGACCTTCTCGACTACCGGGGAAGCCACGACAAAACCGGAAAACCCCGAGCGACTGACTTTCATGAAGGCTGCCCAACACTTCCGCTTATTTCCCTCGTTGCCAAGCTAAACGCCGATGAACTCGCGTGGGTGAAGGAAGTCTTCGGCGAGGCGAAAGAGCCCGATGTGGACCAGATTGTTGGGTGGATGGAGTCGCACGGAGCCTTCGCCCAAGCCGATCGCGCCGCCGACGAAGCCGTAGAAGCCGCCGCCACTGCGCTTTCGCGCGCACCTCTATCTGCGGAAAGAGATGTCCTCGAAGCGGTAGCCCGCTTCGTGCGCGCTCGGCAAGCGTAGGGTTCCTAAGCGGGGTAACTTCCCAATCGTGATCGCCGAAGAGGAACTGGCCAAACTGATCGCTGCTTCGAGCACCTGTACGGC
>JBKJJL010000302.1:0-10054 GCA_046597875.1 Fimbriimonadaceae bacterium | reverse complement strand
GCGATGACCGTCGAGCCGAAGCCAATTCTTATCGTTGAGGGCTTGTTTGTCCTGGCAAAGCCGATGGTCGAGCTCTGCGACGTGACGTGCTTCCTCGACGTGGATGACGACCAGCGGTTGCTCGGGAGGATCCTGCGCGATGTGCCCGAACGCGGCTCGACTATCGAAGAAATCGTCGATCGTTACCAGCGGTTCGTCCGGCCGAGCTATCAAGTCTTCATAGCGCCGACTAAGCAGAACTCAGACATTGTCGTGGATTTCACCTACCGTCGCCTTCTCTTCACCAAGCTCCTCGGACTTCTGCTCGCCGAGTCCATGAGGAAGGATTTCGACCTTAAGGCGTTAGTCAAGGAGATGCGGGCCGAGTGCCACCATCTGGGCTTCACTCCGACCGGCGACGAAATGCCGGTGTCGGTTGATATCTTAAAGCTGGCCAAAGCGTATCCCGAGTCGCTCTCGGCGAAGCCGACCATGCGCATGGCGGAGCTTGGCGAAGGAATCAAAAAGTGAATCAAGAAACAGAACGAGTTACGATTCATCTCCAGCACGTCCTTTACGCGGGCTGTGTTCAGAACGTCGAAATGGCTTTGAAGATGGTCGAAGGCGTCAAGGCCGTCCAGGTTCACAAAGAGGAGCGAACGGTAGACGTGCTTTTCGAGCCACCCGCAACCCCGCTCGCGCTCCGTGAGCAACTCCTTTTGGGTGGTTACCTTGCCGAACCCGATCCAAAGTAGCGGATGGCGCAACAAACCGAGAGGGTTGGCGAGTCGTCTTGACCGAGATTCTATTGAGTATCTTAGGCTGTCCGCCGCCTCGCTAAACGGTCATGGGATTCTCTTACTCGGCATCGCGCGCCAAATTTTGCGATACGCTATACTCGCCGCTCCCCATTCTAAAGCGTTTCGTCCAGCCAATCAAAAACCACCTGATGCAGAAGCGTCATGTTTCCCATCTGACAGTGTTCCGCAGCTCCTTCATCTTCCGTGAATACACGAACCGTTTTTGGTGCCTTAAGCGTGGCGCAGAGCATGTCTAGTTGTTCCTGAGGAATAAAATGATCTTTTTCGCCGTGCAAAATGAGAGTCGGCTGTTGGATGAGTCCAGCCGTTTCCTTGAGCGAATAGCGCTTCATTTCGCGAATAAGCTCAACGGGGTTCTCCACGCCGAGCACCCACATTCCGGTCTTGACGGACCATCGCAGTTCGCTACTGAAACGCGCTGCTAAATTGATCACCGCTTGGAGGCCACCTGGTGACTTCCACATGGCTAAAAGTCCGAGCAGCGGTTTCGTTTTGCTCTGCGTAGCCCAAAAGTCAAACATGACGCCGTGAATGATCAATGCTTTAACACGCGGTTCGAACGCCGCCGCTCGCGCCGCGTAATATCCGCCCAAGCTCGTTCCCATCAGCGCGATGCGATCCTTGTCCACTTCCGGGCGAGTCATCAAATAGTCAACGGCCGATCGAACGGGGACTTCGTAGTCAGGGCGTGCGGTTAGATGCTGCACGCGTAGCGGTTCGCCTTGTCCGGGTCCTTCAAAGGTGAGGACGTTGTAGCCGCGTTTCAACGCTGCCGCCGCCGCGAAAAAATACAACTCTTCGCCGGTGGAATCGAACCCGCCGAGTGAAAGCAGCGTACGCCGCGGCATGAGGGCATCGTCCACCCGATAAAAGTAGCCGGGCAGCGTTGTGCCTTCGTATGGAATGCGAATCCGCTCAACAAGAATGCCGGTCAACTCAAGAAATCGCCAGAAGGTAGTTCGACTTTTCTCGAAGACGCCCATTCGGCGCGGATCATCGGACGCAAGGAAAAACTCTGCCGTACGGTAGTAATTGCTTGCCCTCAAGAATGCCCGCCCCCCACTGACTTTACTTCCTTCTTGAAGCGTGTGGGCTGCCAGCACCTCGACACGCGCCGCCGTGCTCTGCCACGCGACAAACCAGCTTTCAAAATTGCCTTCACGAATCTGCCCTGCCGTCGCCAAGACTTCGCCAATTTCCGAACCGCCGTAAGACCCGTAACTCGCTGTCCTCAGCAGTTCAAAGGAGAATGTTCGATCGGTAAAGTGGAGCTTCATCGTTCAATGTCAGCTTGCCTCTCGATTTCCTAGGTTACATGCCCCGCATCTTGCCCATCGCGGGCATTTCGATCTTGATTACTGAACTGGGAGCGGCGGCCGGAGCTAGCGGCGAGAAGCTGATTCCGTTCGGGCCCGCGGCGGTGGGAACGGTGGCGATCACTTTTTGCGCGGCGATATCCAGAACCGACACGGTATTCCCATAGATGTTCGTAATGTAGGCGAATCGGCTTGAGGGCTCGATGACCACGCCATGCGCGCCTAGGCCCGTTTCGACGGTGCCAACGACAGCGAACGTAGCGGTGTCAATTATGGAAACGGTCGTGCTCGGCTTTTCTCTCGTGCCTTGATTTGCCGCCAAAACATACTTGTTATCGGGGGTCACAGAAACCTGGATGGGGCCGACGCCGACGCTCACTTTGCTGACGAACTTGCGAGTCTCCACATCCACTTTGCCGACTGCATTTTCCCCGTTGAGGGAGAAATAGACGACCTTGCCGTCGGGCGAGAACCCGATCTGAACCGGATTCTGGCCGACCTCGATGTCGGCTAGGTGAGTGTTGCTCGCCGCATCGATCACGCTGAGAGTGGTGCCTTTTGAGTTCGCCACGTAAAGCCACTTTCCATCGGGGCTGGGGCGCATGCCATGGGGGCTTTGGCCCACGGGGATCGTAGTGGTCATTTTCATAGTGACAACATCCATCACGGTGACCGTGTTGTCGCCTCCATTCGTCGCGTAGGCCGTTTTGCCATCGGGGCTGACGACGATGTGCGCCGGTTCTTTGCTCGTCGGCACGGTGCCGTGCAGTTTGTACGTAGTCGCGTCGATCATTAGGGCCACCGACTGGTGACCGCTGATGGCCCATACGCTCTTGCCGTCCGGCGAGACCTGGAGGTTGTGCGGCCCTTCGATCCCGGTCAGGGTGGTAATCACCTTGTTCGTGCCGGCGTCGAAGACGGTGATGCTGTTGCCGATCTCGTCGGCAACCCAAACCGAGCCTTGAATCCCTTCCACTGACTTGCTTGGGGGAGGGGTGTTGGGGGCTTCCGGAGTGCTGGAGCAGCCAGCGGCGAAGAGGGCTACTCCTATGAGGAGTGTTAACGCTGTTCCCTTTGAACGATTGATGAGGTGATTCATGTATGGTTTCTCTTAGAAATCCGTCGAGTGCTTTTACCGCGTCGTTACTGAGCTTGTTCCGCCCCAGCATCGCATGCAGCAGTTGTAGATCGGGACGAACACGAGTCCGATGAAAGCGCCATAGAGGAAGCTCTCAATCAATCCCAGAATGAAGCCTGCGGTCGTCAGCCACTGAAAGGCTGGCAGCAACGCTTCCAATGCAGTCTGCATTCCATGCAATCTTTGCGGAACGATCAGGCCGTAGATCACGCAGAGCACGAAGCTTATGACGAAAAAGACTCCTAACGACCAGCTAACGATCTTGATTTTTAACATGATTAGTCTCCGCGCTTAGTGGTGATGTCCACCCGAACTTGTGCTTGCCCGGGTCTCCTCGGCATCGCTTTTTCTCGCCTCATCGGTTGGCGGTTGACCGCCATGGCCGCTATGACCACCATGGCCCCCGTGGCCGAATAGGTGCATGACGACAAACGCAATGCCGACGACGATCCAGAACCAGTTTGTTGTAAACCATTCCATTTGCTTTTCCCTCGGGCTCCTCGGCTTGGCCGAGAAATCGCTGAGGGTTTCTCGGAAATGGGAGCGATTGGCGTCCCGCGCATCGGAATCGCCAATCGGCTCGTTCACGCCGCCTTTTCGCACTCGGTTGCGCAGGCGTGGCATGCCGTGGCGCAGCTCTTGGTGAACGCTTGGTCGTACTTTTCGCACTCGGCGGCGCACTTGTGGCACGCCTGAGCGCAAGCAGCGAGCTCAGTCGTCGAGCCGCTGTTCATGGACTTGGCGGCGCTTTCGCAGGTGACCGCACAAGCGTCGCAGACGCGGGCGCACTCGTCCATTCCGCCCTTGGTTCGGCATTGCGTGGCGCAACTTCGGCATTCGGTTGCGCACGCGGTACACGAGTCGATACAACCCTGAAGTTCTTGGGTAGCTGGCATTTGATTTCTCCTGGTCCACGCCCTTTCGCGCGGGTCCGAAGAAGAGTGTGCACCGAGCTCCAGGTTAGTTACAAGTCGTCTCTTAAGTGTCCGTCGAAACGTGCCGTCCCTTCGGACGGCAACGGCTCCCCCTAGACCGGAGCGATCGGTCAGCAGTTGATCATGGTCGGCGACGCACTATACCGAGACCAATGACGATCATCCCGATTATCCCGCCGACAATCATTGCTTCGCCGAGAGTGTGGTGCCAGCCGCCCATCGGCGTAAGCAGGAGCAATGAGCCACTGATGACGAGAGCCGCGAAGGCCATGGAACTCGTGAGCCGCTCGACATTGCGGCTAAAGCGAGATCCCAGGGCCTCCAAGCCCGGAAGTCGGCCCAGATTGCCTTCAGCGATACGGCGGAGGACCCTGCGCGTGTCGCCGGGTGCATCACTTATCAGGCGTTCAACTTCGCGCGCAAGCTTGACCGTCTTTTCCTTTATTCGCGTCGCCGAGAAGTGTTGCGCGGTCAGGCGTGAGATCTCTTCGCGGAACGATTCCATGTAGTCATGGTCCGGGGCGAGTTCGCTTACCATCGATTCGAGGATGACGAAAGCGCGCGTCAACAGGAAAAACTCGGCGGGATTGTGTACCCCGTTCCGGGTTCCGGCGCGCAGCAGAGAATCGAACGCATCCCCTATTGAAACATGCGCCAGATCGCTCCGGTTGACTTCATAGAGCGCCGACTTTATGTCCACCAACAACGCCGCGCGGTTGATGGCTTCGCTCGCCGGTGCCATTTCGAGATATGCCTCGGTTGCGGCCCGCGCATCGCCTTTTACGACCGCTTCGAGCAGGAGTATCAGGGATTCGCGCATCGGCTCGTCAAGTTCGCCGGTATTCCCAAAATCGAGAAGGCTCAGCCGCCCGTCGGGCAGAACGAAAACATTGCCGGGATGCGGGTCGGCGTGAAACAAGCCCTCTTCGAAGATCGTTTGCAGCATCAGCGTTACAAGTGTGCCGATCGACTGCGGCATCGCTTCCGGGTGCAGCTTGGCGTAGATATCCACCCGTTCGCCGGCCGAAAACTCCAGCGTTAGCACGGTTCCCCTCGAACACTCCCCTACAACATCCGGAATCCAGAGGTCGGGGACGTCTGCGAGCGCCTTGCGAAAGAGCGCGATGGAACGCGCTTCGCGACCGAAATCGAGTTCCCGGTTCAGACTGTTGGAAAACTCATGGATCACTACAGGGAGGTCGAGCGCGCGCAGACGTGGAAAGAGTCTTTCTCCCAGCGCCACCAAGTAAGTCAGCGCCGCGATGTCCTTCGAGATGATAGCCACTAGGCCGGGCCGCTGCACCTTCACGGCGACATGGCGTCCGCCCTTCGTCGTCGCCTCGTGCACCTGCGCGATAGTGGCGGCGGCCAAGGGAGTTTCGCTAAACGATGAGAAAAGTTCCGTCAACGGGGCGCCCAGTTGAAGTTCGACCGTGGCGCACACGTGCGTCAAAGCCCATTGCAGGCAAGTCGTCGTGCAATCGCTCTAACTCATCGGTGTAAGGGGCTGGCAACAAGTCACGTCGCATCGCGAGCACTTGTCCGAGCTTGAGAAAAGTTACCCCCAGTTCCTCGAAAGCTTCCCGTACCTCTTTAGGCGGCGGCCAGTGTCTCTTGCCGCGCAAGGCGCCCAGGAACTTGTGTCGGGCGAGCACGCGCATGATTTGAAGGATTCTCGGCCCCGCTCCTAGCATTGTGCTTTTTTCCGGGTCGATCATCTCATCGTGCCTCCATTGAAACGTGCCGTCCCCTCGGACGGCAGCAGCTCGCTAGACCAGAGCGACCCTCGTCGCGGGGTCGGGCCAGGGGGCCGCGTCCGGGCCGCGGACGGGGACGGACGTAGCGACCGCTTTGTTTATCTTCAAGCAAGGCATACCGATGAACCGCGATTTAGAATGAATATGTCCCACGAGGCTCTAGGCGGTCAGCCGCCAAGGGTCGGCTCCTGGGTCTGAAACCAACTGAGCGCTTCCCTAAACTGGCGGAACTCGTAGTCTGGCCAGTAGTCCTCCACGACGTAAAAGTCTGAATACACTGACTGCACCGGCAAGAAGCCGCTCAACCTCCGACACCCTCCCCAGCGGACGATCATGTCTATGCGAGAGACTTGGTGGGAGGCCAGTCCGTCCAGTAAACGCTTCTTCCCTGCGACGAAAGCCGCCCTGAGGTCCCACTCCCAACCGTAGTTGACCAGCATGTTGACCTTTAGCCCATGGCCCTGCCTTTCCTGGGCAAAAGGCTTGAGCTCGGTGGGGAACATTGCCGAGTCCGAGTCTCCGACGACAAGCAGCGCTATGTCGGACTTGACGGCAGCTTCGACAAATGTCACGCAGGCCTGGGCAAAGGCGATCCTCTGATCCCTCGGCCGTTTGGTGTTGTCCTGCGTAAAGCCGTACAACGAAACTTCTTCGATGCCGAGCTCCAAGCAGTGCTCGATCATTTGAAGGCCTTTTTGAGCGCCGTGCATGTAACCTGCGGCAACGGGAAGCCCACGCTCACGAGCCCAACGGCGGTTTCCGTCGGGGATCAGTCCAACGTGCCTGGGCATCCTTGCAGCCCACTTTTCTTTTCCGACGACCGGGCTGCTGTTTTCGACGTTGGTCAGTGCTTCTCCAAAATCTCCATCGCCGCTACTGCACGCTTCCAAGTTACCACTTTTCAGACAGCCGTGCGAACTGACCGCAGGCGGTTGCGAACATCGCTGCAAAGGTTTCTCCGCGCCGCCAGGGCCGTAGAGCAGGTCGGTCGTCTCGTCCACCTTCTTCATGAGGTCGATCCCCGCCTTCACCCGGACTCCCTTGAGCTGGCCAGCGATCTTCCAGGCGTCTTCTTTCGTGTCCGTGTCGGTGATCGAGGTTGTGAGGTTGTCCCGCGCGGTAGTCATGGCGGCGACGGTCGGCGCACTCGTCGGCCAACCGATGCCGAGCGCCCCTGCCGTCGCGATGGATTGGTTGAGCTGGTCGCGAAGTGCGTTCGCTTGTCTTCTGACTCGTTCTGGCATCTATTCTTTCTTCCGAACCCTGATTCTAGCCTGTTTAGGCGACGTCAAGGTGCGATTCCACTGCATCAAAGTGTGATTGTGCAGGCTCCATGTGTGATGTCGCCGGATCGCCGTGTGATGGTGCATTACAGGTTCTGATGGAGCAGGGTCAGGCTGTGCAGGGGCTTGTCGGCGCTGGCCGCTTCGAGTTTCGCTCTCGTTTCAACCGATCTTCTTGAGCGATTGCAGGTACTCAAACACCTTCTCGGCTTCCTTCCCACCGACTTTGGCGTGATGGTGGAGCGTGAACTTGTGTGGACCTATCGCGTCAATCAGCTTCGGCTGGAGGGTGAGGAACGACTTGACCGCTTCGAACTGGCCCATCATCGCGGCGCAGAAGATATCAATTCGGGCGCCCTTTTCGAGGAGGAACTCGACAATGTCCCTCCGGCCGATATGCGATGCGCCACCGAGGGCGGTCTCCCAGTCCCCGCCGCCCCAGTCCATCATCGCGTTGATGAGGCCGGGCTCCTTTTCCAGGAGCGACTTCGTCATGTCGAGATCGAAGTGCGCGTAGATGATGAAGTCCTGCACGCGAAGGCGGTTGATCTGCTGCTTTTTCCAGCGGGGCATGAATCCCGGTGCCGGGTAGTCCCGCTCGAAGGGTGCCTCCGTCGGTACTGCGGGTTTGTCCTGCGTCGCGCCTTGGGCGGACACGAGCCCGGACGCGGAGCCGAAAGCAAGCCCGGCGGACAAGGTGCAGAAAGCGCGGCGAGAAATCGGGTTGGGGGTCGAGTCGTTTTCGAGAATCGTAGATTTGATCGGCACGTTGTCTTCCTCATCGTACGCTACGGGGAACAGCGGGAGTTTCCGACTTGATCCCCGAGACACGCCGTCCCATTTGCTTCCGGCTACTGCCCGCCACCGCCCTTCATCATATCCTTCATCATGGGACAGGCACCCATTTTGCCTGATTGCATGTGTTGCGTCATGTGGCCCATCATCTTCGTGTGCATTCCATCCATCATAGAACGCATCTTCTTTCGCTGTGAGGCGAACTCCTTGACGACGGCGGCGATGGCGTCAACCTTGCTCTCACCTGTCGCGTTGTCCATCGTCGTGAGCAAGTTGTCCAACTTGGTATCCATTTCTTTCATGTGGGCTATGGACTTTTCCTTGTCCGCCATCATCTGTTTGCACATCGCCATCGAGGGCGCTTTCTGGGCCGCTGCTGCTGCTGCCTTATGTTGGTCGTGTGTGCCTTGTCGGGCCAGGGTTAAAGCGCCGCCTCCGAACATGAGGGTAGCGGCGAGAGCGAGAGTTAGTGTTTTCATATTTGTTCCTTGATTGGGCTGTGTATATTCGGGCCCAATAGAGTTTGGGCTAGGCCCTACCCGCGTTACAAGTCGTCTCTTAAGTGTCCGTCGAAACGTGCCGTCCCTTCGGACGGCACGGGAAAACCGTACTGCCTGAGAAGTCGCCCTTCAAGCGAACTGCTTCAGCCGCAGTGAGTTCAGGACCACCGAGATGCTGCTGAAGGCCATCGCCCCCGCCGCCAGCATTGGATTTAGCAGGCCGAGGGCGGCCAGGGGGATCATCACCACGTTGTAGATGAACGCCCAGAAGAGGTTGCCCCGGATCGTTCTTAGCGTGCTGCGAGAAAGCCGGATGGCGGTGGGGACGCCTCGAAGGTCGGCACGCAAGAGCGTGACACCGGCCGTCTCCATCGCCACGTCGGTGCCTCCTCCCATCGCGATGCCGAGGTCCGCCTGGGCGAGGGCGGGAGCGTCGTTGATGCCGTCACCCACCATTGCGACCGGGCCCTTCGTCTGGTAGCGGGAAATGATGGCGGCCTTGTTAGCGGGAAGGACCTCGGCTTCGACCGTCTCGATTCCGACCTCAGCCGCAACGGCCTGAGCCGTGGTTCGGTTGTCGCCCGTTACCATGACGGGCTCGATTCCGAGCCCGATGAGTTGAGAAACGGCCTCGCGGCTGTGCTCGCCAATCACATCGGCGATCGCGAGCACGGCCATCGCGCCATCCTCTCGCCGCGCGATGATGGTTGTCTTTCCTTGGCGCTCGAGCGCTTCGACCTGATTCCGGACTTCGTGCTTCTGATCGATTTCCGCGGCAAGGAACTTCGGGCTGCCCACCATGAGGGCCACACCTCCGACCTTGCCCGTGACTCCCTTTCCTTCAACCGCTTCGAAGGCTTCGACACTCTGCATCGGCAGGCCCTTCGCCTCGGCGTCTTTCACGATGGCGCGCGCCAGAGGATGCTCGCTCTGGGCTTCGAGAGACGCGATGGCGGACAGAGCTTCCTCGTCCGGCCAAGCCCCGAAGACGTGGATATCGGTCAGTTGCGGTTTCCCCTGGGTGAGCGTTCCCGTCTTGTCGAAGATGACCGTGTGGATCGACTCGGCTCGCTCCAGAGCGCTGCCGTCCTTGATGAGGATTCCCAGTTCGGCTCCGCGCCCGGTTCCGACCATGAGCGCGGTCGGGGTTGCAAGCCCAAGCGCGCACGGACAAGCGATGACGAGAACCGCCACCGCGGCCATCACCCCAGCGTCGAGCGAACGTCCGAGCACGAGGTACGCGACCACGGTCAGGAGGGCGAGCCCGATCACGATGGGGACGAAAATCGAAGAAACTTTGTCAGCGAGACCTTGCATCGGCGCCTTCGAGCCCTGAGCCCTTTCCACCATTTGCGCGATTTGGGCGAGCATCGTGTCAGAGCCCACGCGATCTGCTCGGAACAGAAGCGATCCGCGCTGGTTGAGGGTGCCGCCCGTAACCCGATCGTCCACCTTTTTGGAGACCGGGATCGGCTCGCCGGTGATCATGGATTCGTCTATGAAGGTGGAGCCCTCGACCACAACGCCGTC
>JBKJJL010000034.1:0-3557 GCA_046597875.1 Fimbriimonadaceae bacterium | reverse complement strand
AGGGTTTTGCCGAGAGATTCGGGAGTCACGTGCAGGGCATCGGCAACCCGTTCGATGATCTTTTCTCTCACCGCGAAGATTCGCGGGTTGAGATCGTCCGCGCTGCCGGGCGGGAGGTTGTAGGTTTCCTCGGCCGCGGTCAAAACGGAGTCCCCGATCCGCCTGAGCCGAGCGTACGTGCCTCCCGGCGGGGGAGTGGGTAAAGCGAGCGCTCGTTCGAGACGCTCCATCGCCTCGACGATGGGTTTGCCCATATCGGCCGTGAATCGGTACCGAATCGCCACCGGAATCACGAAAATGGAAGCGTCATCAACGTCTTCCTGGGCCATCATTGCGAGCTGAAACACGCCGGCTTGGAAGGGGAGGAGACTGTCGTTCTGGCTGTAAACTTCGCCTTCGGGGAAGATGACGAGCTGATTTCCGGCTCCCGTGAGCACCCGGCGCGTCATCTTGAACGACTCGCGATCCGGCGCGCCCCGGATGATCGAATAGACGCCGCACTTTTGGAGCAGGAACCCGAACAGCCCCCAACCGCGGTCGAAGGATTCCCGATTCGAGAGGTAGAAGAACGGTTTTTCAAGTCGCTTGGCGAGGTCGAACATCACCGCCGGCTCGGCATTGGTGGGATGGTTCGGGGTGAAGAGTATGCGCTCGCCGAGGCGACGTTTCAGGTGGGCGAGCTCGACGCCGTCAAATCGAACGACGGTGATGCCGTAGGCTTTTCGCATCACATAAGGAAGCAACGCCTCGCATACCTTCATGATGAAGGCGCTTCGCAAAGGCGGACGGAACGCCATCCGGCGACGGATCGAACGAGTGGGCATGGCGTAGTTTGGAATAGAGACGTTGCGGGGGCGAGCTTCGGCGTTCGACCATTCGGTCGAGGAATCGTTGACAAAATTTTGAAGAAGAATCAAATTCTCTTGACAGGTTGGATGCCCCGACCGGTAAAGTGGCCCAGGCATTCCGAGATATATCGGATATGGGAACAGTGGAAGCTAAGATTATCGCCGCCTTCTCTTGCGTGGCCATCGCGATCACCTTGGGCCAACAAAGAACATCGCCCGGTGCTCGCACGTACTATACGTCTCCCATTGGGTACACGGGCAAGGACTTTGTGAACCAGACATGGGATCCTAAGGCAGACAAGCCCTTCCTGGCCCTGCGCGCAGAGGCAGATGTCCTCTGGAAACAGTATCGAAACGGAGATCGGAAGGGCGTTCTCAGGCAAATGTGCAAGAAGGCGGTCGCAGAATGGCAGGCAGCCCCCTCCGTCACCAAGTTGTACAGAGCGTACTCCCTCGGCCACCTCGCGTATTGCCATTCGGACGGAAAGTTCACTCCGGAGTTGGCTTTGGCTTGGGGTAAGACCAAGGGGTTAAACTCACTTGAATTCGCGCGCATCGTATACCTTTACGAGAGGGGGCCGCTTATCGATACTGCATGGTCACATCGGATTGGCCGGGACGCTTTGAAGAAGGGAGGACTGGATGACGAGCCCCTCTTGTTCCGATATTGCGAAGATATCACGAATGCAGGCTTGGTGCAAGAAGCTAAGCGGCTATTACCGTTTATGAAGACTAAGCTGGAAGCCGCCTACAATGACCCTTTCTGGGCGGGTGCCGCCGCCCGCGTTTATCTGAACGCCTATGACGTGAAAAATCTTGACGAAACACGGAAAAACACGACAGTAGGGTGGCAATTGATGACACGGCTCGAACATCTTACCGGCGGTGGAAGGGTGGTCATGAGCAGCAAGCTCCTTCAGAAAAACTGGAGCAAATACTCTCCCAAGGACAAACCGTTCTCCACAATGCCTTGGACTTTTGGGCCCAACGCGAAGAAAAAGGGCAGCTGACTCGCTAGAGGCCCCGGCCCAATCCCTTCCAAAGTACAATAACCGTCCCGTGACCGCGCGTACGCCGATGCTTCAGCAATACTTCCGCGCGAAGGAAGAGCATCCGGGCGTTATCCTCGCGATGCGCGTCGGGGACTTTTACGAGTTCTACGGAGAAGACGCCGAAACCGCCGCCGCCGCCTTGGAAATCACCCTCACGGGACGCGAAGATGGCGAAAACGGGCGCATCGCGATGGCGGGCGTTCCTTACCATTCGGTCGAGAAATACCTCGCCCGACTGGTTCAAAAGGGATTAAAAGTCGCGCTCTGCGACCAGCTTGAGGACCCCAAACTGGCGAAGGGGCTCGTCAAGCGTGGAGTCACTCGTGTCTTGACGCCCGGCACGGTGATGGAAGATTCCATGCTCGCGGCGGAGCAGAACAATTTCCTCGCCGCGATTTGCGTTCAGGACGGGAGGGCGGGACTCGCGGTTTTGGATCCGAGTACGGGCGAGTTCTTGGTTACCGAGATCGAAGGCGATCAGTTGGAAGATCGGCTCTTGCAAGAACTTGCCCGACTGCGGCCCAGCGAACTGCTCGTCGGACCGAAAGCAGAAGGCTACGGCGAAGTCGCGAAAATGGGTCTGGGAACTTCGGTTACCGATCAGCCGACCCTCCACGCCGAACGGGCCGCCCGCAAGCTGATTGAGCAGTTCGAGGTGAAAAACCTGCAGGGCTTCGGCATCGAAGACAAGCCAACCGCCATCATCGCCGCGTCCATGATCCTGGGATACGCGGAGAAGAATCGGCTTCCTCTGGATCATGTGGAGTCGCTATCCAGCTATTCGGTGGACGGGTTCATGCGCCTCGATCTAGCGACGCGGCGCTCGCTCGAACTCACCACCAACATGGCGGATGGCTCGCGCCGATTCACCTTGCTTTCGGTGCTGGATACGACCGTCACCACGATGGGGGCCAGGCTTTTGCGCAAATGGATCGAGCAGCCCCTTTTGGACATTGCCCCGATCAGGCTGCGGCAAGATGCGATCGAGAGATTCTTGGGCCAGGCAATCGCAAGAGGTGACCTGCGGGATGCCCTGAAACCGGTTGGCGACATCGAACGGCTGACCTCAAGAGTGGCAACTGGACTGGCGGGGCCACGTGATCTGGCCGCGTTGAGGACTTCGCTGCAAGGGCTCCCCAAACTGGCCGAGCCGCTGCGAAAGGTGGGTCTAGGACGGATTCAGGAGCTGAGAGAGCAAGTAGGTGATCACGGAGAGTTGGCTCATCTGCTGGAAAAGGCGCTCGTGAAGGATCCTCCGCACACGGTTCGCGATGGCGGATTCATCCGCGAGGGCCACGATCTCGAGCTTGACACCTTGCGTGATTTGGGCAAGAACGGCAAATCCTACATTGCCCAACTCGAAGCCAAAGAGCGCGAACTGACCGGAATCAACACGCTTAAAGTGGGCTTCAACGCGGTGTTTGGTTACTACTTGGAGGTGTCCAAACTGCATCAGGCGAAGGTGCCAGAGCACTACATCCGCAAGCAAACCACCGCGAATGCCGAACGCTACATCACGGCGGAACTAAAGGAGCACGAATCGCAAGTCTTGGGGGCCGAAGAGAAGGCAGTTGCCTTGGAGATCGACCTCTTTGCTAGGCTGAGAACGAGGGTCGCCGAGCACACGCAGGCGCTCCTTAAGTCGGCCCGTGCGCTC
>JBKJJL010000206.1:0-33105 GCA_046597875.1 Fimbriimonadaceae bacterium | reverse complement strand
TCCACCGTGTTGAGGTCATTGTCAAACACGGTGACGATCCAGCCGCCCGACGAGGTATCGGTGGATTCGATGTCCGGCGCATCAAGGATTCCTGGCCTTGCCATGGTTGGCATACCTAATTGTACGCGAGGTTAGTGCTCGGCGAACTCGGCAAACACGGGCAGGTAAATGCTCCACTCTTCCCGCGCCCTTGCTTTTAAGTACACGGGCAACGAAAGGTACGGAACAAAATGCGGCCGTTTGGGCTTGCGCGCCAGTTTCATGTGCGCCTGTTGGGGCGTCTTGTCGCCCTTTTTCAGGTTGCATCGACGACAGCATGCGACGAGGTTATCCCAAGTATGGGGCCCACCCGCCCACCGAGGGACTACGTGATCGATCGTGAGCTCCTTGCCCTTGATTCCGCAGTACTGACAGATGTAGTTGTCGCGCGCCAGGATGCTATGTCGAGAGAGCCGCAGTTCGGGCATTGGCCTTCGAACTGTGTAGCGCATCTTGAGAATCGAAGGCGCCTGGGTGTCGCCGCGAACCGTCCGCAGAGGGGTATCTCGGTGATGGATGATCTCCGCCTTCCCAAGCAGCACAAGAGCCATGGCGCGCCGAAGCGTGCACACATTAAGTGGCTCATAGTTCGCGTTTAAGACCAAGACCTCCTGGATCATCGTTTTCCTCTTCTAGCGCATCAAAAATGAAAAGGGGCTCGCGTGCAAACGCACACGAGCCCGGCCGGCAAGCCGAACACATGCACGTATGATCGTATCCCGCCACGTGGGCGGGTACGTGAGATACCAGTTCGCAAAATGACGGCGGATTGTCATCCTCAATTTATTTTAGACGACGAGGACGCGCAGATGTCGCAGAAATGTGATTCTGCTTTACATTTGGGTTTGGACTGCGCTTTAGTTAGGGGGAATATTGGAGCCGGTGCCCGTTCCGACGCCCGTAACAGGCATCGATTTGAACGCTTCGCGCGCATCCTTGCGAGCGGTTTCCATGGCGGTGCGGAACGCTTCGGGCAACTCATTTACGCCAAGCCATCGCCCGTCGCCACGCCGAAAGTCGTTCAGCATGTAGCTGGCCAAGGGCTCCATGTTGAATCCCAGCGTGATCAGAAGCGAGTTACGATTTGTGAGCACGTACTTCGGAGGAAGAGGGGACTCGGAGATGTACGGGAAGAGCTCAGGCCGCTCGCGCATGGCGAGTTGAGTGCCCAAATCATCGGCTGTGTAGGCCGCCCCGCTTGCAGCGACGGCAACGGTGCCGTTCGCCCGATCCAGTGTCAAAGTGGTGACATCGGGAAGCCCATTCGGCATGGCTTCCGTCGGTTCGCTTGAAATGGATTCGAAGGCCATGGTTTCGATCTCGCCGCCGGACTCTTCGCTCATCGCCGCGCTTTGGAAGGCACCCATCGGCATGGAGTTAGCAGAGAAGAAAATCAAGCGCGTCAAGGCATTTTTGGCGCGAAGATCGAGGGCTGAATAAGGAATACGGGTCCGCTCTCCGCCCGTCTTCTGCGCGGGTGTGAGGCCTGCATAGAAGCGCATGAGCTCCCAGCTTGAACTGTCCAGGCTACTAGCGATAGCGGGGTGCAGCATCCCTACGTAACCAACCACCAGGTTCGGCGGCGTACTGCCGGAGGTATTGTTTGCGAACTTTGAAAGGGGCTCCAGGGAGCCCGCTCCGGGGCGATCCAGTTCCCGCACGAGTTGACCCAAAGCGGCTCGGTTGACCCTCATGGATCGCGACCGGGACGGCCAGACTGGGCTCCCGATGATCCAAGAATCCTCTTCGCGGAGCTGCATCGCGTCAGTCGCGGCGAGGGTCAAGCGGATTGCATTCGGCGTGATGCTGGAGGACGAAAAGACCGCGTCAAACGCGCTATCGGGAACGCACGCGACAATGTTCTTCCCCGCCGCCTCGGCCAGGCCCAGGAGAACTTCAGAGGGCGCAAATGCGAGTGGATCTGCGGTTTCGGGGTTCATCAATTTCGCCCGAAGGGATGCCGAGGGACCATCGGGGCCGCCCGAACGGGATACTCCGGTCCGGAGGACGCCGATTTCTAGGGACTCCTTGGAAAGGACGATGGGCTTGCCGGAGTCCGAGCCTTGCGGCTGATCCTCTTTTCCCGCTATGGACGCCGTCGCATCAAGACCCGCCGCGCTCGTGGATAGGATTTGGCCCTTGTCACCGACAACTTTTAGTTCGAGCGAAACCGCCATTCCGTCGCCCCACTTCGTTGCGATGATCAGCATTTTCGTCGGCCGCGTTTTCATTGGCCCGAAATAGCCGAAATCGACGAACAGGTTTTCATCATCCGGCGGCTTAAAGCGTTCGGCAATAGACTGCCATACGGTGTACTCGGAGGCAAACGTCTCAAGAGCCCTGGTTGCGCCCGCCGGCAGCGGCCTCTGGAGGCGATTGGGATGAGTCGAAAACACGGTGCGGGAGTCGTTTGGCAATGTTGCAAGGTCGCCCGGGTTAAGAACTTTTAACGACCGCGCCAGAAGTCGTTCTTGGGGAGTTCCACCCAGCTCAACACCGACCGGAGCGCCCGCGTTTACGCCTTGCTTCACTCGATCATTCAGTTCTGCGAGCTTCTTAAGGCGTCGCTCCGCCTCGGCTGCGTTGAGTGCTCCAGAGTCGTCGAGCGGCTTCGTAAACTCCGCAATCGCCTTTGCATAACGCTCGGCAAGTCGGGATAGCTCCTCTTGGTCCTGCTTTCGTGCCGCTACTTCGTCTCTCTGTAAAACAAAGGCATCGCCATCTTGCTTCCAAACGCCAGTTGTAACTTCCGCAATCCGTTTCTGTAAGTCTGAGAGCGGGATGTCTTTCACCGAAAGAACGAGAACGTCCTCAGCGATCCGGCCAGTCGCACGCATGATCGTGCCCGACTTCGTTGAAAGAGCGGTCAGAAGCTGATCCAGTGGCAGGGCGGGAGACCGGAACGTCACCGGAGCGACCTGAGCCGCGACAAACAGTGCGAGAGTTAGGGACATGGCGTTACTTAGTTGGACGCTTCCGAAGCGTCATTGGTTTGATTTGTCCGCATTGCAAACTCGGACGGCAGTTTCGAAAGGATGTAGCCGTTGAGGCTCAACATGGCGGCTGCGAAGCCGATCACTCCAACAAAGGGCCTGGCGTTGCCAAGTCCGGCGACTCCCATCCCGATCGCGACCGCGAGAGGGCCGATCGCGGGGAGAAGATACCGCGCTTGACCTTGGAAGTAAGTCTTGTTGAACATGATGAAGAGGACGAAGACGACGACAAAGAAAGTGGCGTTCATCAAGTGGGGCGCCCGCGCCTCCTTGTCACCCTCCTTTTTCAAGGCGAAAACGCCGAGCACGCCAAGCAAGGCGAGTACGGCGAATGCGATTCTGTATAACATTTCGCCGAGAAAGATATCCATATAACCGAATACACCGATGAAACTACGCATCGTCCACCAGCCCACCCAATCGAGCCAATAGATGGGTGCGCCGTAGGCGTCCATAAACATCTGCGCCTTGGGTGAGCCCTGGAAGGCGGTCGCAAAGACACCCATTGCGAACGGGTCGCCGTAGAGTTGCTGGTTCCTGATCCACCACAACGCTCCCAGGCCGCAAGCCACCCCAAGGGAGAGCCCGACCCGGGCGAGGCTCGGGCGATCCTTCGTGGCAAGGAGGCCGACAAGCAAAGCCGGGAACAGAGCGATGGCGGTCGTCTTCGTCAGACAGGCCAGCCCGACTATGGCTCCCAGCATAATTGCTCGTTTTACACAGAGGCCCTCTTGGAGGTATCGTGCTGCCAACGCAAGCGACCATGTACACAGGCAGAACAGGAGGGGATCGTTGCTCACCGCCCCGCTCAGGGCAATCTGCATCGGCAGGAGAGCCGCGAAGACCGCCGCACCGAGGGCAACTGCTTCCTTGCGAGTTGTCCACCAGGCCAGGAAAAAAGCTCCAAGAACGGTAATCCCGCCTAAGACCGCATTGAGTGAGCGCATTCCAAGGGCAGATTCGCCAAATAGCTTCGACCAACCGGCCGCAAGGACGTAGTACAAGGGCGGTTGATGGGCTTGGTAGTTGCGTCCTAGTTCCGGATCTTTGGGATCCAAGACTGGAAATCCTTCACCGGCGGCGATTCGCCTAACGTACACCACGTGCTGCAGTTCGTCCGGCGCGCCGACATCAATCACCTTGACAGGTCCTTCCGCAGTTCGCTGATTCTTCAAGATTCCGGCGGTCAAAAATGGGGTTGAGCGGGCGTAAAGGAGGGCCAGCACGACATGAATTAGTGCAAGAATCATTGCCCAGCGAAAAATCGTCTTCAAAATTAGTCCTCGCGCACCCTCCAGTGCGCTATTCTATACGGAGAGCCACTGGCTCTGTTGATATTGCAGGAGCAACATGAAGAAAAAGCTATCGATCCTAACCGGCATTGCGGTTTTCGGGGTCGTCCTTGCCCAGAGCGGAGCGCTCTCGGGCCTGAGCGGTCACACGAAAGCGCTTGCTGAAGCGAAGGCGCTGAGTGCCTCGCTAACCTATATGCAAATTGGCGGCAGCCCCACTGCCTTCAAAATCGAACTGGCGAAGCCGAACATGGCGCGCATCGATCGTGGGAGCGAACTCGTCGTCGCGGATGGCAAGACCATCACCATTTTCGACAAGAAGGCCAATACGTTCTTTAAAAGTGCACAGACTGGCGATGCCCTTGCCAAGTACTTCACCGAAGACGAACTCAACTTGTTCGCCCCGTTTTTTAATCCGTCTGCCTTTGACAAGCTGGGCAAGGAGAACAATGCGGGCACAAAGAATCGAAAGGGCGTTGCGATGAACGTCATCGAAGTCACTCTTGATCCCGCTGGGCGCAAAAAGGCGACGTACTTTGTCGATCCAACTTCGGGGCTGATCCGACAGATCGAATACGCCTACAGCGATACGGGAACGATTGTACGAATGCTCGTCGACACGAAGGATCTCACGCTGAAGAACGAGACCGATGATGCCTTGTTCGCGTTCAAAGCACCGGATGGTGCCAAGGAACTGACCGAGGCGGACATGATCGCAGACAAGTGGTACTACGATTTGAACGAAGCGAAGGAAGTTGCCAAGAAGACCAACAGGCTCGTCATGGTTGACTTTTATGCAGATTGGTGAACCTATTGCAAAATGCTGGACCGTGATGTCTACAGCACCGAAGAGTTCAAAAAGCAATCCAAGTATTTCGTTTTCTGCAAAATCAACGCTGACAATCAGCCGGACGTTAAGAAGGCGTTCGGAGTGTCCGGCTTGCCGACGATCAAGTTCCTCAAGGGGGACACGGTCGTGCACGAGCAAGTGGGATACAGCCCGGTTGGCCCGTTCATCGAAACGATGAACAAGGCCCGCGCGAACGCCGGACAATAGCGGCTCGTTCTATCCAAAATGCCCCTGCCCGCCTTCGGGTAGGGGCATTTTTTGTTTGGGGAAGGAATAAAGGCGTTTGCCGCCTTCCCCATGGTTCGCGGCTATCAGTTGCGAAACTGGGCTTCGGTTTGGAAGATATCGGATCCATTCACCAATACAGTGTGTGATTGCCGGCTTGCGCCTTCGGACTTGCATTTTTATGCTTAATATGTTAAACTGCATTTATGAGAACGACGATTGACCTGCCTGATGAGTTATTCCGTCGGGCCAAAGCGACGGCCGCGATGCAGGGAATAAAACTTAAAGATCTTATTGCAAGCTTTATTGAAAATGGTCTGGAACAGCCATCTCCGCTCTTGGTGCGAGAAAGCAGGGGCCCCCTTCCCTGGGTCAGGGAGTCAACCGGAAATCCCATTCCAGCTCTAACGAATGCTGAACTCGACGCCATTCTCCTAGAGGAGGACCTTAGTGGCCCGCTTTGACTTGCTTGACGTCAACGTTTGGCTTGCAATGGTGGATTCAAGGCACGTCCATCATCAGCATGCCAAAGCGTATTGGCATTCCGAAGCATCGGATCACATTTGCTTTTGCCGCCTCACGATGTTAGGGCTCTTACGGCTCGTAACGAACCCCAACGCAATGGACGGGCGACCGTTCAGCAGTGCAGAGGCTTGGACGATGTACCGCTCGTACCTGGAATCTCCACACGTGAAAATGCTTGCAGAGCCTTCGGGACTTGAGCGCCAAATGGCGAAATGGAGCGAGCGTTCGGACTTGCCCAATCGACATTGGACTGACTGCGCGATTGCCTCTTGGTCTAAAGGTTCCGGCTGTCGCCTTGTTACTTTCGATCGCGGATTTCAGCGTTTTGATGACCTTGACGTATTGTTCCTTAATCCGTGAACCGGCATGGGAAACGCAAACTCATCCTTGGATTGGCGCCTCGGGGGGGAATCGAACCCACGGCCTACCGCTTAGAAGGCGGTTGCTCTATCCTCTGAGCTACCGAGGCGCACGTGCCCTATTTTGACACCCCGCGGCGCTTGAGGTTCCGTTCCACTCCGAAAAACAAAACTGATCGAAACGCACCCCCCGTGTCACTCATCCACCATGAGTACGCAATCGCGGAGGGTGAACGTGATTAAGTGGATGGCCGGGGCGGCCATAGTCGGCAGTGTCCACTGCCCAACGACGGGGCCGTTGACCGGTTTGAAGGGACGGGCGTGGTAGACCTCACGCCGCGACGGGCATGGCGAAGTTCGTCCACTTCGAAATCATTGCGCCGAGCTCTTGCAAGCGGACAGGCTTGCTCATGTAGTCGTCCATCCCGGCATCAATGCACGCCGCTCGGTGTTCGGGCGTGGCATTCGCGGTGAGGCCGATGATCGTCGTTCTGTTTCCCGCAAGGCGCAGGGCCTTTGTCGCCTCGTAGCCATCCATCACCGGCATTTGCACGTCCATGAACACGAGATCGAAGCGCTGTTTGGCCAACATGTCGACGGCCAGGAGCCCGTTTTCCACACGCACAACATCGCATCCTAGCCGCTGCAGTTGTTTGGCGATGACGAGGCCGTTTACAGGGTGATCTTCGGATAGGAGCACGCGGATGCCGGGGCGAGCTTCGTCCTCTTCCAAGGGCACGGCACCTTCCGCGATTGGTGCCAATCGTAGATCGACCTGGAAACGGGACCCTTTTCCAACCTCGCTTTCCACGGAGATATCGCCGCCCATTCGCTGGGCAAGTTTTTTGGCGATGGTGAGTCCGAGACCGGTACCCCCAAACTTTCGCGTCGTCGAGCCATCCACCTGAGTAAAGCTCTCAAAAATGCGTTCTTGTCCTTCTTCGGGAATGCCTATGCCCGTATCGCTAACCCACATTTGGATGCCGTTCGGCGTTACTTCGTATCCTAGTTCGACCGACCCCACATGTGTGAACTTGATTGCATTACTGACCAAATTTGAGACAATCTGCCGGATTCGTACCTGATCACTGTGTACGAAAATCCTCCTGTCCGGACAGATGCACGTAAGAATCAGTCCCTTTGAACCCGCCTGCGATTCGAATAGGCTCTTGACGTTTTGCAAGAGGGAGCTCAAATCAACTGGCTCTGCCTCAAATTCGAGTTGTCCAGCTTCAATTTTTGAAAGGTCGAGAATGTCATTCAAGATGACGAGGAGAGATTGGCCGCTGGTTTGAATCGTATCGACGCAGTCCTGTTGCTCCTCGTCTAAGTCGGTCATTCGTAGAAGCTCGGTGAGGCCGATAACCCCGTTCATAGGAGTGCGAATCTCGTGGCTCATGTTGGCTAGAAACTGGGACTTGAGCTGATTCGCAGCCTCGGCACGCTCAATTGCGATCTGGAGCTCCTCGTTCTTGGCCTTAAGGAGTTCAGCCTCTCGGTAGGACCAATCCATCTGTTGCTTGGCCTCGATCGCTTGAAGGCTTTGCGCGAAGTTCGCTTTCGCCTTCTCATCTTTCTTGTGGTAAGCCTGCTTGAAATGCTCCGTCGCGAGGGTCATTTCGCAAAGTTCGATCAGAACGAGGCCAAGTTCAAAGTGAAGTTCGTCCAAAGCGGGAGGGATTTCTTTACTCAGTGACTCCTTTAGTGCGCCTTCCAGCGTGGCTCGCGCTTCCTCCCAGAGCCCCATTCGCTTTTGACACTTCGCGGCGCGGATAAGCGTGTTGATACGATAGCGGGAATGACCCGCGATCGATTGGGCGTGCGCACTCTCGAGGTACAGCGGCAGAGCTTCCTCTTCTCGGTTCAGCGCAACTAGGATTTCCCCCTTGGTGTCGATCGCGTTGGCCCAAACTGTCAGGTCCCTGTCGCGATCGCACAGGTTGAGACAGCGATCAATCAGGCTTAAGGCTTCGGCTGGGTCCGAGGGCGCGAGATACCAGGCAAGGTTGTTACATATCTCTGTTTCAATTTCTCGGTTGGGATGACGCTCTAAGACATCAAAGCCACGACGGCAGTACTCAACTCCTCGGTCTCGCTGACCTTCCTTATCGCACACGTAGGCGAGATTCGTCAAGATTTTTGATTGAAAAAATCCGTGATCGGCTTCCTCAGCCAAGCGCAGGGCTTGGAGGAGGAGGTCGATCGCAATCTTTGAGTTGCCTGTGTGGGTGTGACCCAAAGCCAACTGCATATTTGCGTGAGCTAGGTAGACCTTCACTTCCTCTGGCGGAAGAGACTCTAAAAGGAGCATCGCCTCATTCGCGCATTCCAGGCATAGGATAGGATCGTTGTAGGAATCTGAGCACCGCGCAATAAGGAGGAGCAACCGAGCAGAAAGCAGCTTGTTGTCCTCTTGCTTCGTGATCTCCAGATGCCCTCGAGCCACCTCGACGGTAGCCTTAGGTGACTGGCGGTAGTTCTTCATTCCGTGCTCGATCCACTGATCGATTGCACTCCATTGCTCCGCTCTGAGTGTCTGAGTTTCTAACATCGCATCTTCACGTCGGCTGCCTGCCCACGCGTTATTATCGGCATGCGGAATCAGTAAACTCCACTTCGTGACCCGCAATCTGCGCAAGTGGCAGGCCGTTTTCGGCATTTGGTTCCAAGATGGCATCGCTTATCGGGCGAGTGGCATCATCTGGATCCTCACAGATATGGTTACTGCGATGACCATGCCATTAGTTTGGATTCGGGCAAGTTCAATGGAAGGCGGGTCAGTAGGAGGATTCAACACCAGCGACATCGTTTTGTACTACCTTTGCATGCTCCTGCTGAGTTGTTTCATCACGAGCCACATTATGTGGGAGGTGGCAACGGAGATCAAGGAAGGGCAGTTCTCCGCGGCTCTTATGCGGCCCATAAGCTTCCATCAGTTTACGTTCTTCCGCAATCTGTCTTGGCGAATCATTCGGATGTGTCTCTTCGCGCCAATGTTCCTCATCATGTTGTATTTCTACCGAGGGTACATCCAGTCTCCAAATCTGAACCTTGGATGGGAATTTTGGACCTCAGTCGTTCTGGGCCATTTGGTCAGCTTTAACTTCGTCATGATGATGGCAATGATTGCGCTGTTCGTTCAGGAGGTTTATTCGATATTCGAGCTTTACTATGTCCCCATGCTCTTTCTATCGGGTCAACTCTTTCCCGTGTCCATCCTGCCGGATTGGGCGCGATCCCTCGCCCACCTCTTTCCCTTTTACTATACAACCGGGGCGCCGACGGAGATTTTGGTCGGACGTGTCGCGGGGGCGGAGGTTTCGCGTGTCCTGCTCGTCCAGATCGTATGGGTTGTCGTTTGTTATCTGCTGTCAAAAGTGCTTTGGAAGAAAGGTCTGCGCTATTACACCGGCGTGGGGATGTAAACTAACCTATGGTTGCAATTCAGGTGACCATCACCGGTCGGGTTCAGGGAGTTGGCTTTCGGGCTTTCGTGCTGCGCACGGCGTTCACGCTTGGCATTCGTGGTGAAGTTTGGAATGCACCGGATGGCTCGGTGCGAGTTCAAGCTGAACATCAAGATAAACTTCATTTAACGGCGTTTGTCCGCCTCCTCCACGACGGGCCGGGCGAGATTTCGGAGGTCGCCACGAGCATGAGCGCTTCCACCGGAGCAACCGCATTCACGATCGGGATGGGTCGCTAAAATCCGTCTCGTCCCGTCCCGGTGCCGAACGATTGTCCACTGCGTCCCAACCCAAACGGGGTGTTGAATGGGAGGGCCTTCAGTCGAATAAAGAACCCGAATTGGGTGCCCGGTCGAAATCCAATGGGCGTGTCGATGACTTGGAAGATCGCTTCTGCACAGTGAAGGTCGTAGGTAAACGATAAGTGGCGCGCCTCAAACTGCCGAAGGTATCCGTTGTAAATGAATAGTGCGCTTGTCTTAAGTCGGCCCATTTTAAAGCCATCTACGTAGAAATTCACATTTCCCCATGTGTGGCGAATTCCGTCGTATCTGGCCCCGGCCGAAACGAATGTAGCACCTGCTTTCCACGCGAAGTCGAGGCGAACATTAGACCATGCTCTTGAGAAGGTGTCGTAGGTGCTAAGGGCTCGAAACTGAATGCTATCAGTAGGGTTCCATTCCAAACGAGTACCCAGGTTTTGCCACGCCGTTTCGCCTAGTTCCTCCTGCAGGAAGTCATATCCCGTTTGCGCTCCAATGAGTAGTCGTCGCAAGGGTTCAAAGCTAATGTCCGCCGACCCAAGATTCGTCCGTCCGCTTCGATCAAACTGAAGGGGCGAGAACCCGTGAGTTTCTAAGAAGTTGTAGCGCACGTTGATGCCCGTCTTGGCTCCGAGTGAGTATCGGACGGCGCCGTTGTAGCCGACGGTGTATTGAGCGGTGTCGTCGCTGTAGATTCCCTGTCGGTAGCGCAGGTCCATGTCGACTCCGTACCGTCGCTGACCCCGGTCCGGGCGTGAAATTGCGAAATCGAAGTTTCCCCGTGATATCCGTTCGGGACCGTCTCCGGCGACCGCGTTGCCATACTCGCCAATAGAGACCTCAGCCTGCATCGGAAGTTCTTCGCCCCACCTTCTTCCCAGCAGTTTCGTTCCATCTGATCGCAGGGATAACACGGGCGTGCGGTCTGGGCTACCGAAGAAATTGGTGGTATCGCCGATGGGGATGCTGCGTTGGTATTCCAGTTCAGCGGTGGCCTTGATCAGATCTTGAGACCCACGAAAGTGAACGTCCAGTTGGCTTCTCTTTACGTCCTCGCTGCCGGTGAAGCTGCTGAGGCTGTCGGACATCGTCAGATCGAGATTGGTGCGGGTTCGGGGGCCGAGTGATCGGCTGTCGTTGAGGGCAATCGTTTGAAACGCGGACTTGAAATCGTCCGATTCGTTCGTGGTTCGGAAAAACGAAAGGCCGGTTGCCGCTCCGTTTCGTTGGTTCCAGTTAAGGGCCACTCGGGAGTTTAGGGTTGTGTTTTCAGGCGATGTAAGATAGTTTGCGCGCTGAAAGTTATTCTGAACGTTGATTGTTACTTCACCCAAGCGCATATCGTGGTTCTGGTCAATCGCAAGCGTTCGTTGGTTCCCGAGCAGGCCATACGCCTTTAAATAGCCCTGCATTTGGCGGCTTTCGTAGAAGTAATCCGCTCCGAAGCCATTTCCTAGCTTGGTGAAGTAATCGATTCGTGCGTTCAGCAAGTTGTTCGAGCCCTTGAGCGGGACCGGATACTTGAACTTGATGAAATATCCCTCGTCCTGGCTCTGGCCAACCTCGGGCAGGTACTTATCCGAATGATCTTCCAAGGGAATGGATAAGTAAGGCAAGCGCAAAATTTCCCGATCGAGGATGATGATTCGCACATCTCGCATAATCATCCGCTTGCCGGGCCGGATGTCAGTCGACTTGGATTCGATGTGGAAATGAGGGCGATCAAGGTTGCAAGTCGTGATATCGCAAAACTCCCCCCACACCTCGCGCCGGGTTCCGTAGGACACGCCACCGCGGACGTACACATCGTCCAGCACCTTTCCACCCAGAAACGAGGGCCGCAGTTGGGCATCCCCATCGATAGCCCGAAAACTGTCGTCGTTGAAGTTAATCGTAACGGTTTGGCCCTTGATGACGGCGTCCCTCCCGATGACCTTGACATCGCCGCGCAAGGTGAAAATGTTCTCCTTGGTGTCGCCATCGAGTTCGGAGCCGAACAGATCATAGCCTTTGTAAACCGCGTGCACGCCGCCAGTCGCCTTGATGCGAGTGCCCTTATTACTCCACTTACCGCTTTCGATTCGGAGCTGCTTCTCCTCCTCTCCATAAGGTCTGGGTGGAGGGAGGGTGCCATCCTTTGGCGGAAGGGTTGGGAAGCCACTGGGCTCCAGGGGATTGCCTTGCGCGGGCTTCGGGCGGGCATTGACACCGATCGTAAGCCCCACTGCGGGAGAGACGAGTTGAGCCGCCGCTTGCATCGCGAGCACGAAGGTCGCTGCTGCGAGAATAACTCGGTTCATTCCAGCCTCCGGAGCCCGAGAATCCCGAAAGCAAGAAAAATGAAGTTAGGCAGCCAGGCCGCCAAGAACGGCGAGATCATCCCGTTTCGCCCCAGAATCTGGGTGCTGATGATGTACATATTGTAGTACACCATCACTAAGATGACCGACAAAAAGACGCCCATAAATCCGCTGTTCCGGCCCATCATTACGGCGAAAACAGGTCCGGCGAGGGCAAAAACCAAGCAAGATGTAGGAACCGAGAACCGGGAATGATAATCGATTTCGATGCTCGTGACGTCGCGGCCAAGTTTGCGTCCGTCGTTGATGGCAACCTTCAGTTCTTCGAACGTCTTATCCGAAGGAGCTTGGACGGCAAAGACGTCGGACAACGACACCTTTTGGTCGATCGTCATCTTTTTCGGGATGAAGTACTCGACTTTCTCGCCTTCAAACATCCAGCCCCTGGCGTTTTGGAAAGTAATCACCCCTTTGTCGTAAATCCCTTCGTTCGCAAAGTACATCTTGACTTGACCGACCTTCCCAGGCTCGAAGAGAATCGCATCAGTTAGCAACAACCGGTCCCTGCTGATTCGCTGGACTACCTTGATATACGCGATCCGGTCGTCATTCAGCTTTAATGTCACGTTTGATTTGTACTCGGCGCTGGTCCCCAGGATGTTCGCCTTCTGGCTGACTTCCGCGAACTTTTTCTCGGCAACTGGATACACACGCTCGGTTATGTAGAAGTTTAATGCTCCAATCATGAACCCAAAGAGGCCAATCGGCCACATAATCCGCCGAATCGGCATTCCAGCAGAACGCATCGCAGTCAACTCGGATTCACGCGTGATCCTGGAAATCGCAAGCGACGACGCGAGTGCCATGCCAATCGGAAGGGTCTGGCGAATGAAGTCCGGCGTTTTGAACAAGATGAGCTGCGCGAGGGCCATCGGAGGGATATTCGAGATCGCGTACGTCTTCATGAAGAAGATCAAGGCGTTCGCTTGAAACATGAGAACTACCGCTACCGTGCCGATCAGGCATGGCACGATCATCTCCCTTATCAAATAGCGATCAACCTTTTTCAAGCGCGACGAACCTCGGGCCGGAAAGCGACGAACAGCAATGCAACCGCGCCCAGCAACAGTAAGCTTACAACTACGCCGGACATCGCGGGGGGCATTGTCGTCGCGGCAAGGGGAATTCCGACCAAACCGGCCATTGATGCGACCCAAGAAGCGAGTAATCGCCGAGCGGCCTTCTTTCCCGTCCAGGAGCCTTTTGCGTATCCGAGCAGGATCGGTGAGCGACAGCGAGAACAGAAGAGCGTCCCGACCGGATTTTCTTTACCGCAATCGAGGCAGTCGATTGGTGCGAAATCCTCCTGGCGAGAACCGCTCTTCCACAAGCGCACCTGCCTTAGATCGTCTTCGACGATCGACTTCGGGAACGGCTTCAAGGCTTCTTCCGCGAGCACAATAGCGTGGCCGCGGAGGCCCCGCGTGTGAATCAGGCGAGCTATCCGCAGTTTGGGCCCAAAGCCGTCCGGCCTTTCTTGAAGCTGCTCGTAGGCTCGCTCGATAGACTCAATGTCAATCATCGCGAGGGCGCGTTTCTGCGTCATTGATCGAAGCCAGGGGAAAAGCGCCACCAAGGTAAAGACGCCCGTAACCAGAAACGGGGCGATTCGGGGATTCGGCTGGAGCATGATTGCGACTCCCAGAGCGATCCCAAACATGGCACCTACAACGCCAAAAAGGGCATCAATCTCGCCCATGACCGACCAGCTGATGAGCGCGTACACCCAGATCGCGATGGGTGCCCACACGAGGCATCCGATGAAAGTTGATATTGACGCGTCCCCGAAAACCCCCACCTAGTTTAGGACGCTCACAGCGATGACGAGTGCCGCCAATATGGCGCAAAGCATGCCCGACACGAAGCGCGGCTTCGTACTGGGAGGGCTCGGTTCACCGGGCTTTTGTCCAAATTTGGGTTCAGTACCTGCACGTATCCGTTTCATGTTAGCCCGATGTCTCACGATAATGTAAATGGCGAGTCCACAATAGGCAACGATTAATCCCGGGCCGTCTCCTAACAGAAAGCCAAAAATCGGCACGCTAAACCCCGACGCTACGGAGGCAATGCTGACGGTCATGGTGAGCGCCATGGCGAGGAAGAAGGTTGAGAACGCGGACGCGGCGACAAGTGGCGTACTTCCAAGCAACATGCCCAATCCGGTAGCGATTCCCTTCCCTCCCTTGAACTTCAAAAAGGGCGAAAAGCTGTGGCCAAGAACCGCGGCCATACCCGCCGCGAAGGACAGTTCCTGAGATCCATTCAGTAGCCGAACCGCGAGCGAAGGTGCAAGCCCTTTAACGACATCAAGCAGGAACACCAAGATTCCCGGCCCCCTCCCGAGCGCGCGCATCACATTGGTTGCGCCGATGTTCCCGCTTCCAACGGCAAAGATGTCGACGCCCTTCGCTCGGGCAACCAGATATCCGATCGGGATCGAGCCCAAGAGGAAACCACCGGGAATGAACAGCCACATAGGATTCATACCTTGAGCCGCTCCAGACCGTCTTCGTAAATCGTTCGCACGGTACCGGTTACACGCTCATGATAAGCCAAGAAGTCGTTGCCATCCGCGTAGCCAAACAAGTGGGCGAGTCGAGAGAGTCGGTCCGGATTCTCGGGCACGACATCTCGCGAAAGGCCGAGCAGAATCAGGCGATGGCGGACCTCACGCAGATGTCGACGGGCTTCAAGCAGTTCATCGCGTTCGACGGAGTTGATCAGCCTCGCGCCGGCGACATTGCGGATTCGCTCATCCAGGTCCACGGTTTTTCCCGCGAGAGTCGCGGTCGGAAATCGCATTTCGTGCAGATGGACAAACCATTCGATGTCCGTTAATCCGCCGAGCCCGCGCATAATGTCGCGGCTTTTGTGTTTTGGCTGAACGTGCTCGTTTTCGTAGCGACGCTTGGCCGCGACCAGCTCTCTTAATCGCTCCGGGGTGAGCGGTACGGCGTAGGCGGTTTTTTGCAAGAGACGGTCCGCCTCGCGGTCACCCCACACCAAGCGAGCATGTCCAAGTCCGAACCGTTCTGCCATCCCCATCGCCTCAAGTTCGTACTGGCGAAGGCCGTCGTAGGTACGCACGGGGACGTGCCGGGGCAGAGCGCGGAGCATGGAGTCAACGCCAAAATCCAGATGAATCGGGGCCCCTTGCCTACGCACGCCCTCGACAAAACTGAGGAGCGAAGCAATTTCCGCATCTCCTGCCAGATTCTCATTTCGAACAAGTACCGCGACGTCAAGATCGGACCCCAGAGTCAGGTCGCGCGTTCCATAACTACCAAGCGCAAGCAAGTCTATACTGATGCAAAGGCGTCCGCAAATGTGCCGAAGAAACCCATCGTAACTGGCTGCCAGGGCGTCAGCGAGGTCGGTTGAAGGGTCCAATGCCCACTTCAGTGCTTGCCGAGTCACCGTTAATCGCAACACTTGCGCGAGTTCACCGGGAGGGGTATCGAAATCGAGTTCGGGAAATCCAAGCGCGCTTTCAATGGTGCCATCCAAAATCTGCTGCGATAATTCAGGTTCAGAAAGAAGGATGTCAACGAGACCGGGTGCCGCTTCCAGGATGGTGGAAAAACGATGGAGAGAATCCTCGCTTTGGACCAACTCATGTAGTGTGGCCTCCGGATTGGGCATCGCGTCAATCCAGGCTAGGCCAGCATCTCGATTGGCCCCCAGGGCATCGCCCACACGGCTGCGTTTTTTTTTGCTATGGAGAATCTCGACGTACAGGTTCCGACTCCTTGCTGCGACCCTGCTTTCAGGATTTGACGATCGCTTCATGAGGATAGCGTATTCTCTTAGTTTGACGTTGAAAGATGGGTGATGCGTCCTCTATTCGGCCTGTGTCAGACTCTATCCATGCGTAAGCTGGTTTGGTTGTTCGCCTTGTGCGCCTTGGGATGCGCGGCGAAGAACCCGTTTGTCGGATCTTGGGATAGCGAAGTCACCCTGATGGGGAACAAAATTCCGCTCCTGAACACGTTCGGGGAAAACGGTGTTTATTCCGGATCGTTTGAGGTCGCCGGTACCAAAGCGAAGCTCGCCGGCACCTACAAGTATGAGAAAGAGCGGCTCTCCATTGTCATTGCGAAGCTGGATCTCGATACTTCGGGCAGTTTCTTGCCGCCATCGATGATAGAGGAAGGCCGCGCATCGGTCGAGAAAGAGATGAAGCAACCGCTTGAAGGAAAGGTCAGCTGGACTTCGGATTCACTGTTTACGGTCCAGCCGGATCGAAGCGGAGTGCCCATCCTCAGCTTTAAGAAGAGGCCAAGTTGAAGCGCTATGGCATCGTGATGGCAGGCGGCTCCGGCGAGCGCTTTTGGCCACTCTCCACTCTAGACAAACCGAAGCAACTGCTTGACCTCACGGGATCGGGGAAATCGTTGCTTGCCGAGGCAATCGAGCGGCTAAAGCCCGTCGTCGACGAGGTGTTTGTTTCCACGTCGGAACGCCTTGCGGGACCCATTACTGACTCAGGACTCGTCGACGAACAGCATGTGCTTGCCGAACCGGCCAAGCGCAACACGACCGGGGCTTTGGTTTGGTGCATGGCCCAACTCTCAAAAATTGACACGGGGCCTTTTTTGGCAGCGATCACGACGGCGGATCATGCAATTGGCCCCGATGAGGCGTTTCAGAGCGATGTAAAGGCGGCACTAAGCCTCGCCCTCAATGAAGAGGCGCTCGTTGTCATGGGCATTCCTCCGATTCGGCCCGACACGGGATACGGCTACATCGAATGGGGAGTGGGAAGCGCGGTTTCCCGCTTTGCCGAAAAGCCCGACTTAGCGACTGCAGAGGCGTTTCTTGCCGAGGGCACCTACTTCTGGAACAGCGGCATGTTCTTTTGGCGTTCGGATGCGTTCGCCTCTCAACTAACGAAGGCTTCACCCGAGGCGGGAAGGACGCTGTTCCAGCTTTCTCGAGTCAATGAATCCTTGGAGTCAAAGCGCCTCTTCGAGACGTTGCCGGACAAATCAATCGACTTCCTTTTGATGGAGAAGGCCGATAAAGTTCGGGGTGTAAAGGCCAGCTTCCATTGGGACGACGTCGGTACGTGGGACTCTCTGTTACGAACCGTCGACCTTGACCCGGAAGGTAATGCGGTCGTTGGCGAAGCCGTCCTCATCGATTGCCAAGGATGCGTGGTCTATAACGCAAGTTCCCACACGTTGACCTTGGTCGGGTGCCAGGACGTCATCCACGTTGCGACAGATGTGGTCACGTTGGTGTGCCCAGTTTTACGGGCTCAGGATGTTCGCGAAGCCGCGCGACGCCAACAATGACGCCTAACCGTACCAATACGAGCCAGTAACGTTGCTAGCTGGAGTCAATACGGGATAACCCTCCTCCCCCTACAATTGCGGGGCATTCACGACCCATGATCAATGGAATTCAATGTCCATGGCACAGTGGACTTTTCGATGGATTGCATGTCTTGCAGGCGCAGCAACAGTAGCTTTTTCGCAGGCTCAAACGACAACCGAGCTTTACGATATTGAGCAGTTTGGGCAGCCGAACGACTACATTGATCGTGTTCAGCTGTTGGAGATGATCCCGGACGAGACGGCTCCGTCGGCTCGGCTTCGGTTTTCTGGCGCATTCAGTTCGATTGGACAGCGGTTCACGACCCCGCGAAACTGGGGTGCGCTTAAGGGCCTCTCTTGCAAGATTACGAACAACTCAAACGTGATCGTATCCCTCGGATACTCGATTGAAGTCAATGCACAGTATCAAAATGGCGTTCGGTCCGGATTCGAACTTCGCCCGGGTGAATCCAAACCGGTCCACCTCGACCTGACCGGCCAAGGGCCCGGCCTGTACGGTTTGGCGAATCCGATCCCTGCCCTTGCAAACAGCTACCGGCACGTTTATCCCTGGGCAAGTCCTGCGCTCGGGTCCGTCTACCGCTGGACTTTGTTCATGAGAACAAACATTACGGCTGATCTGACCGTAACTGGACTCACTGGATACACGACCGTTCCCTCGCCAACCGGTGTTTTTGACCGTTTCGGCCAATATCGCCACGGCACCTGGGCAGGAAAAGTCGGTTCTGCTCTTGACATGGCGCGACAGGGCGACGATGAAGACGCTGATCTTGCCGCGAACCCTGGGCCAGGCGAGTTGACCGGCACCAACCGATGGTCAGCAACGTCGAAGCGCGGCAAGTGGCGAGTTCATCGCACGAGTGGGGGTACCGCCTACTTCCTCAGTCCCGAGGGCAAGTACTTCTGGAGCCTCGGCATGGTGAGTCCGAATCAATCGTCAGACACGATCGTGGAAGGTCGAGAAAGCTTGTTCCAAGACCTTCCCGGCACCGGCGATGTTCGTTCGGCCCATTACGGCACCATTTCGGTGGCTGGCGTGCCAAAGCGCACATATGCCCACTACAGCGCAAATCTTCGTGAGAAGTATGGTGAAAACTACAGCAGCGAGTGGAGCGCAACCACTTCAAAGAGGCTTCGGTCTTGGGGATTCAACACCCTTGGAGTCGGATTTGATTTCAGTCTATTAGGCGCAGGACCAATACCCTTCGTTCACTTCGGTACTACGGATAGTCTGACGATTCGCGTTCAGAAACCGCTTATCGGCGGATCCCTCGCCGATCCCTTCTCCTCGACATTTCAAAGCAATGTTACGAACGTGCTTGCGACCAATATCGCCCCCTTTGCGTCGAATGATCGGCTGATGGGTCTGTACGTTGATGGCGAACTCGGATGGGGCCACAGATATGGTGACAACCGATCGAAGTACGCACTGAGCCTCGGCAGCCTTGCGTCGGGGCCAAGTCAGCCCGCAAAAGTCGCTTTCGTCAATCAGTTGACGAGCAAGTATGTGAGCATCGCGAACCTGAATACTGCTTGGGGAACGTCCTTCGCCTCATGGACTGGGTTGCGCAGTGCTTCGGTTACTTTGAACGACAGCCAGTTGGCACTAGCTCGTGCCGATCTCTCTACTTTCCTCTACACTTATGCTAAGACTTACTTTGCGAAAGCGCGCAACGCAGTGAGGACGGTTCTTCCAAACGGGCTGTACCTTGGCGGAAGAGAAGACCTCCAGTTCTGCCCGGACGAAATCCTGAATGCAGCCCAAGCATACTGTGACGTTATCTCACTCGATATCTACGAAGATCCCACCATGATGCCTTGGACGTTGATGTCGAACCTCCAAAAGCCAGTCCTGATCAGCGAGTTCTCATTCTTAGCTCGGGAGGGCGGTGCCTTCCCTGCGGTCAACAATCCGTACATCGAGTGTGATACCCAAGCCCAACGGGCGCAGGTTACCAACCAAGTACTCACCCTCGCAGCCAGAAACAAGAACATCATCGGCGTTCATTGGTGGAGATATCTGGACGAGCCGACAAGCGGCAAGTCCAGCAACAAGAGCAACTGGCACTTGGGCGTTGTTTCTTCGACGGACCGACCCTATCAAGAAATGGTCAGCACGTTCCGGAGCTTCTCAAGCAGCATGTATCAAACACGCGGACTTTGATCGAGTAGCTCCAGCCTCCACCCACCCTCGGGTGGAGGCTGGCTCACCCCTCAACGATGACCGTAACAGGTCCGTTGTTCACCAGAGACACCTGCATATCAGCCCCGAAGACGCCGGCCTGCACGCCGATTCCCGAATTTCGCAAGGCAGTCAAAAGAGCTTCATACAGGAGTTCACCCTGCTCATAAGGAGCGGACTCCATGAAGCTGGGGCGACGATTCTTAGCGGTCTCGCCATAAACCGTAAAGTTCGAAATCACGAGCATTTCTCCCCCTACGTCGGGGAGGCTAAGGTTCATTTTTCCCGCTTCGTCGTTAAAAATACGTAGCCCGCGCAATCTGTCGGCAAGCTTCAAGGCATTCGCCTCGGTGTCGTCCCGATGCGCGGCCACGAGCACCAAGAGGCCCACCCCGCAGCTACCGACGACTTCGCCATGTACTTGCACTTGCGCCGAAGAAACCCGCTGAACAATTGCCCTCATGAACCCAATAGCATAGCCGCGCGGGTACGATCCGGGTACATGAAGCAAGTTTGGTTCGGAGTAACGCTATCGTTGGTCGCCCTTACAGGATGCGGAGACAAGGGTAGCACCTCATCAACGGGTGCTGCGGTGCCGGAAACGAAGGTCATCGAGGTCGCCGCCTTTAAGGGCGGATTTGGCGTCGATTTCTACGAGAAGGTCGCCAAGGAGTACGAGACTGCGAATCCCGGCATGACTGTCAAAGTCGAGGGCGATCCTCGCATTTGGGAAAAGCTTCGCCCGCGGTTTATCGGTGGCACTCCCCCCGACCTCTGCTTCCCAGGCTGGGGAATGGATCATTGGGCGCTCAAGGACGAGGATCAACTTCTGCCCCTCGACAAAGCCCTCGCGGGTAAGGCGGCCGAAGGCGAAGGGACGTGGGGAGATACGTTTGACCCTGGCCTTCTGAAGCTCGGGCAAATGGACGGAAAGCAGTGGGTTCTTCCCTACTACTACAGCGTCCTCGGATGGTGGTACGACCCTGGCGTCTTCAAAAAGAACGGGTGGACTCCCCCCAAAACGTGGGACGAACTGCTTGTCTTGGGCGAGAAAATTAAGGCGGCCGGAATGGCACCGCTGACTTTTCAGGGAAAATATCCTTACTACATGCTTGACGGAATGCTGATCCCCTGGATCAATTCTGTCGGCGGCTCTGAAGCGATCAAGGCCTGCCAGAACTTAGAGCCAGGCGCATGGACGTCGCCTGCGGTCTTGAAAGCCGCGCAAATGATCGCCGAGCTCAGCAAGAAGGGATTCTTCCAGCGCGGCGCAGTCGGCCTGAGCCATACGGAATCTCAACAGCAGTTCCTTCAAGGCAAAGCCGCGATGATTCCCTGCGGAACCTGGCTGAAAGCCGAAATGGGCAAAGACATGCCCGCGGGCGCGAGTATGCGCTTCTTTCTACCCCCAGGAGTTCCGGGCGGAAAGGGCGATCCGAACGCAGTGATTATCAAGATCGAGCCTTGGATGATTCCCTCGAAAGCGAAAAACACCGCGGGTGCGATCGCGCTCTTCAAGCAGATGACATCGCTCACGAATGCGAAGAAATTCGTGGAAGAAAAGGGGACGCTGATGGCGATTAAGGGCTCCGATCAAGCAAAGTTGATGCCCGAACTCGAAGAGCCCGCGCGGGTGATTCGCGAGAGCAAAGACGTGTACGCGGCCCTGTTCCGAGACTGGTACCCAACTCTTGGCAAGGAAATGGAGGACAGCTTGACGGCGCTGCTGAATGGAACTTTAACGCCGCAAGAGTTCTGCGACAAGGTTGAGAAGAAATCGCAAGAAGTAGCCGCCGACGCGTCGATTCCGAAGCACAAAGTGTGATGCTTTAGGGGAAGCGAACTGCAGCATGCTGTGAGCTCGGCGGCTTCGCTATTTTGGGCGGTTCGTGCGACGCTCGATGCGCTTCTCGTATGCCGTCCCCACGATGATCCGGTCTACGTAGATGCCGGGCGTGTGAATTTCGTCGGGGTCAAGTTCGCCGATCTCGACAAGTTCTTCGACTTCGGCGACGCATTTGTTTCCAGCCGTGGCCATCATGGGGTTAAAGTTGCGGGCGGTTTTCTGAAAGATCAGATTGCCCGATGCGTCGCCCTTCCAAGCCTTAACGATGCTTAAGTCTGCCTTCAGGCCGGATTCCATGACATACCATTCGCCGTCGAACTGCCGGGTGTCTTTCCCGTCCGCGATCACGGTTCCGTAGCCGGTCTTCGTGAAGAAGGCGGGAATTCCCGCGCCGCCCGCTCTGATGCGTTCGGCCAGTGTGCCCTGTGGATTGAACTCTAGTTCAAGTTCTCCGGAAAGGAATTGGCGCTCAAATTCCGCGTTCTCACCCACGTAACTGCTGACCATTTTGCGGATTTGGCGAGTTTGCAAGAGCAGTCCCATGCCGAAGTCGTCGATTCCGCAGTTGTTGCTGATAACGGTGAGGTCCACCACTCCCGTATCCCGCAGGGCGACAATCAAGTGCTCAGGGATGCCACACAACCCGAATCCGCCAGACATTACGGTCATGCCATCGAAAACGAATCCTTCCAGCGCGGACGCGGCATCGGGAAACACCTTGTTCATTGGCTTGGATTGTACAGCAACACGCTCGAGATTGACATAGGCGATACTGGGACATGGCTGGAAACGAAGACACTCTGAAGGACACCGAGCCCTTCCACGCAACCTGCGACAGGCTCATCTGCTGTACCGGCAAAATGCAACGATTACTCGAATTTCAGCGCGCCCCAGATCGAACTCCTTCAAGAGACACGAAGCTCCTCGCAGCCCCATCGGAATGCACACCTGCGGTAAAACTAAACTACTTGGAGGGATATTAGTCTATGAAGATCTACCGAACTCTTGCCATTACCAGCCTTGCCACCTTCGCCGTCCTCGGTGTAGCCCAACAAAGCAAGCCGCTTGTCATCGCGTGGTTGCCGTTCCAGGTGATCGGCGACGACACGAACCGCTATGCAGAACTGGAGTCTGAAGACGTGATGCAGAAGATTCTCCAGCAGCCATCTCAATCCGCGTTAGAACTCATCGGAGGCGGACGCGCGATCGATGTGTGGGAAAACACGATGGGGATGCCCAAACCGCTGCGTACCGGTGACCAAAAGGCCGAGCCGATGAACCTGAAAGAGGAAAAGCTGCGCGAGCTTTGCACAAAACTCGGAGCGACTCACCTGATAACGGGAACGATCCGAGTGGATCGCAAGCGCGACTATGTCTCACGCTCGACAACGGACGTGTTCGCCCGCGTCGATCTGCTGGTGGTCACGCCCAAGGAACGAACTTATCTGTTCAATTGGGACCTCGAAATGGACGAAATCGCAGGGCGAAAGGATCACAGGAACTGGTTCAACGTGCCTCGAGATGCGGTAAGCCGCGAATGGAAAGTCCTGCGCTACTTGGCGAGTTACACCGATCGCCCGAAGGACGTGAAGCTCATGTATCAAAAAGCAACCGGAGTCGCGTTGGCGGCTGCACTTCACAAGTGGTACACGCAGACGTTCCCGGATAAGCAAGAACCAAAGAACTGAGGAGTGAAGAACCGAACCGAATTTAAGGCACAAAAATGCCTCCGCCCATCTTGGGTGGAGGCACATAAAATCTATTCAGCCGCGGGAGCTTCGGGTTTCTTCTTCGCAGGAGCCTTCTTCGCTTTCTCTGCGACTGGCTTCTCCGCAACCGGCTTTTCTGCCGCTGGAACGGCTGCTTCGGCCTTGGGTTTCTTCGGAGCGGCTACCTTCTTCTCGGCGACCTTCTTTTCTACCGGCGGCTTTTCGGGCTTGGGAGCCTTCGCTTTTGCTCCGCCTTCAGCCTTGTTTTTCTTGGCCTCAGCGATGAGTTCCTTCACACGCTGCTCCTTTCGATGCCAGCGCTGACGTAGTTCCTTGTTCCGAATTCGCATGTAATGGGTCCCGAAATACAACGGTTTGACAAACCGTAGTTGAAGCAAAATGATACCCAAGAATCTCAGATGCTCGTCTGCGGCGGACTCCGTCACTTCAGCGTCTTGTAGAACATAGCCCGATGATCGTTGAACTTACTGTCGAAAACATTGCGGTTATCGAACGCGCCCAGTTGTCACTGGGAAGCGGACTCACGGTGCTGACGGGGGAAACGGGGGCTGGCAAGTCGCTGTTGGTGGACGCGATTCAGCTTGCATTGGGAGAACGGGCCGACTCAGACCTCGTGCGGGCGGGGGCATCAAGAGCGACGGTTTCGGCGGTATTCGACCTATCGAACGCTCCTGATCTAAGATCATACTGCGAAGAAGCAGGTCTCGCGCTCGAAGATCAAACCCTGTTCGTCCATCGCGAAGTCTTCGCCGAAGGTCGATCGCAATGCCGGGTGGGGGGCAAAATGGCCCCCGTATCGGCACTACGGGTCCTCGGGCAGCTACTCGTTGACTTACACGGGCAACATGATCACCAAAGCCTGCTCCATAACGAGCTTCACGTGGGCTTCCTTGACGGCTGGATTGGAGCCCCCGCGACCGGGCTGTTAGCCGAAGTTCGGCGTGCGTTTAGTGATTGGGAAGAATCGAAACGGCGTTTGAATGCATTGGTCCAAGGAATACGGGATCGGGCACAGCGGCTCGACTTGTTGCGCTACCAGGTTGAGGAAATCGAGTCCGTTTCGCCGATTACCGGAGAAATGGAAGAACTTGAAATGCTTTTGAAACGGCTGAGCCACACGGAAAAGCTGAAGCAGTTAGCATTTGCAAGCCTGGGTCGATTGAACGAGCAAGAGGCGTGCGCGAGGGATCTGCTTGGGGAGTCCGTCCGGGAACTCGAAGATGCGGTGCGTCTCGATGAATCAATCGACCCCGCGACGGAATATTTGCGCCAATCTCTTTACGCTCTGGACGAAGGGATCCGACTCTTACGGCACTATGCGGAAGAGCTTGAAACGGACGCCGAGGCAATCGAGCGAGCGGCTGAACGGATTGAGTCCCTTCGCAGGCTGCGAAGAAAATACGGCGACGATGAGGGAGCAATCCTGGCCTTTTTAGAAGACGCCAGAGAGCAGCTCTCGGTCTTGGAGGACAGTGAAACAAGCGAAGCGGACTTGCGTCAGAGGGTGAATGCGACCTTCTCTGTGCTCTCCGATGCCGCGAGCCGACTTTCAGAACTGCGCAGCGATCGCGCCATTGAGTTCGCAAAAAGTGTTCAAGACGAGCTCCAGGACCTTGCCATGGAGAAAGCCAAGTTCTCGGTGCGCGTGGAGCCAAAATCGGTTGAGGCGGACGGGGCGGATCGAGTTGAGTTCTTCTTCTCGGCAAACATTGGGGAGCCAGAACGTGCCCTGGCCAAAATCGCAAGCGGCGGAGAAATGTCTCGCGTGATGTTGGCGATCAAAACCGTCATGGCGGGTCGCGCAGGGGTTCCGACCCTGATTTTTGATGAGGTGGATGCGGGCCTTTCAGGTCGGGCGGCCGCGGTTGTTGGCCGAAAACTGGAGCAATTGGCGACGCACTATCAAGTGTTGGCGATCAGCCACTTGCCCCAGATTGCAAGTCGAGCGGCGAGCCACGTTCGGATTGAAAAAACTGAGATCGGGGGGCGGGTCGTCACTCATCTGAGAACCCTGAGCGGCGATGAACGCGTTGAGGAACTCGCCCGAATGCTCGCTGGGGAAACGATTGGGGAAACCGCCCTCGCGAACGCCCGAGACATGTTGAACAGAGAGTGATACAGCCTGTGTCAAACTAACGGACCATGCGATCTGAGTCCCTTGATTTCTTTAAGGCCATCGTCAACGAACCCTCGCCCTCGGGATATGAGGAGCGCGCGGCAGAGGTTTACCGCCAGTACTGCAAAGACTTTGCCGACAAGCTCAACACCGACGTCCACGGCAATGTGTGGGCGATCGCCAACCCTGATGCGGAGCATAAGATCATGCTTGCGGGCCACATGGACGAAATTGGATTCATCGTTCATTACATCGACGATACGGGGATGCTTTATTTCAGCACAATCGGCGGGCACGATAGCGCCATCATCGTAGGCCAGCGAGTTTGGGTTCACGGTGCCGAGCGTGTCGCGGGCGTCATCGGGCGCAAGGCGATCCACCTCTTGGAAGACGATGAGCGCAAGAAGAAGCCCGAGGTTAAGGATTATTGGATCGATATAGGCGCTTCAACCCGAGCCGAAGCCGAAGCCCTCATTGCCCTGGGCGACGTTGCAACTTATCAATGGGAATATCAAGAACTCCTCGGCGATCGGGCGGTGGCACGCGGATTTGACAATAAGATGGGCTCCTTCATCGTCGCGGAAGCTTTGAGATTGCTCAAAGAGGACGGCGGGCTTGATCCAAATGTTGGCGTCTATGCGGTGGCGACGGTGCAAGAGGAGATTGGCTTACGGGGTGCGAGAACTTCGGCATTCGGAATCGCCCCGCAAAGCGGACTGGCGGTGGATGTGAACCACGCGATCGACTATCCAGGACTTGCAAAAACCAGATATGGGCAGCTCGATGTCGGAAAGGGTCCATCTGTCATGCGCGGAGCAAACGCGAATCCGGTTGTGTTTAAAATGATCTGCGACGCCGCCAAAAAGGACAAGATCCCCTATCAAGTAGATGTTGCCGCTGCCGGAACTGGAACAGATGGGAACGCGATGCAGCTCAATCGAAGCGGCATGGCGGTCGGTATTTTGGGAGTTCCGCTACGCTATATGCACACTCCGTGTGAACTTCTTTCGCTTACCGACGTTGTGGATTGTGCTCGGCTGATGGCGGCTTATTGTCGTCGGGTAACGCCGGAGACCGATTTCACACCCAGGCTCGGCGTGTATTGAGCGTGGCGGAGACACTTTTGTCCCCCGATTCCCGGGTTTGGGGAAGGGGGACAGGAGTGTCCCCGCCACGTAGTTAACTGCGATTCAGGCCAAAGAGCGCGTCCGCGGCGAGGACCGTCTTTTGCTCGCCGTTAATCGTACAGATCAGTTCTCCGCCGGCGCCAACTTTGATCGCCATCGCCTCGTCTCCGCATGGCAGTTTGTAGCGTTTGCCGGGCGTTGCATCGTGAGCCGCCCAGATCGGCAGGATATCATTCCATTCGATCGGCTCGGGCATCTCGCGGAGACGATCGATAATCTTCGTCGCCAGGCTCTCCGGATGGGGAGCAGATCCGCGCTGGAGGAGCAAGCTTGTAGCAATCCCTTCCAACTGAGCTGGAAAAGTGGCCTGAAGGAGGTTGATGCCGACGCCGACAACGGGAACGTTTTTGCCATTGGACGTCGGGAGAAGATCGGTGATTATTCCGCCGAGCTTTTGCCCATTGAGACCGAGATCATTGGGCCACCTCAGCTTGCAGTCCAAGACCTCTGCGCAGGCGCATGCGGTCGCCATCCCGATCAGCCACGGGCGCGGGTGGCCGATGTATGCCTCAAAGGCAATGGACATCGTGAGCGAATCGCCCCGTTCGCTGATCCAAGGTCGACCAAATCTGCCCTTCCCCGCCGCTTGGTGAGACGCAAGCAGAATGCCACCTGGTTGGCCGTCTGCAAGGAGGCGGGCCATTTCAGATTGGGTGGATTCGACTTCGTCTCGCTCGATCCAAAGGTCCGGGACCTTCAAGCCTCGACCTCAAGGTGGAACGGCAACGAAACCGCGGAGTGGGTTAAAGCCCCCACCGAGATAAAGTCGACGCCCGTTTGAGCCACGCCGCGAACCGTCTCGAGGGAAATCCCACCGCTGGCCTCGAACAGAACGTTGCCTTCGTGCCGCTTCACCGCTTCGCGCATCATGAACGGATCCATATTGTCGAGAAGAACGACGTCCACCTTGGCCTTGACGGCCTCGTCTACCTGCTCGATGCTCGTACACTCCACTTCAATTTTCAGCATATGGCTGGCGTATCCACGGATACTTTCCACGGCTTCGGTTATGCCGCCACTCGCAAGAATGTGGTTGTCTTTTATCATGACGGCATCGAAAAGGCCCATGCGGTGATTGCCTCCGCCTCCACAACGAACCGCATACTTCTGAAGCGCCCGAAGGTTCGGAATTGTTTTCCGAGTGTCGATGATGCGGGCCCTCGTCCCTTCGACGCGCTGCTTAAACTGGCTCGTGAGAGTTGCGGTTCCGCTGAGGATCATGATGAAGTTTAGCGCGCACCGTTCTGACGAAAGCAAGCGACGGGCGTTCATGGTGCCTTCGATAATCCGATCTCCACGCCGAACCAAGTCTCCGTCTCGCATAACGACGCTGATCGTCTCGCTGAAAGGGTCGTGCGGCATAGGCGCGAAAAGGTGCTCTGCAATGCCGATGCCACTCACGACGCCCTCTGCTTGAGCTTCGATGTACCACTCAACTGACGCATCTGGATCGATACAGCCACTCGTTACATCACCCGATCCAAGGTCTTCCGCGTAGGCGTCTTCAACGACGTGCCACCAGTTCGCAGGTTCGGGTTGTAGCCAAGCACTCACAGGTTGCTTGGTTTTACCTTGACTAGCGGCAAGCTGGCCTACCCAAACGTCTAGATCAAGGTGAAGCACGCGGCCGCAATCATCACGGGACTGGGGGTCGCGGCTCTTCTGGGTCTCGCACTTTGCTTTGCTTACCCCGGATTTCTTGTTCTGGAGGGGCTGATTATTCTCGCGATGACGGCGATCGCCGGAAGGCGAGTGGTCGACTTGGCTCGAGAACGGGATCGCGAGCACGCTCAGGCTTCCCTATTGGAGTCGACCCTGGAGTCACAAAGGAATGCGATTGACACCCTTGCCGAGGGCTTGGAGATCGCAATTTTCCTTTGCGACACGCGCTCCTCCATTCAATACGCGAACCGAAAAGCTTGCGAAATGTTTCGGTTTCCAAATCCGATTAATCGAACTTTGCTTGCTGTGACTTTATCGTATGATCTTGAAAAACTGGTCGTTGATTGCGCACGAACCGGGGAGCCCCAGCACGCAGAACTGACGTTTGCCTATCCGGACGGTCGCACCGCCCAAGCAGAAGCGTGGCCGGAACCCAATGGAGATCGCATCTTCCTTTCCCTGTATGAAACGACCGATCTCCGCAGATTGGAAAGGATCCGCCAAGACTTCGTCGCGAACGTTTCCCACGAACTTCGAACTCCCCTGACGACGATTCGGGCGATGGCGGAAACCCTTCAAGAAGAGAGGGAGAACGTTGAGTTGCGAGACCGATACTTAGGCAAGATAACCGACGAGGTCGACCGGCTCTCACTCTTGGCGAACGACCTGCTGATCCTCAGTTCGGCCGAGTCGAGCCCAGTTCGAAAGCACGCGTGCGACATCGCCGAAGTTGTGGCGTCGGTCGTGCAGCAGCTGCTGCGAAAGGCCAAGGATAAAGGGCTTGACCTTACGTTCGAAGGGCCGCCGAAACTCATAATTGAGGCGAACGCTGCTCAAATCAATCAGGTCGTTATCAACCTTGTTGACAATGCCCTGAACTACACGGTCGCTGGATCCGTCGCGGTGACCCTTTCGCAGGATGAAGACCAAGTCGTCTTGGCGGTCGCGGACACGGGAATTGGAATCGCCAGCGATCACCTCCCGCGGATTTTTGAGAGATTCTATAGAGTGGATCGTGCTCGTGCCCGGGCCACCGGCGGGACGGGTCTCGGACTCAGCATCGTGAAGCACATCGTCGAAGTTCACGGGGGCCAGGTAAACGTACAGAGCGCGCTCAATCAAGGGTCAACTTTCATCGTCCGCCTTCCGGTCGGGAATGAGCTTGGCGACGACGTGTAGTTGTTACGTTTGTGCGAAGGGAATGGAGGTCCGGGGGTAAAACCGTGGGTGATGCCAAAACCAGTGGTCATTGTTGGAGCGGGATTGGCTGGTCTCACCTGTGCTCGCCGTCTTCAACAGGCCGGATTGCCCGTCCTCGTCTTGGAGACAGCCGGCACGGTAGGCGGTCGGCTTACGACAAATGAGCGGGATGGATTTCTCCTTGATCGTGGTTTTCAGGTTCTCTTTACGGCCTATCCAGCCGCGCAGTCTGAGTTGAGCTACCCATCATTGGATTTGAGAAAACTGGCCCCGGGAGCAATAATTTGGGACGGGCTGAAGATGCACGAATTTCAGGCTTCGAACCCGGTATCGCTGGCCTTGTCCGGATTCCTTTCGCCTTCAGATTTAATTCAGCTACTTGATTGGACGCTGCACGTTCGGGGCCTGAGCGCACGTCAGTTAGCTCGTCAACAGGATATGTCTGCTGAGAGATCCCTTCGGCAGGCCGGGTTTTCCCGCGCCTTTCTGGATAAGTTTGCCCGACCATTTCTGGGAGGAGTCTTCATGGATCGGTCTCTCTCCTTCTCGCGCCGAGCGTTGGATTTCACGTGGAAAATGCTCGTAGAGGGCGATACGGTTGTGCCTGGCGCGGGAATCCAGGCAATCCCGGCTCAGCTGGCCGAGGGAGTTGAGATTGACATCGGGGTTAAGGTCGAGGCGCTGCTGGGGGATCGGCGAGTATCGGGCGTTAGGCTCTCGGATGGGCGGGTCATTGAGGCGGAGGCGGTGGTCGTGGCAACGGAGGCTCCTGAAGCTGCCCGCTTGAGCGGCATGACAACTCCTATCGGCAGAAAGAGCCAGATTTGCCTGCACTTTGAAGCTTCGGTGCCGCCGATCGAAGAAGCGATGATCGTCCTGCAGACGACCGATGGACTAACTAACATGGTCGTACCCATCTCAAATGTTGTGCCTGAGTACGCTCCGCACGGGAGGCACCTCGTTTCGGCGACGATTTTGGGCGAGCGCGCGGAGGACGATGAAACCCTCGCCGCCCAAGTGAAGGAGGATGTTCGGTCGTGGTTCCCAGATCGGGACGTGGCGGAATGGCGATTAATTCAAGGTGACCGAATCTCTTACGCTCAGTTTGCTCAGCCGCCGGGATTCGGGGCGCATCTTTCGAGCAACACACCCGGGCGCGATGGCCTGTACTTCGCGGGAGAATTTACGGTTGGCAGCAGCATCAATGGGGCAATGCAGAGTGGTATCGATTGCGCCGAACTCCTTGTTGAAGACCTGACCGGGGTCGCGGTTTGAAAATCGGAATCATCGGGGCGGGAGTTGCGGGCCTTGCCGCCGCGCGTGAGCTGACCAAGAATGGGCTTGAGGTCACCGTCTTCGAAAAATCGAGTGCCCTTGGAGGCAGGTGCGCAACCAGGCGAGTTGGATCCTTCACCTTCGATACGGGAGCGACCAGCATTGCCCCGCGAGGCCGATTAATTGAACCGATGTTGCTTGGCGAACTCGATCAATCTGATCTCATTAAGATCAGCACGCCGATTTACACGCACAACGGGTCGCGGGTTTCACCGGGGGACAGCGGCAAGAACAAGATCGACCGATACACGTACCGGGCTGGAAACAACACGTTTGGCAAGTTGCTAGCAGCAGGTTTGGACGTTCGCTTTGAATCTTTGGTCGCGCGATTCCAAAGGTCTGGCGACCGATATGAACTGAACGGCGAGTTTTTCGATGGGCTAATCTTGACCCCGCCCGCTCCCCAAACGGAGGCCCTCTTGCAAGCGTCCGGAGAGCGGAGATCCCTTGCCCAGGCCGCCTACCGACCATGCCTTTCTGTCCTATTGGGCTACGAACTGATGTCGCCAACGACGGCCTATCACGCGCTCATTGAGCCTGAGCAGCGGCATCCTTTGACCTGGATATCGCTCGAATCGGTCAAGTCCGCCGATCGCGCCCCCGAAGGATGTACCGCTGTCGTCGCACAAATGTCGCCGGCGTATAGCCGGCTGCACTTTGACTCCCAAGATGCGGACATCATCCACGACGCGGGGGACTTCTTGGCTCGGATTTTTGGTGCAGCCTGGATGAAGCCAGCAGTTACCGATGTCAAGCGTTGGAAGTACAGCCTTCCGGAGAGTCTTGCCCTTTTTGAGAGCGTCAATCCCGCAAAATCCCGACTCGTGATCGCGGGAGATGCGCTTCTTGGAGGCCGAGTTGAGTACGCTTATGAAACAGGAATCTGGGCCGCGCGTTCATTCCTTTAGGGAGTGGTGGGTATTAGGTGTTAGGTATTAGGTTCCAGGAAAATCCAATAGCAATAATCTAATACCTAATACCTAATACCTAATACCTAATACCCAATACCCAATACCTAATACCTAACTCCCAACACCATGCGCCCATTCCCCATCCTCATCGTCCTCCTCTCCTCCCTCGCGGGGGCTCAAACGAAGCTGACCGTGATCGTTGCGGGCAAGAAAGTCGGCACAGCGACCCTGTTTCAAAAAGTCATGCCTGACGGAACAAAGTCGGTTCAACTGTCCATGTTGCTGAAGTCCGATAACGTCACGGCGACGGTACGTTCGGAAGCGACCTATAGCGCCAAGGGAGGAGCCGTCCGAAAGTTCCAAGAAACGCTGGTCCCAGGTCAGAAAATACGCCGGACCGTCGTCGTAACGTTCGATGCCCAGGGCGCAAACGTCGTCGCAGACCTCAACGGCAAGCGCACGACCAAGAAGATTTCCCTTCCGGAAACCACACAGCGAGACGACGCGAGCGAGTTCTGGTTTTTGCGCGATCAGCCCAAAAAGGGAGCGGTCGCGAAGGCATACACGTTCGATATCGAGACCCTCTCCTGGTCTCTTCTCACCACGACCTATGAGGGCGAAGTCGAAATCACCGTAGGTGGAAAGAAGGTCAAAGCGCATCGAACGAACTCGGACAAAGGGACCGCGTTCCTCGACAGCGCCGGAAATCCGATAAAGCTGGAAACCGGCAACGGTGCCCTTGAGCGAATATGGCCGTAATCTTTGCTATAATCTAGTCGACTGAGAAAAGGCCAAAGGCTCACAAGCTGGCGAATCCTCGGGAAGGATGCGCCGGCTTTTCTATTGGTCGGCCCATAAGGAGACGCAAAGATGCCAACTCTTGTGATTGTGGGAGCCCAGTGGGGCGATGAGGCGAAGGGCAAACTAGTCGATGTCCTCGGCGAGCAAAGCGACCTCGTGGTTCGCTATTCTGGCGGCAACAACGCTGGACACACGGTGATCGTAGGTGAGGAGGAGTTCAAGTTTCACCTCATCCCCGCCGGGATACTTCACCCAAATGTAACCGCCATTTTGGGAAGCGGGATGGTCGTGTGTCCCAAGGGGTTGTTGGAAGAACTCGACCGGACAAGGGCGCAACGGTCCAGTCTGGGCACGCTCAAGATCAGTTCCGGGGCTCACGTTGTTTTCCCCTATCACCGAATGCTTGATCGGCTGGAAGAAGAG
>JBKJJL010000147.1:0-10090 GCA_046597875.1 Fimbriimonadaceae bacterium | reverse complement strand
GACCGCCCCCTGAGTTACACTTGCGCAGATGGATCCGGCCCTGGAAACGCTGCTCGATGGGGTGATCGACTACGCCGGGCTTTTCCCTCCTGCGAAGCTGGACATGGAGCCCGCCCTGCGCGAGTATTTGGGACACTTGAACGGGCCCGAGAGTCTCCTCGTCAATCGCTTCGTGTGCCCGGTAGGTCGTCTTGCCGAACTTGGGGACCTGCTTCACACCCTCGCTCCCGAGGAACAGTTCGGAATTTGCGTGATCGGCTCCGCGATTGCGACCCTCGCGAACGACATCGAGTTTATGCGCGGGTTCAGCCAGCGATTCGGCGAGAACTTCGAGATCGAAGGCTACGAAGTTCGCTCAAGCGACGACGTTGAAGGCAGCCTCCGCGCGATCCAAAAGCTCGCAAATCTTGACCTCTATCTGGAAATCCCTTTCGGCGACGGCACCACCGACGCGCTCCACATCATCGCGAACTCTGAAGCTGCCAGCGCAAAAGCGCGCACCGGCGGGGCCGAACCGAAGGATTATCCAACCTCCGAGCAGCTCGCCAATTTCCTGCGAGAATGCCTCGATTTAAATTTGTCGTTCAAACTGACCGCGGGCCTTCACCACCCCGTGCGGAGGAACGAGATGCACGGATTCTTGAACGTGCTCGTAGCGCTCGCACTTGCCGAAGAGCACGATCTGAACCGCGCCGAAATTGCTGCGATACTGAGCGAAGAGAACGCCCGTAGTTTCGTGATCGAGCCCAGCGAAGTGGGCTACAAGGATATGCGAGCTAGTCTGGAATCAATCGACGCAGTGCGAACCCTTTTTGCGGGATTTGGCTCCTGTTCGGTCAGCGAGCCGGTAGAAGATTTGCGTGCCCTCGGCCTTTGGTAACTTTATGGAACGATTTGTAGTCCCCTCATCTGCTCGAAGCTGGGTCGAAGTCGCCCCTGATTCGCACTTCCCGATACAGAACCTGCCCTTCGGCGTGGGATTCCTTTTAGATGGAGAGGATGATTCCGTCACCACCATCGAGGGCTTTGCGATTGGAGACTACGTCGTCGACCTCGCGGTGCTGGCTGACGAGGGCTTAATTGACTACGAAGCCGGCCCAGTGCCTTTTGCTTGGATCATCCAAGATGGCCCCCAGGGCCTCACTGACCTTCGCGCTCAAGTTTACGAACTCCTGCGCTCGGATAACGCCAAGCTGCGGGATCGAACGTCACTTCGTGAACAAGCCCTTGTTCACATCGATCGGATTGAAATGATCCTGCCAATGCCTCCCCGAGCATTCGTTGATTTCTATTCCGGCATTCACCACGCGAGCAACGTGGGCCGCATGTTCCGCCCCGATCAGCCGCCTCTCCTGCCGAACTATCGCCATATGCCGATCGGCTACAACGGACGCGGGTCTAGCGTCGTTCCTTCCGGCGAACCGATCGTGCGCCCAAAAGGCCAACAGAAAATCGGCGAGGACGTCGTGTTCGGCCCGACGAAAGAACTCGATTTCGAGCTCGAACTTGGTTTCTACACGGGTCTGGAGAACATGATGGGGGAGCCAATACCCATCGCCGAAGCAGAGGAGTACATTTTAGGTTGCGTGTTGGTGAATGACTGGTCAGCGCGAGACGTGCAAAGGTGGGAGTACCAACCGCTAGGTCCCTTCCTCGCGAAGAGTTTTGCCACGAGCATCAGCCCTTGGCTCGTGACGTTGGACGCGCTTGAGCCCTTCCGATGCGCAGGTATGACGCAAGATCCGGAGCCGTTGCCGCATTTGCGACAACCAGGATTGGGGCACTACGACATTCACTTGGAAGTCTCCATTGAGACTCCCCAAATGACCGAGCCTCAAGTGATCTGCCGGTCGAACTCGAAGCATCTGTATTGGACCTTCGTGCAGCAACTCGCTCACCAAACGTCCAACGGCACTCCGGTAGAAGTAGGAGATATTTACGCCTCGGGAACGATCAGCGGGGAAACTCCAGATTCGTTCGGGTCTTTGCTCGAACTCACGTGGAAGGGACAAAATCCACTTCAATTGAACTCAGGCGAGACGCGGACTTTCTTGGAAGATGGCGATGTCCTCACGATGACCGGGTGGTGCCAAGGTGACGGATTCCGGGTCGGTTTGGGCGAGGTCAGCGGGGAAGTACTTCCGGCGATCTAGGCGCCTTCGTTCAACTGGACGTACATTTCCAGCGCATTTGTCATTGGAGGCAAGTTTTGTGTTACCGTTTCCCACACGATGTCTAGTTCAACATCAAAATAAGCGTGAATCAGCTTGTTCCGCATGCCCACCAAACTCTTCCAGGGAATTTCCGGCAAAAGTTCTCGTGTTTCCGGTGAGACTCTCCCGGCAGCTTCGCAACGATCTCAATCGCCCGAACTAGCGCAAACACGGATCTGAGGTCCGTTTCCAAATCGGCACGTGAAAGGTCCTTTGCAAAGTCCATTGCCGCTTGGGATGCCTCGACCATATGCCGTATAAGCGTCAAGTCATCATGCGGCATAAAGTTCTCTTGCTGAGGTTACAACCTCATCGCGAAAGAATCGACTGAGTTCTCCGGCAGTTCGGAGGTCAATTTTGCGCCCGATCAAATCGGCAAGATCGAGTTCCATTTGGCAAAGTTGAAAGTAACCGATCCTTGCGGACGCGTCGAACTCGACCAAAATGTCAACATCGCTTTCCTCGGTGTTGTCTCCCCGAAGGACCGACCCGAACAGGGAGAGACGCCTGGCTCCGTAGCGCTGGCAGATTGTTGCAAGTTCCTCCTTGCCAATAGTTGCAATGTCCATGGATTCTTTCTTTATTGTACGTCTTCGCGCTCAGTAGAAGTCGCAGCAATAGACCCGATTTGGATCACCCATCCAGGCTTTTGTGGCTTCGTGGGCGGCGTGAGGATCGTCCTCGGCGAGAAGCCGATACATAACCGGCCCAATCACCGTGACCTTCATGCTTCCGCGGTCGAAGAGGTTCAGGAAAGTTGGCGAATCAGGTGGCTCCGTCCAAGTCACATGGGTCTTGTTGGACGCCATCTGCCGAAAGAGTTGCAACATCGCCTGGTGCCCTTCCAGGGTCGACCAAAGCACCTCTTTGATGTCCTGAGGAACCCAAAAGTCGGCATTCAACTTCACCACGCAATACGCTTCGATTGGATCGCCGGCGGCGTAGATCGTCATCGGCGAGTCTCCTCCGAGGGTTCGCCACCATTGGTCGGGAGTTCGAACATTGAATCCGTTGTAACGCAAAGAGTTAGCTCGAATCACCGGATCCAACTGGTCCCACTGGTTCGACGGAAGTTCCCGCACGACGAGCGACGATCGGACCTTGGGAAGGTGCTCAGTGGGGCAGTCGAACGCATACTTGGGTCCGATGCTCGCGTATCCGAATCGGCGGTACCAAGTATCCCTAAAGGGATGTAGCGAGGCCACCAGGAACCCCATGTCCCTTAGCAGTGGCGTCAACCCAGTCATCAGTGCGCTCCCTGCGCCCGAGCCACGCCATTCAGGAAGAACCCCGACTGCCGCGATTCCGGCGCAACGAGGGAGCGAGCCATTGTGCGAGCACGTCATCTGAAGTGCGGTCGCGGCGCCCACAATCTGGTCTCCTGCCAGAACTACGAACCCGTACGAATCATCGCGAAGAGTCTTCTCTTCGGGCAAAACCGGATCGCCACCCCGATAAACGCGCGAACGAACATGGTTGAAACCCAGACGATCATCGGGCAAAATCGCGCGAACGGTGAACTGGGGCACTACTTCTTTTCGTCGGCCAAACGTCGCCCTTCCACGGCATTCTTCTCAATGTACTCGCGAATGTTCGGCGGCACGTCCGTGTCCACGTAAATCGCGGTAACCGGGCATTCGGGCTCGCAGAGACCGCAGTCAATGCACTCATCCGGATTGATGAACACCATGTCATCGCCCTCGTAAATGCAGTCGACCGGGCAAACGGTCATACAAGATTTGTCTTTAACTCCGATACAGGCTTCCGTGACAACGTAGGGCAAATCCGATTCTCCTTCAGTCCATTTTGGCACAGGGGAGGGGAGTTCCGCCGGGAGTTTAGGGCTTTTTGGGCTCGTCAAACTCCGATTCGGGGACGATCTCTTTGATGGCTCCGGTGGTGGGGTCGATCTCGGAGATGCGGAAGCGCATTTTGTGGTTGATATCCTCGAGTACGTAAATCTTGCCGTTCGCGGATTGGGGATCAATAAAGTAGCCCTCTTCCTTGGTGATGGGGGTGAAGGTTCCTTTGTTTGGATCGAGGAATCCGATTCGATACCGTCCGACGTTCTCGCGGTCGGAGACGATCGTCAGCTTTTGGCCGACGAAGAACGGCATGCTCTCGTTGTTTTTGCCTTCGATCTCCCACTCGATTTTGCCGTCCAAATCAATCTTTCGGAGCCACGTTCGTCCTTCTTTGTCCAAAGCCGCGAAGGTAACAAACTTGCTATCGGGCGACCAGCGGGGCGAGGTTACGCGATCTGAAACGTAATCGGTGAGTCGTTCGCTATGCTTGCCTTCCGAATCCGCCAGGTAAAAGTCATAGTCCAGCCATTGCACCCCGCCAAAGGACTCTGATCGCGGTCGTGCCGCCCCTCGATAAGCGACAAAATGCCCATTCGGCGAATAGGCGGGTGAGTAGTGCGATTGGCTCGGTGTGCTGGTCAAATTGGAACTTGAGACCAAGGGTGGCGAGAACTTCTCTTGCTTCCCCGTTGCGATTTCGATGCGTGTAATCCCTAGTTTCGCCCGAAAACTCGGACCCGTCGCGACGAGAACGTATTTCCCGTCGGGGGAGATACTGGGCCCTTCAAAGTAAGCCCCACGCGCGAGGGTCTTGATCTGCCCTCCGGACAAACGAACTTTCACTGAGTTGCCCGATCCGGGCCCCGTTGTCCACACGATGGTTTTCCCATCCGCGCTCACCGCAAAGCTGGCCCCTTCGTGGCGAACCGGCCCGCTGGAGCAGCCTATCGCTAGCAAAAGGAGAAGAGGGAACCCAAGCGATCGCAAGGACTTCAAGCTCGTCCCAGCTTGTGCCACAAGTACCGCATGATCGTTGTGAACACGTGCGGTCGGCTCGTGTCCTTTCCGATGCCGTGATCGTCACGCGGATAGGCCATCAGGTCGAAATACTTTCCGTTCTCGATGAGCTTTTGCATCAGGCGTCCCGTGTCTTGGAACAGCACGTTGTCGTCTAGGATCCCGTGCACGAGCAGGAGATTATCCTTGAGACCCGCCGCGTGGTGGACGGGCGATGTCTTCTTGTAAATCTCCGCCTCGTCGCTGAGCATGCCCAAGCGTCGCCGCGTGTACCACTCGTTATAGCTGGCCCAATCGGTCACCGAAGCCACCGCGGCGCCCGTATCAAAGACTCCTGGGCGAGTGAGCTGGATCATGCACGTTAGGAACCCGCCGTAGCTCCAACCCCAAACTCCGCATCTGTCCGGGTTCACGTAGCCGAGTGACGTGAGATACTCCTTCGCCGAGACCGCTTCATCCGCGTCGATAATCCCCATCCCCTTGTAGTAGCCGGAGTTGAACTCGCCCCCTTGGCCCCAGCTGGCGCGAAAGTCGACGCAGAGCACGACCATGTCAAGCTCCATCGCGGCGTAGTTTTCGAGGTAGCCCGCCCAGTTCATCTTCGCGCTGTTCGCGTACATATTGCTGAGGAACGCAGGATGTTTCTTCGTTTTGTCGAGCCCCGGTTTGGTGATGAGCACGCCTTTTATCGTCGCGCCATCCTTCGCCTTGAAACTCACTTCTTCGAAGTTCGCCCATTGGATTTTCTTGAAGTCTGGAAGTTGGCTTTCGGTCAGTCTCTTGATGGACGGCTCGATCGAGTACAGCTCGTTATTCAGAGTCCGCGAGGAGACCATCGAGGCCATCATCTTGCCGTCGTCGCTGACCAGTGGGGAAGCGGCGTCGTCGAATTGAACTGCCGTCGCCGCGCCCGTGTCCGTCGGTACGTGCGTTGTACGCTTGCCGTCGGGCTCGATCACCGTGATTTCCGTTTTTAATTGGCTGCGCGCCATCGTCACCAGAACGATGCGATCCGAAAGCCGCGGGCGCGTCATCGCGACGACGTCGTGGTTCTCTGCATAGACCTTCTGGATGTCTTTGCCATTCGGCAACAAACTCAGGACCGATCGGAAGCCAAACTTCCCGTCGATGATGTCGGTCCCGATGAGCAGCCGCTTCCCGTCTCGCGTCCACTGAATCGGCCGCCAGTCGGTGATATAGTTCTTCGGCGCTTTCTCCTCATAGACCGAATACTGCTTGGTTAATTTCTCTTCCGCCTTAACGTTGGTCGGGGCGGAGACAATCGAAATCGTGTACTTCTGGAAATCCTCATTGATCCACCCAATCGCGAGTCGGCTGCTGTCGGGTGACCATTCCAGGGCCATGCCCCAGTTATAGCGAGGGATTCCGTTCGCGAACTTGATGAGCCCGCCGTCCGCCGAAATCACGCCGTATTGCGAGTCTTGGCTCTTCTCGCCATGCCACATGCGCTGGATGTTCACGACGGTGGCCTTGTCCTTCGAGAAGTCCATCATCACGTGATCGCCCATTTTGCTGCTGTCGCTCCACTGAATCGCGATCCATTTGCTGTCGGGGGACCAGGCGTAGCTGTCCAGCGTCGTCCCCGCCTTGCTGATGAAGGTGAGCTGCTTCACCGAACCGGTTTTCCGGTTCATCCGGTACAGATTATTGCTCTTTAGGTAGCCGAGGTAGTTACCGTCTGGCGAGTAGTTGAGGCTGTAGATCCCTTCATTCGAGTCGAAGATTGGCTCGTATTTGCCGGATGTGTCGGAACGGAAGCTGCGGCCCTTGTAGGAGAAGGTGAACTCACGTGAATCCGGCGCCCATGCGAAGCCACTGATTCCAGCATCGTAAAGCTTGCTCTCGTCTTTCTGGAGTTGGGTCCGGACATCGTCTTGGCGAGGAAGTTCCTCGATCGCATTCGCGGCGATGATCTGCTTCTTGGATCCGGAGGGGAAGTCCATCATCCAGACGTCGAGCTTGCGCTCGCCGGTCTGGTTCCATCCGAACACGACGTGCTTGCCGTCCGGCGACAGAGCCGCCCCCGCCGGGCTGCGCCCGTTTAAGATGGGATATTGGTAGAACCGCTCAAACGGAATGCCGTTATGATTCGGGAGATCTTGCGCCATGCCGAGAGTGGCGATGAACAGGAAGAGGCAAGGAAAAGCAAACTTCATCGCCTAGGTTCTACCCGCTCGGGGGCTTCATGGGCCAGCAGAAGTGTGCCACGAGTAAATTTCCGGCCTCCCCCTCTCCGCCTCCGTGTACAGACCGGACCGGGGAGGGGGCCGGTTCGTGCACCTTGGGCTGAGCTAAAGGTACGGCAAGATCACCCTAAATCGCTCGGGAACCGGCAGATTCGGTATGCCTTTCTCAGTCGGCTTCTAGGTCGGAGAGCACTGCGACCTCTTGACGCTTCAGCAGAGCCAAAATGCTTGGGACGTTGAAGTGTAACTGGCTTGGAATTCGCCGAAAAGTGCGCTAAACTAAAAGCTCAAATCGGGAGGGTTCCATGTTTCGTATTTTATCAATCGCGTGCCTTGCTACGCTCGCTGTCTCCGTCCACGCATAGAAAGTAGTTGAAGTTAAATCGGACGCTGAGGTCCCAGCTCCCGACTCCGGTCGGGGAGCCTCAAAGTGGAGTCTGGTTCGAGGATGACCACGAATCCTTCAGGGCGCGCCTCTTGGGAAGTTGTGAGAGGTACCTCAAAGAAGGAATAGTTTAAGAATCCTGATCTTTGCGGAAAAGCCCCAGGAATGGGCTTAGGCTATTTTCCGGCAGCAACGCAGCGGCCAAAGCGAGAGGTCGAACGCTAGAAATCAAGGAAAATTCCGACAAAGTCCGCTATAGTATGAGTCTCTCGGAGGATTCTCAACATGCGCTCCACGCTCACTTTCGCACTCCTGGCTGCCCTCGCTGTGTCGGCCCACGCTCAACTGACCTTGCCTTACTCAGGTACCGATCCTTCGGCTACGCTGTCGTCGTTCCAGATCACGAAATCTGGTCCATCGGGCAGAGCCAACACCTTGTACATCAGCAGCGCCAGCAACACCTCGGACGTGCTGCTGGTGAATACGGTAGGTCTCGGAAGAGCCGCGTATTTCTCGATCAACAACGCCTCCAACACGCAGATCGCCCTTCGAGCGGATTCGAACGGTACAGGCATTGGGATCTTTGGATTCATGACCGGCACGGGCAAGGCAGGTTCATTTCGCATCAGCAACTCGGCAAACACCAGTGCCGCTCTTCATGCCCAAACCAGCGGCTCGGGGCCAGCATTCCTCGCTCAGGGTGGCACGGGTCTTGCGGGCTTGTTTCAGGGCAACGTCCAAAGTACGGGCGTGTTTTCGGGTAATGGCTCGGGGCTAACCGGTGTGAACGCTGATGTGCTCGACGGCCTGAACTCAACTGCGTTTCTGCAAGCTGTCCCTAATCCGCTCACGTTGAGCGGAATGAGCGCGACGCACATTATTCGCGGAGAGAACGCCTCCGGGAACCATGAAGCCGCAGGCGTTCTGGGATTGTCCACCGCCGCCAGCGGGGTCACCTACGGTGTGCGAGGCCAGAGCGAAAGCACGGCCGGCCGCGGCGTGGTCGGCTATGCGACTGCGTCCACGGGCCCCACCTACGGCGGTCTCTTCATTAATTTCAGCGACAGCGGGATCGGCGTGCTCGGCCAGGCGAGCGCTGGCAGCGGAACCAACTACGGCGTGTACGGCCGGAGCGTCAGCACGGACGGGCGCGGCGTGTTCGGCTGGGCGAGCGCGGCTAGCGGGAGTACCTACGGCGGCCGATTCGAGAGCGACAGCACGTCCGGGCGCGGCGTGTTCGGCTATGCGAGTGCAACTACCGGGTTCGCCGACGGCGTGTTTGGCGAGAGTGCCAGCGTGATCGGGCGTGGCGTGTTCGGCTATGCGAGTGCAACCACCGGGGTCACCGACGGCGTGTTTGGCGAGAGTGCCAGCCCGACCGGGTGCGGCGTATCCGGCAGGGCGGCTGCGGTCACCGGGTACAACTACGGCGGCTCGTTTGCGAGCGAAAGCATAAGCGGGACTGGCGTGTTCGGGATGGCGATCGCCACTAGCGGGGTCACTTACGGCGTGTACGGCCAGAGCAACAGTACGGATGGGCACGGCGTGCAAGGCTGGGCGAGCGCGGATAACGGCAGCACCTTCGGCGGCCGCTTCCAGAGCGCCAGCACAAGCGGGCGCGGCGTGCAAGGCTGGGCGAGCGCGAATAGCGGAGGCACCTACGGCGTGTTCGGCGATTCCTCCAGCACGACCGGCTACGCCGTCTGGGGGCAGGGCCGCATGAGCGCTACCGTCAAGTTGTTCCGCATTGACCATCCGCTGGACCCGGAGAACAAATCCCTCCTGCACTACTGCTCCGAGGGCTCCGAGCCGCTGAACATCTACACCGGGAACGTCACGACCGATGCGATGGGCGCCGCGTGGGTGCAGTTGCCGGACTACTTCGGCGAGATCAACAAGGATCCTCGGTACCAACTCACCGTCGTGGACGATAGCGCGGGGCCCGGCTTCGTGCAGGTGAAGGTGGCAAAGAAGATTAGGGACAACCGATTCATGATTATGACCAGCGCCCCCAATGTCGAGGTCTCGTGGGAAGTGAAGGCGGTGCGCAACGATCTGTGGGTTCGCAAAAATGGCGCACCGGTTGAGGTGGACAAGGAAGGAGGGGAGAAAGGCAAGTATCAGCACCCTGAACTCTACGGGAAGCCGAAGGAGATGGGGATGAACTACCGCGCCGAGCAGGTGAGTTCCGAGGGACCGGCGTCCCGCCCTCGTCAGTAGAGCGCTCAGCGTTGATGCCCTCGGCCAGTTGCTGCATTGGCCATCCGTAACACAAAGCAATCCGGCTCCGACCGTTGTAGGTCGGACCCGGCATTACACTAGCATTCGATTCGCTTGTTTAACGCGATTTCGGACGCCGTGTAATGGTGTTCTTCTGCAGGGTTACCGCGCCAATTTTGGTTAGCAAGGTTCCTTCGTTGACCGCCCCAGTATTGACCGTGATCGACACTTCGGAGAGAATAA
>JBKJJL010000291.1:0-15969 GCA_046597875.1 Fimbriimonadaceae bacterium | reverse complement strand
GCGGAAAGGTAGCTTTTCGCGGCGCTGTAAGTCGGGTCAATGCGCTCGACATCGCCGAAAGTGGCGACGATGTATCCGTGGCGGATAACCAGCCCGTTCGTGCCGCCCCTCTCTTTGGGAACCGGCCCCAGCCGCTTGCCGAAGATCTTCTCCTGGGTTGAGAAGTCCTTGGGGAACTCGGTCTCGTGGGTCTTGGCGAACTCCACCGCCCGAGCGAGCGCTGAGGGATCGAATCCGAGTTCTGTGGGGTTTTTGTGCTCCCATACCGCCCCCGGCACATAAGGGGCTTGCACCAGGCCAAGGTGGAGGAGGATTGTGGCAAGCATGAACCGGTTGTACCCTCGCTAGGGCGGTAATCGTAACCGTCGGATGATTCGTGCCGACGTTCGAATCGCTTTGAAAACAGCGGCACAAATGCATCCGCTGGCTACGATGAGTTTTGGTCCCACTATCGTAGCCGTCGGATGATTCGTGCCGACGCTCCCGAGGGGTTGTGGCTTGCAGCGGCGCAAATGCATCCGCTGGCTACGATGTTGTCAACGAGGGCGGGAATTTGATATCATATCCTGGTGCGCTCCCGCGTTAAGAGGCTTCCACGATATCTTTACCAAGGCGACCGGACCGCGGCCTTCACGGCATGCACGGACGGCCGTGAACTCACCTTTCGAGTAACTGAGGACATCGAACCACTCGTGCCCCTCATCGCCCGCGCGGCGGAGGCCCACCTTTGCGTGGTACCGATCTATTGCTTCATGCCCGACCATCTCCACCTGATGTTCAAGGGGCTCGGCGAGGGTTCTGACACGCTGGCCGCGATGTCGAAGTTCAAGCTCTTATCGGGCCTTTGGTTTGATCGGAATAGGCGGGCTGGCTGGCAGGGTGGCTTCCACGACCATGTTGTTCGTGGGCACGAAGATTGGCGTCATCATGCGACCTATATCGCCCATAACCCCGTGCGCGCTGGCCTCGTCGCAAGTCCATTCGAGTACCCACTCCTAGGAACAATCGGATGTGATTTGTCCGACGTTATCTTAGGGTGGGAATAACACAGGTTTCGCTCCACAGGGAACTCGTAGCCGTCGGATGGTTCGTGCCGACGCTCGCATCGGTTCGAAAACAGCGGCACAATGCATCCGCTGGCTACGATGACCTTGTCGTCATCCCGCGATCGTGGCTCTTACCGCTTGGCTCCAGGGCCCGATTTCGCCCCTCGGAGTCTCCCATGCGCCTCGGTAATAGGCGTCTTTTCCGACTGCCGCGTGCCCGTACATGACCACGTAGGGCGGAGCCGTGTCCGAAGCGAGATAGCCCATCAGCTCGATCGGCGGGCAGGGCTCGCCCACCTCCACCACCGAGCGCAGGATCCTCATCGCGCGCGCCCAGGCCGGCTTCGAAGCCTTCTCCTGATACTCCTCGGTCATCTGCCAAAAAGAAATCGCGTGAGTTTGCGGGCCAGTAATCTCGACTCTGAGGGTGGGAATCTCCATGCCAGCCTGCTTGCGGGTCGGCTTTTTGTCGTAAATCGGCAGCCCGAGTGAAACCGCCATCGCGTCGTCAAAAGCTGGATTCGCGCGAAGCTGTCTCACCGCCGTGCGAACGGCGACGATCAGGTCGTTCTGAAAGGCGTCCTTCTCCAGCCGAGCCGCGTGCGCAGCCGCCTGCGCGGCCCCATGGGCTTCCAGGGAGGCCGCATAAGTGGCGTGTTTCAGGAGGAGATCGTCGTCGAAAGTAGGCGGAAACCCCAGCCCCGCCAACATCGCGGGAAGGTTGGTGTTGAAGTTAGCGACCCAAGCCTCAAACTTCTGGTCGTCTTTGGGATAGTAATGTCCAGCCATCGCCTCTTCATTGTACTCTCCCGCTCGCAGAATGTCGTCTCCCAATGAGTGGGAGACGTACTCCGACCACTGGCAGACGTCTCCCAAGATTCGGAAGACATTCTCCGACATTTGGGAGACACGTATCACATTCTGGGAGACCTCTCCCAAAGCTCGGGAGTCGTTCTCCATATACTGGGAGAGCGCTCCCAGTTGCTGGGAGACGACTGTGATTCGCCCGATGAACTCGATTCAGGTTCAAATTGCCGTGGCAGGCGCCCGTATCGGGGTATCGCGGGGGAAGGAACCACGAAAAGGGCGAAAGGGACGAAATGGGGAGGGGATGCCCCAACGGTGTCTCGTAGCGGTCGGAAAAACGACGCGAGCGCGATATGCTCGATACGGTCATCGAGGCAAAGAATAGGTTGGAGCACGAAGCTTCACTGTGCCCATCTGAAAAACGATCAACTTGCAAATTTGTCGTAGCCGTCGGATGCATCGCGCCGACGTCCGGAAGCAGCGGCAAAATGCATCCGCTGGCTACGATAAGCTATCCCTTCTGCTTCTTCTTTTCCCGATCCAAAAGGACCTTTACGGTAAAGCCGCCTCGGGTGGTCTTGCCGTCCTGAATGATCCAGTCCGAGATCTCGTCCTTGGGCACATCTACGATTTGGCCGGTCTTTAGACCCTTGATGTCGACCGGCTCGACGGCGAGGGTGCCGGTGAATTTGCCGTTCGCATAGGTTGGATCTTGGACCCAAATGTGCTCGATGCCGCCTGAATCGGTGGGAAATGGGTGTTTGACGCTGAAAAGTACGTACTTCACCTCGTCCCCCTTGGCCATCGTCTTTTTGGCCTCGGCGAGGTACGCATCCAGGGCGGTGATGAACTCGTCGACCGTGTCCTTCGCCTTCTGCATGGCGGTGTTCATCTCGATGTCGTCCTCCGGGACCCTCGTGATGTACATCTGGCCGTCCTTATAGATCGTCTCGGAAGGAGGCTCGCTCTTGCAGCCAGCGAAAGCGAGGGCGACGAATGCAAGGATCAAAGCAGGAGATCGTAGCACTGACTGATTGAATGTCTGCTTTTGCCGGTTACGATGGGCTTCCATAAGCTCCTAAGCGGCATCTCGACTGGAAGGCAAGGCGACCCGATTGTAGTAGGCGACGATCTCTTGATCAGTCATTCCCTTCATCTCTTCTTGGCGGATGAGGCGGATGAGATGGATCTCCTGCTGCATGGGGTCCTTGGGCCAATCTTCCTGAACCCAGCGGTTGAACTGGGCGAGTTGATCCTGCTTGATTGTGTTCATGGCTCAATTTATCCTATAGTTGGGCGGGAGTGACGATTTCGATGTTCCCCAATCCAAGCTCTACATTGATTGCGCTCACCAGGTGCTGTGTCTTCAGCTTTACGAGGTGGCGGAAATTCCAGCTAGCGATGATGGGTATTCCGTGACTAACGGCAATGGCGAGATGTCGCGCATCGTCCATATAGCGTTCCGGGAAGATGCCTCGTTCGACGTAGTTTCGAGCCAACTCAAGGGACGCGAGGCTGATCGTGAGCACGGGTAGGTCGGCAACGAGAGATTCCAGTTCATGCCGGCGTTTGGCTTGCTTGGTCCGGAGGATTTCGTCGATAACGACCTGGGAAATACACGGCTCGTACTTGGTGCGGCATAGCCCCCAAAACTCGGCTGTCTCTTCCTGTCGATCGATGGATCTAGCGTCCAGCACGGCGCTGGGTACGGTTGTATCGAGATAAACGCGTGGTTTGTGGATCATTCAGAAGCCTAGCTACACCCACTCGTCTCCCCGCAGGAGTCGCACTTCAGGCAGACGCCGTTCCTCACTAACGTGAATGAACCGCAGGCTTTGCAGGGGTCCTCGTAGCCTTTCGACTTTGGTCCATGACTCAAGTCAAGCCACCGCCAAGTTCGCAATGGGCAGGTCTGTCGCTTCTAACGTGGTTAGGTCCACCTTCTTGCTCGCTTCGTCAATATCAATCCCGACGATGTTGCCTTTTGCGTCGTAGTCAACCACGATGCCCGGCGCGACTTCAGCAGAGTCGGCAGATGGTGTCGCGGAAAGCTCGATGTAGAGCGAATCTGTCTCCTTGTAGTAGTGCATTTTCATGTCTTTTGCCCTTTGTATCCGCGGTCGGGAAACGCATTGTGGACAGTTACCCTATCCGCGAGCGTGACGACCCTTAAGTATTTACCAAGCTCTTCCACATAGCCCCAGAACCTAATCCTGCCCGACTCTTCTATCTCCTCTGCCTCCGGCGATGCGAGAACACTTTGAAGCCAAGCATCCTGCAAGTATGGTCGCTTCCTTCTCACTTGTTCCGTGAAATAGCGCGTTTCCTTCATTTCTTCAGCTGCACCCGCTGGTTTCCCCGCATGAGTCGCACTTTAGGCAGACGCCGTTCCTCACCAACGTGAATGAACCGCAGGCTTTGCAGGGGTCGCCTTCGTAGCCTTTCAGCTTGGCGACGCGCATGGACTCTTGGACTGTGGATTGTGGATTGTGGATTGGGGCGGTGTTTGAAGGTCGAGGGTCGAAGGTCGAAGGTCGAAGGGAGACAGAGGAGGGAAGGTCGAAGGTCGAAGGTCGAGCGTCGACTGCGGCTTGGGTTCGTCCTTCGACCCTCGTCCCTCGACCTTCCTGAGTCCCTCCCACGGTGATCCCGCCTTTGTCCTTGGCTTCCATCTGCCAGGCGGGGGAGCCTACGTTGGCGGCGCTTTTGCCGTCGAAGGGCAGGGCAGTTTGCGTTGTTGGGGTGTTAGGGTCTTGGGGGGTTGGAGAGGAGAAGCCTTTGGAGTCGTGCGGCTCTGTGGCGAAGCCTGGCGCGAGGCCGTCAATCTCGCCCTCATCCTCCTCAAAATCAAACTCGGGCAACTGCGAGGGTTTATGCACCGCGTCGGAGCGTAGGTCTTCGGGCTTTACTTGAACCAGATCCGTTCTGCCGAGATAGCTCAGGGCCAGCTCGCGGAAGATGTAGTCGATGACCGAGGTGGACATCTTGATGTTGTCGTGCCCCTGCACCGAGCCGTTCGGCTCGAAGCGGGTGAAGGTGAACGCTTCGACGAACTCTTCCAGCGGAACGCCGTATTGCAGGCCGAGGGAGATCGCGATGGCGAAGCAGTTCATCAACGAACGGAATGCCGCGCCTTCGCGGTGCATATCGATGAAGATTTCGCCGAGGGCGCCGTCGTCGAACTCTCCGGTTCGCAGATAGACCTTGTGGCCCCCGACGCGGGCTTTTTGGGTGTAGCCCTTGCGACGAGAGGGCAGGGATCGGCGCTTGGAGATGTAGCGATAGACGAGGCGTTCGGCGGCGGCGAGGACGGGATCTTCGGGGTGGGACGGGTAGGACTGGTTGGACAAGTTGGACGGGTCGTCGCCGATGGCCGCCTCCAGAATGGCGGCGGCGGCGTCGTCCGTGGAGGAGTTCAGCGGCTGGCTCAGCTTGCTCCCATCTCGATAGAGCGCATTCGCCTTCAATCCGAGCGTCCAGGACAGCCAGTAGGCGTCCTTGATCGCGTCCACATCGGCGTCTCCGGGGAGGTTGATCGTCTTGCTGATCGCTCCGCTTAGGAACGGCTGGGCGGCGGCCATCATATGGATATGGCCCTCGGCGCTGATGTAGCGTCGGCCCTTGCTTCCGCACTTGTTGGCGCAATCGAAAACCGGGAGGTGCTCGTTTTGCAGATGCGGCGCGCCCTCAACCGTCATCGTGCCGCAGACGTACTCGTTCGCTTCCTCGATGGCTTCCTTGGAGTAACCGAGGGCGGTGAGCATGTTGAACGACCAGTCGTTGAGTTGGTCATCGGTGAAGCCCAGGGTCTCGCGGCAGAATTCCTCGCCGAGGGTGAACTTGTTGAAGACGAAGTTTATTTCGAAGGCATTGGCGAGGGCTTCGTTAACGGCGTCAAGTTTGTCTTCAGTGAAGCCCTTTGCGGTTAGGGATTCTCGCGAAATGTCCCCACCGCCCAGCCCCCTCCCCGCGACACGATCATTCGCGGAGAGGGGGAGCTTGGCGTGACCGACGGTGTATCGGACGATGTCTTCGATTTGATCGGCAGAGTAGCCGAGGTGGTTTAGCGCGATGGGGACGCTCTGGTTGACAATCTTGAAGTAGCCGCCACCCGCGAGCTTCTTGAACTTCACGAGGGCGAAATCTGGCTCGACTCCGGTGGTATCGCAGTCCATGATCAGGCCGATCGTGCCGGTGGGGGCAAGGACGGTGACTTGGGCGTTTCGAAATCCGTATTTTTCGCCGAGCTCCAGCGCATCGTCCCAGGCTTTTCTTGCCGCCGAGAGGAGGTCGGTCGGGCACTCGTCGGGGTCAATACCGACGGGCTTGATGCTGAGGCCCTCGTACTCGCTCTCGTTGTACGCGGCGCGGCGGTGGTTTCGGATGACGCGGAGCATGTTGGCGGCGTTGTTTTCGTAACGAGCGAAGGGGCCGTGCTCCTTGGCCATTTCGGCGCTGGCGGCGTAGGAGTCCCCGCCCATGACGGCCGTGAGGGCTCCCGCGATGGCTCGTCCTTGAGGGCTGTCATAGGGAATTCCCATTTGCATCAGCAGCGCGCCGAGGTTAGCGTATCCAAGGCCGAGGGTGCGGAAATCGTGGCTGAGCTGCGCGATTTCCTTAGATGGGAACTGCGCCATGAGGACGGAGATCTCGAGGACCACGGTCCAGAGGCGGATGGCGTGACGGTAGCCTTGAACGTCGAACTCGCCGGTCTCGGTGTCGTGGAATTTGACTAAGTTTATGCTGGCTAAGTTGCACGCAGTATCGTCCAGGAACATATATTCACTGCAGTTGTGAACGACAAGGCCGTTCGCGACGAAGTGATGGGATTCCGGCTCGGTGAGGTCGAACACGTCCTCCTTTCCGCAAGGGGTTAGGCTGGCGACCTGGTCATACATCGGATCGGCGTAGGCGGATACGCGCCGGTTGAGGTCTGCGAGTTGTTGAGCTTTGGGGCTTTCAGGGAGAAAGCCAATTTCTTGCTCAAACACGACACGAGACGCTTTGCTGATCCGAAGGGAGTGCATCTGCTTGACATCGCATTCCTTCAAGCCTCCGGCGCCGTCGGGCAGGAGTGCGGTCGTGTTGGCAAGGGGGCGGCGATTCTCGTAGATTTTCGCCTTGATCCCGAAACCGAGGAGGAGGAGTTGGACTTGGCCGAGGAGGGATCGGCTGGTGCTATCCAAGCTCACGTACTGCGACTTGTCGCCGTAGTTGGCGACGGTACCATCGGTTGTGAAGAGGGCTTGCAGGATCGAAGCCTGTGCGTCCCGATCCAGCTCGAAAACGGCGTCGGTAAGGAGTTTGCCCTCGGATTTTGCATCGAGAACGGCGTAGTTCTGGATCATTTCAAGGACCGCTTTCACCGACGTGCCGACGCGCAGGCTTGTCGGTGTTGGATAGACGGTGGTCGGCCGAGTGCCTCGAAGGTCAACGGCTTGCGTCTTCTTGATCGCATCCAGGTTGATTTGGAGTCGCTTGGCGATACCGCCTTCGGTTTTGGAGAGCGTGATGAAGAGATGATCTTGGGTTTTGCCTTTGGTGATGCACCCATCGCCCAAGGAGGCACCGACGATTTCGGCGAGCTCGCGCGAGATGGACGTAGGGCCGAATCCGGGACGCTCAAGGACGAGCATGTCATCGAGGGTAAGTTCGGCGGCAGGGACATCGCCTCGATTCGCGGTAAGGACTTTGTGATCGGCCGTGAGTTTGAGGGTGTAGCCAGCGGTTGTTTTAAGTTCAAAGACCGGTTTGTGGCCAGTTTTGATGACTCGCGTAGCCTTCGCACGGCGACCGAAGCCGTTGATAATCTCCACTTGTTCGCCCACGAGGTCCCGGATTCGTCGGTAGCCCTTCGCCGTGCTTACGAGGGTGTCCCCGGTGACGCAAGGGTTACTCGCATTGATGCGGCCATCGGCGGGGCAGGTGTGCCACTCGTTGATGGTGGTGTCGTATTGCAGGCCAGGGTCGGCGCTGGCCCAAGCGGCGTAGCAGACGTCTTCCCAAAGCTCGCGGGCTTTGATGGTTTTGTGGACTTTGCCATCGGTGCGGCGGATGAGGGCCCAGTCTTGATCCTTGTCCACGGCTTCGAAGAAGGCGTTGGTCGCGCGGACGGAGTTGTTGCTGTTCTGTCCCGAGACGGTGATGTAGGCTTCGGATTCGTATCCTGTGTCGAAAGTGGGGAACTCGATGCTCGTGAAGCCCTGGCTGGCAAGTTGGATAACGCGCTGAATGTAGTTCAGCGGGATTTCGGCCTGCTTAGCTTCGGCGATTGCTTTTCTCAGTGCCGGATTCGAGCGCGGATCGGTGGCACGGACGTCCCGTCCGTGCGTTCCAAGGCCGTCTCGGCCTTGGTCTGCTTCCACGACCGGGACAGTCGTGGTACGCACGGACGAGACGTCCGTGCCACAGGCTTGCATGATGGCGTTCAGGTGTCGCTCGTTCAGTTTGGAACCGGTAACGAGGGCGGCGACTTTCTGCTCTTCGAGGACTTTCCAGTTGATGAACGTTTCGATGTCGGGGTGGTCGAGGTCGAGGCAGACCATCTTCGCGGCGCGTCTCGTGGTGCCCCCGGACTTGATCGCGCCCGCGGAACGATCGCCGACTTTGAGGAAGCTCATGAGGCCGCTGGACTTGCCTCCCCCAGACAGTTTCTCGTTCTCGCCTCGAATTTTTGAAAAGTTGGTCCCGACGCCAGAACCGTACTTGAAGATGCGGGCCTCGCGAGTCCAGAGGTCCATGATCCCGCCGGAGTTGACGAGATCGTCCTTTACGGAGAGGATAAAACAGTTGTGAACGATTACATTGTTGGAGAGGTACCGATTGGATTCGGTTTGGATATCGTAAACTGGCATTGGACCAACCAACTCGATAGCCAGGATTTGCTCTTCGCGAATGGGGGGCAGTTCTTTGCCCGCGAAGTCTTCGGAACAGGCAATGTCAAGTTTGGCCTGCTTGTCTTCACTAATGAATCCCACCAGTTCTCTGAACCTCCGCCGAGCCTGCGCATAGCCGATAGAAACGTGGTAGGGGTTCCTTCGATCGTCTCGGGAGTCGCGGCACTCCTGAACTCGTGCATAGATTCCTAGATTCAGAAGGAGCGACTGGACGTCCTTGGCGAGTTCGTGAGAGACCGTGGTCAGAACGACATCGGAAGTAGCCGAATCATCCCGCGTGCGTAGTCGAACCGTCCCATCGGCCTGAAAGAGCGAACGGAGGTATGCGCGTTGCGCTAAGGCACCCGATTTCAGAACCTGTTCGGGAAGCGCTTCCCTGCGCTCTCCGATCAGGCCGTACTTCTCCACGAATGGCCGCAGTCTCTCACCGTAGAGTCGAATACGACGCACATCTAGGCGCTCGCTCTGCGATTCAACATTTCTCACGTGAAAGTGGGCGTCTCCGAGGACGCTCTCAACGAGGCCCGACACGTACTCGAACTCGTCGTCGTTCACCGTCATCGCTTCGATCGTTAACGAGCGGTTGGTACCGGACTGGTATTGCCCGACAAAACCATCTCCCTGCAGCCAACCGGCGAGGGCTGAAGCATTCACATCCCCATCCGTGCTGTCCGCGCTGACATGGGTCGCGGTCGAAAGGAGCATGCGCATTCCGGTCCGCAACTGGTCTACCCGGAGCCACTGGGCCGAGCAACGGCGTTCAGCAGTAGCCAGCACCAAGTGGTCAGCAGTCGCCTCAACCGAAGCACCATTTTTCAACCGAATTCTCAGAACCGGCTTGGCCCCATTTGCGGAGACCGCGACTACCTTGGTGGTACCTGCACCGTCGGAACTACCGTCAAACACCTCCAGGCCCAAAAGATTGCCTTCCACGATCTTGCCGATGGGGACGGGCCCCTGCGGGGTGGACACGAGGGCGCCATAGGGCTGGCACGCATGCGGCTGAGGGCGTTCGTACGCGTTCTTGCTCTCGCGCATATCGCCGGACTTTGGATCCACGTAGGTGTGGCCCTGAGGGACGCCTTCGATCCCGTAGGCGAAGTGGAGGCCGGTATTGAACCACTGCGGGCTGTTCGGCGCGGCGACCTGCATGGCGAGCATATGGGAAAGCTCGTCGTAGAACGCGTGAGCGTCGTCGGTGGTGTCGAAATAGCCAAATTGTTCGCCCCAGTGCCGCCAGCAGCCGGCGAGACGGTGAAAGACCTCGCGGGAGTCGGTTTCGTGGTCCACGTCGAGCCTGGTGTAGGCGCTCAGTTGGCGTTGTTTCTTGTTACCGGAGAGGATTCCCGCCTTTCGGAAATACTTCTGGGCGAGGATGTCGGTAGCTACCTGCGACCATTGGGCGGGCACCATAACGGCTTCCATCTTGAAGACGCTGGAGCCATCGGGGTTCTTGATTTCGGAGCGGCGAGGCTCGAAGGGAATGCCGTCATAAGGGTCGTTTCCGGCGGTCGTAAAGTATCGCGTAATCTTCATCCGTGCTATCTCTTCCTACGTGTCTCTGGTTCGTTTGAACTCAATGCCTTGGGGTTGAACTACATCCGAACCACCACATCTTGCGGTTTGCAGGATATCAGGACGTGAGAGGATTTAGTTAAGATTCCGCTTTCTTTCCCAAGTTTTTTTGGAAATTGGGGGAAAGTTTGGGCTGAACGGTGGAGAACGTTTTTGGACGCCCGTCGGCGGGAGTAAAATGCGGTTGGTTCAAAAAGTAGCCGCGCTTCGGAAAGCAGAGGGAGGGAATCGTTGTGAAAATTGGCGATGAGAAAAAGAGCCTTTTGCAGACAGAGGTCCTTCGCGAGAGTTCATGCGTCGCGTGGATGTGTGGGTTGGCGGGAACCGGCCCCGTGCTCGTCGGCGGGATTGCACTCTGGTCCGCGAAGGTTCCAGACAGCAATCGCGTCTTCGCGGCCCTGATACTGGGGTTTGGAGTCCTGTGTATTGCTTGTGCCATCGCGATCTGGCTGGGAAAGCGAAAGGGCCTGCTCATCGCCGCCGGACTTTTTTTGGTGGACGCGATCTTCGCGGTCGCAGTGGGTGGTGACGGCCTTCAGGAGGTCATAGCTGGAGTTGGTCCCTTGGCGGCTTCGGCTTTTTGCTTTAGCCTGTACAGGAGTTCGAGTGACACTGACCCTAACGACGGGCGGTAACCTGCCCGCGCCGAATGGCTGAAATTGTATCATCCCGCTATGGGCGGCAAGTGGAACTCGGACTCGCGGATTGGTAATCGGTGGATTGTCTTTGGGTTACTTGGTGGAACTTGCCTCTGCGGCGGCGCAATAGTTATGCCCCTGCTTGCCAATAAGCATCCCGGAGCACCTCGGACGGTGTGCCTTTCAAACCTCCGTCAGCTGGGCACCGCCATCGCGATTTATGAACAGGATTTCGACGCCCGCTTTCCACTTTCAGACTGGCAGCCAGCGATCAAGGACTATACGAAAAATGATGACCTCTTAAAATGCACGGCCGTGAAGCATGACGGCTATGCGATGAACTATTCGTGCATCGGGATGAAGGAGCCGAAGCAACCAATACCTCTCCTCTTCGAGACTGACGCCTTGGGGAAATCCGTGGTGATGAACCTGGCCGGAAGAAACCGCGACCGCCACAAGGGTCAGAGCAACGTGGCCTACACCGATATGAGCGCCCGCAGCGTCAACTCAAATGAAGAGCCATGAGTCCGCGTCGAGAACTTTTTCGAGCCTATCGCGTCCCTCAGTAACAGCTACACGAACGCGCCGCCGGAGGCTACTTTGCGAAGGTCGGATTCCATCATCATCTCGACGAGGCCCTCAAACGACACTTTCGGTTCCCAGCCCAAAATCGTACGCGCCTTTGTGCAATCCCCGAGGAGCAAATCCACCTCGGCGGGGCGGTAGAAGGCAGGATCTACTTGGATAATCTTGCGACCCGTCGCGCGATCGTGGCCAACTTCTTGATCTCCCGCCCCCGACCATTCGACATCGAAACCCGCCCGGAGGCAGGCGAGCTCGACGAAGCGACGAACGGATTGCGTCTTGCCCGTTGCAAGAACATAATCGTCGCCCGCAGGCTGTTGGACCATAAGCCACATGCCTTCGACATAATCTCCGGCGAAGCCCCAATCGCGTTGAGCGTCGAGATTTCCCAGTCGAAGAAGTTCCTGCTTTCCGTATTTGATCTTTGCGAGCGAGAGGGAGATCTTTCGAGAGACGAACTCTTGTCCGCGGAGGGGCGATTCGTGGTTGAACAAGATTCCGTTGGAGGCGTGAATGCCAAATGATTCGCGGTAGTTCACCGAAATCCAATGACCGTAGAGCTTGGCGACTCCGTACGGGCTGCGCGGATGCATGGGAGTTGTCTCGCGTTGAGGCGTTTCCTTCACTTTGCCAAACATTTCGGACGTGGAAGCTTGGTAAAAGTGGGCTTCGGGCGCGTGCCGGCGGATGGCTTCCAGGATTCGGGTAACCCCCATCGCATCGACATCGGCGGTGTAAAGCGGCTGCTCGAAGGATGTGGCCACAAAGCTTTGCGCGGCAAGGTTGTAGACCTCGTCCGGCTTCACCTTCTCGACCGTGGCGGCGACGTTGCTGGCTTCCAAGAGCTCCATCGTGACGGGGTGAATATCGTCAGCGATGCCCAGTTCTTGCAGGCGTCCCATCGGGCTGGAAGCGCTTCGCCGGAATGCGCCGTACACCTCATATCCCTTTTCCAAAAGCAGCTTCGAAAGGTAGGCTCCGTCTTGACCGGAAACCCCTGTAATGAGTGCGCGCTTAGCCATTGTTCACCATTGTCCCTAGCAAGTGACGTTCCAACCGGGCATTTATGGCGTCATTTCGTTGACGATCCATCTCGCGGCTTCTAGCAGGCTGGGAAAAATCTGTTCCGGAGGATATTCCCAATCGGTGGGTTCGGCCTTTGCGGTGACTCCCGAGGTGACCAGAAGGGGTCGGCATCCGGCGCGTGCCCCGGCCTCGATGTCGCTCCATTTGTCCCCAATGAGGAAAGAACCGGCAGCATCGAATCCAAACTCCTGGGCAGCGGCGAAAATCATGCCGGGTGACGGCTTGCGCCAAGCGTGCTTGTCCCGGTCATGCGCCGTGCAATAGTAGAACTTCTTGATTTCGAAACCACTTGGCCTCAGGGCTTTCTGAATCGTCTCGGTAATCGCATCGAGCTCATCCTGACTCGTGATCCCAAGGGCGATGCCCTGCTGATTTGAGACCACATAGAGTTCAAAGTCGGCTTCGTGAAGAAGGGTGAGCGCGTCGACAGTCCACGGGAAGATTTGGAGCTGATCGCGATGGGCGAGGTAGGGCGTAACGTCCACGTTCAGCACGCCATCGCGATCGAGGAAGAGGGGCTTAGGCATTCTTGCTTTGGACGATCCCCTCGTGGGTTGATCTTGGATCGTACTTGCGCGTGAGGATACCCATCGTAAGCCGGGCAGCAACGTCGAGTGGGTGGTATCTTCGTGGCGTGAAGTTGTGCCGCTTTGAGCGTGTTGATGAGCCGGGGGTTGCGAGGTCTGGATTTGCCTACGAGGGCAGGATCATCGAGACCGATGGAACTCAGCCGATTGAAACCTATAACGGAACCGACATTCGCCTGCTCGCCCCTATTGGCCGGCCAAATTCAATCCGCTTTTACCGAGCAGGGACAAGCGATTTCGACTACGTACACCCCGCCGCGATGTTTGGGCCAAATCAGGCTTTGCTCAAGCCGCCAACCGAGGACACCCTGCGATACACGCCCTGCCTGGCCGCAGTTTTGGTGGGAAAGGCTGCTCGCGTGGCGACCCACGCTGCGGATGATCTCATCATGGGGCTGTGCTTTGCCCACGTTTTTTCGATCGAGGGCGTCAAAGGTGGTCGCTCGCTCGACTCTGGCTTTGCATTGGGACCTGCCTTGGTGACTCCGGATGAGTTTGAGGGTGGATCCATTCGCCCCGAAGGGGGCGCGCGCTACGCGGATACGGTCACGCTGTTGCAGAACTCGGTGGAGGTCGCGCGTTTTAACTTGGAGGGTCTGAGCCCAACCGCGGCTCAGCAGATCGCCTCGGCTTCGCAAACTCAGCCTGTGCAAGAGAGTGATCTTCTCCTTTTTCCCCTGGGCGATCCCGAAGTTGAAATTAGCTCGGGGGACGAAGTTCGGCTGACCTGCGAACGATTAGGGACGCTGATCGTTCGAATCGCCTAGAGCGCATTTCCGTCCATACTAACCGCATGATTGGGCATCTGCTCCTCCTCGCCTTTGCGCCTCAACAGGCTATGACCGTCCGTGCGCAGGCTCTCGCCGATGAGTTCGTTGAGAACAGCCGTATTGCTGGCATATCGATTGCGGCGATCCAGGACGGGGAAGTGAAGTTCGCGCTTGGTTCCGGCTTCGCTAATGTTCAGGCGAAGACACCGGTCAGTCCCACGACGCTCATGCGCCTTGGATCGGTGAGCAAGCCTCTGACGGCGATCGCTGCGCTCAAGCTCGTCGAGGCAGGGAAGTTGGACCTCGACAAGCCCATTACGACCTACGTTCCGGAGTGGCCGAAGGATAAAGCTCCGCTCACGTTGCGACAGCTTCTTACTCACACGTCCGGCGTGCGGCATTACAAAGCAGGCGTCGATCCTACCGGCGCTACTTTTGAGACGTATTCGTCCGCCGAGTCCATCGGCCTCTTCGCGAAGGACGATCTGCTCTATCCGCCGGGCTCGAATCAAACGTACAGCACCCACGCATTCACCATCATTGCTCGAGCCATCGAAACGGCAAGCGGCAAGGACTTTACCGGCTACTTGCGGAGCCAAATCTTCAAATCTAAGACAAGTGAACTAGATTGCGAGGTCGCCAAGGATCTTAAGACCGCTCGCAGCGACCTTTATGCGACCCTGGGAACCGCTCTCACCAAGTTCGCCCGTCGGGAAGACCTCTCGTGGAAGTACGGCGGCGGAGGCATGGAAGCAACTGCCAGCGGTCTTGCTCGCTGGGGCGACAGGCTCCGCTCGGGCCAAATCGTCAAACCAACTACGCGCGATTTGGCGTGGACGGTCGCTACGCTCAGGGTGGATAATAAACAAAGTTATGGTTTAGGCTGGCGAGTTGTCGGCGATGTCGTGTCCCACGGCGGAGCGCAGCAAGGCTGTCGATCGCATTTCATGATCGATCGGAAGAAAAAACTGACGATCGTCGTCTTGACCAACACGTCGGGCACCCATGCCCCCGCGCAACTGGCGGATCGATTGGCGGCCCTCTTTCCGTAGTAACATAGCAAGCATGGCTCTGCGCGAAGAAATCGATCAGTTCAAGCCGGGTCTCACGACGACTCGGGCTCCCTTCATTGAAGATGCGCAGGCGCGTGGCAACCTTTACATTCATCAACCGTACGATCTCTATAGTGCCGAAAATCATGAGGCTTGGCGCAGACTGTTTGCCCGAATGAAACCCCGCTGGGAGCGGTACGCAAATCCGCAGTTTCAGGCAGGAATCGATAATTTATGCCTCAATCCCGACCGCGTTCCGCGACTTGAGGAGGTCAATCAGTTTTTGTCCCCGCTAACGGGATTCAAGGCGAAGCCGGTGAGCGGATATGTACCTGCATTCATGTTCTTTGATTGCCTGCGCAACAAGGATTTTCCGACGACGATCACGATTCGGGATAAGGAAAAGCTCGATTACCTTCCCGAGCCGGACATTTTTCACGACATCGCGGGCCACGTGCCCATGCATACGGATCCTGCTTTCGCGGACGCCTTGGTGCGATTCGGCGATTGCGCCCACACCGCGGCCGAAATCGCTCACAGCTTGAAAAACGCTGATGAGCGAACCCAGGTTTTGAGCTCAATCATCAAGGCGATGGCGCGATTCTTCTGGTTCACCATTGAGTTTGGACTGATGAAGGACGCCTCGAAGCCCACCGGTTTGTCCGTTTACGGAAGCGGCCTTTTGAGCTCATACGGCGAGATTGCGCATTGTGTGGAATCGCCCGAGGTGCAGCGGTACCCGATCCAGTTGGAGTGGGTGGTCAACCAGTACTTTGAGATCGATCATTATCAGCCGCTGCTGTTTGTTGTCGATTCGTTTGACCATTTGTTTTCGCTCGTGGACGAGCTGGAGAAATGGATGCGGGAAGGGAAGCTGAGCAACGTCTCGCCCGGAGAACCCGCGGTTAGCGAGTCGGATTTGGCGAG
>JBKJJL010000095.1:0-4216 GCA_046597875.1 Fimbriimonadaceae bacterium | reverse complement strand
TCCCACCCGCCCGCGGCGCCGCTACTCAAGTCGGTCATGGCTAAGGTAGTTCTCACCTTTCCGTAAGCGGCAGCCCCTGCAGGTGAGACGTTTAGTCGCTTAAAGGAACAGAAACCTTAAGCGCGCGATGCATGATCTCGACCCTAACGGGAGTTTTCAACTCTGTTTCGTTGCCGTCTAGTTGGACCGGCAAGATGGGCTTGGACTTAATCAGAAATGTGGTTCCCTGGAATGCGTCGACACTGTCGTCCTGGTGGATTCGTCCCCACAGGCCATGCCACATGAGGCGCAGCAGTCCGATTTGGGTGATCTGCTCGTTTACAACAAGTTCCATAACGCCATCATCAGGCGTGGATCCTTTAATCAACTTGAGGTTCGCAGTACCCCAAAAATTCGCGAGGGTGGCCGCCTCTGCCCGCTGGGTGGGTATTGCCTTACCGTCGACTTCTATCTCGACTTGAAAAGGTGGCGACTTTGTGTGCTTCAACAAACTGATGACGTAAGCAAGCCGACCCAACTTCTTTTTAACTTTGTCTTCAACCCTTGTGACAAAGCGTTCCGTTACCCCAATGCCCAATCCCAATATAAAGTAATGATCGCCGATCCTTCCGACGTCTATGGTTTGAACGGTTCCCGAACGGATCGCCTCGATCGAATCTTCAACCTCGCCCATGATTCCGAGTGCTTCCGCAATTAGATTTCCTGTTCCCAGCGGAATAATCGACAAGATTAGTTCGTGGCGTTTGCTTTTGAGGATCGCGTTGACAACTTGGGCGACGGTGCCGTCGCCACCGCAGGCACACAGGTTCCGAGAACCCTCCTCGATCGCCCGCGTCGCGATCTTTTCCGCGTCCTCTGACTTACTGGTTCTTAAGACACGGTGTGCGATCCCAGAATCCGCCAGTGCTTGCTCGATCTCGGACGCACTATCCTCGTCCGAGCCGCCCGCTTTTTGATTCAAGATGACTGTGAGTTGAGAGGCCATCTTACTAATGACCACCATTTCGCAATATTGGTTCTCTCTCACGAAACACCCAGCCAGCTACGCTGCCTTGCGCGGAGGCGGAGAGGGGAGTTCTGGCTCCTATCCGCTGCTCCGACGGTCAACGTTCCGAAGGTACATCAACAGCACGGACCACAGGAGGAGGGGCGGAATCGCCAGGATCAGTATCGATAGATTCATTGTAATTGAGTCCTTTCTTCACGGCGTAGCGATACAACGCGACCGCCAAGATTAGGAAGAGTATCCAGTTGAAGAGGATTACCGACCAATAGACTCGGTCGAACTTTCCTTCAATCACGGTATTCGTCGGGTGGAACGAAACGATGTGTTTCATTCGAGGAAATACGAAGATCAGAAACACGGTTGGCACGACCGCGATTGCGGCGTATGCGCCGGATGCTTTGGCCCGCATCGTATCGTCAGAATAGGCCGCGCGCAAGGCGAAGTAAGCGCCGTAGATCAGGAGTACGAAGAGGAATGATGTTTGGCGCGGATCCCACTGCCACCATGCCCCCCACTGAACCTTACTAAACAAAATACCTGTCGCCATCGTGACGAGAGCAAACGCGAAACCTATTTCATTGGCAACGCGGGCGCGGGCGTCCCAGTTTAGAACGCGACTGCCTTTAGAGAGAGCCGTCCGAAACCCGAGATAAGACCCAAAAGGCAATAACAAGGAGCAGGTAAATGCGCACGGCAAGTGGATAAAGATCAACCGTGCTAGTTCGGGATCAGCGAATAGCTTCGCAGGTGGAGCGAGGACGGAAGCAATCCCTGCTAAACCAATCAAAATCGTTACAACTAATCGCATTCAACTCTTCCAAATCGCGGCGAATAGGTAGGGGCCGAACGCACCAATCGCCATTCCATAGAATCCCAAACCAACGCAAGCCGCCCAGCCTCCTTCGGCAGAGCCATCTCCCAACGCAACCCGAACTGCGCCAACTCCGAGCGCGATCAAGGGCAAAAGTAGAGGCACTGAAATTGCCCCAACCAACGCCGCTCGATTCGCCGCCCTCGCGACCAAAGCCGCGCACAAGGTTACCGCGCCCGCCAGCGCCGCCGCCCCGAAAAGGAGGCTCACTAAGTACAAGGGCCAAGCCGTGACGACCAAGCTCGTCAAAACCAGGAAGAGAGTCGAGAGGAGCAAGGCCGTCGCCAACATTTGGCCCAAGTTGAACAATGCTTTCCCCCAAAAAACTGCATGAGGGCGCGCCCATTGCCGTAGCAGGTCAGCGGTTCCGGTTTCCTCCTCACTCAAGAACGATCTGGGCAACGAGGCGATCGCGGCGAAAAGCAAACCCACCCATAAAAGCCCCGCCCCAATCGATCCTTGCAGCTTGAACCCATAAGTCGCAAAGGCCAGCGCGACCACCGTCGCTACGCTGAGCAGGCCAACGGTCATGGCCGCGCTACGACTCCGTTGCTCGGAAAGCCACTCCTTCCGGAGCATCGCGAGGATTTCAGCCCGCCAAGAGGAGTTCATGGGTGGCAAACCTCCGCTCTGCCGGGTCGTTCGTCGCGATCAACACCGCGCCGCGCCCCTTTTGTTCTTCGATAACTGACTCAATGAGGGCCCTGCCTGCTTCATCCAAGCCCGCGCCTGGCTCGTCCAGGATCAGCAGGTCGGGGTCGGTTTGCAGTGCCAGAGCTAGCTTGAGCCTAGCCCGCATTCCGGTCGACATCTGCCCCGCCCAGACATCCGCGGCATAGGAAAGGTCGACCCGGGCGAGCATTTCAGAGCACCGAGGCGGTACGCCCCTGAGCTGGCCGGCAAGTTCCAGGTGTTCCGTCGCGCTCAAGGCGGAGTAGAGCGAAGAATCAAGGGTACTCGCAGCGACCCGCGTTCTCAAATCAGGAGTTTCAGTAACGCCTTCGGAAGCTGGCTCCAGTCCGCAGACCACCTTCAAAAGAGTCGATTTCCCTGCCCCGTTGTGCCCCAACACCACCAAACACTGGCCGGAAACCAACGAAAACGTAACCCCGCGAAAGATCCAGCGGCGACCGAACCGCTTGCCAAGACCTTCCACTTTCACCATCCCCGGCAGTTTACTTCTCGCCCGGAAGAATGATTCCCCGCATGATCGCGCGCTGAGCGAAAAGAAAGACCAGGAGCGTAGGGAGAGCGGCCAGGGTCAAGGCCGCCATCATCACGGCCTTGGGAGCCGTACTTTGAAGCTGATAAATAAAGACCATCAGCGTCCAAATGCGCTGATCTTGGGCGACGAGGAACGCATAAAGGAAGGCTCCATAGGCTCCCATGAACGCCATGAGCGCCATGTAACCCATCACCGGCTTGCTCAGCGGCAAGGCGATTCGGAACATCATCGTGCTCTCTTTGGCACCGTCGATCTGTCCACTTTCAAAGAGTTCGGGAGGGAGAGAATCGAAGAATCCCTTAAGCAAAAAGATCATGTAGCCACTCGCGGCGGTGGGCAAAACGAGGGCGGCGAAGGTATTGAGGAGGCCGAGATCTTTTAAGAGGAGGAAGGAAGGAATCATCGCGACTTCGGCGGGGAAGGCCATGGTCGCGAGCAGGAAGAGAAGGATTTTGCCCGAGGCCTTGATCGGAAACCGCGATAAAGCGTACGCGGCGAGGGGGTTGACGGTTAGCTGCACCCCGATTGCCAAGAGGCAGAAGATGGCGGTGTTCCACAGGGCCCTTCCGTGGAGGACGACATAGTCGAACACGTAGGCGTAGTTGCGGGTCGCGAACTCGCGGGCAATCGCAGATTTGTTTTCGCGGACGTGGGCGAGCTCGTAGGCGGCAATAGGGTACTTACCACGCTCCACGCTGGACTCCATCAGATTGATCAGTCGCTCTGGCAGTCGTGACTCGAACTCCGTGACCACAGAGGTCGATGCACTCCCCGTATTACGCGGGTAGTCCAAGTTCTCAAACTTCTCGGCAGACCGTTTCAAATCCTCTGGAACCCGGTCGAACTGATTCTCATACGTTGCCCTCAGAAACTCCTGCCAGAGTCTCTTCAGCCGGATTGGGATGCGGTATTCGGCGGGAAGGGTCGATTTGAACTCCAGCCATTCGCGGTACTTTCGGGAGTCCCTCGGTTTCCAGTTGAGTCGCTCCAGCAGTTCCGCCGGAACCGCGATGGTCTGGAAGGCGGTGTTCTCCTCAACGTACGCCACGTTCAGCGCCTCGATGTTCGTGAATTTGTCTCTCAACCATGCTTGATAACGCACCGCGAGGCGGCT
>JBKJJL010000024.1:0-3278 GCA_046597875.1 Fimbriimonadaceae bacterium | reverse complement strand
GACAAAGTAGGTTCGATCCCGGGACCGATGCTCGCTGAAAAGAAGAAGCGGGCGATCCTTGGTGAAGTCTCCCCAGGCTTTGCGCCACTCGGCGTACGCTTTGTCGGGCTCGTTCATTCGAGCGTAGATGGTCGCGTGGATGGCCTCGCTCATGGCGGGGCCGTGAGGGCTCGTTTTGGGAGCGTAGTAGTCCATCATCTGTTTCGCGACCTTCTCGGCGGGGGGATACTGGTAGGGGTAGATGCTGAGAACGGCGGTGGCTTGTTTGTAGGAGAGTTGCTCGTCGCCTTCGTAGGAGAGGAAGATGTCGCCCTTTTTGGGGAGGAACGGTTCAATGCGAACGCCGGACAAATCTCCCTTACCGTCGAAGTATCTCATATGATCTTTTGTCCAACCAGCCAGGATGTTGGTGATCAGGTCGTTGTCGGTCAGTCTAAACTCATCGATGCCGAGCACTTGCCGGATGCTGACTTGGTCGTCCTTTCTTAGCTCGAAGACCGACCACCAGAGGGGAGTAATGGCTTTGTGAACGTCTTTGACTTTTGCCGGATCCGCGAGGCCCAGCCATTGAGCCTGATTCAGCCCCCAAAGAACCGCCCCGTTCTGGTGCAAAGCATGACGAAACTGCCCGATCATGGTTTCCATGCCCGAAACCGAACTCTCCCACGGGTACTTGGCCGCGCCTTCGACGAACCGCGCGCCCTCGACCTTCGCCGTTACCCTTACTACTTTGCTCCCTTTCGGCTGTCCGGCGGCAAGCATTTCGGAGCGCTCCTGAATCCACGTCTTGTAGTTTCGCTTCGCACCTTCCAGCATCGAAATGCGATAGTTGGGGATGACCTTCGCGCGGTCAGGGTCCAGCAGGGCGAGAGCCGGAAAAACCCAGACGTCGGCGTCCCAGAACGCGTGGCCTCGATAGAAGTCGGCGCTCAGGCCAGTAGGGGAAACAGGAATGCTCAGCGCGTCGGCGGGAATGGCCATTCGAAGGTAAGCGAGGAACGAGTTGACCGCCTGCTGATCTGAGACGGGGCCGTCGATCTCAATCGTCGCAACGGGATTGGGGATTTTAGACTTTGGATTGTCGGAAGAGCCCAATCTCCCCCTGAAGGGGGAGACCTCGCCGCGAGGAACGAGCGTGCCGGGAGAGGGGGTCCATAGCTTTCCGGAGCCGGACCCTGACCCCACCTGTTCGCGCGCTCCTTCGTCGCGGCGAACTTCCTCCCCTGCAGGGGAGGACGGGCTTGTCGTCAGCGTAGCCTCCGTGACTGAGCCCACCTTCACATGGAAGTCCTTGCGAACTTCCTCTCCGTTCAGTTTCACGGAGATCTCAGCCCCCTCCGGCGCGGTCACCTTAAGTTCCCCAGCCCGAGCCGCAACTATTCTCCAAGTCTGACGAACCTGACGCTCCATCCAGCTCGTCGCATCAACTTCGCCGAGGTCACATGTGTAGCGCGTATTGAGCCTGAGCGTTTTGAAGTCAAATCTCTGAACGTACGGCCTTCCGGATTGCGGCTGAAAGGGCTTTCCGTCGAGCGTCCAAGTTACGCTGGCCGGGTTCGATTCGCTCTGAAGCCGCTCTTCACCGCTTCTCTCGTAACCCGAAAGGCTGAAGGCGGGGAGGCCGGTCCCGCTGCCGTCTCTCCCAATGCGGATTCCGATGTGACCGTTACTCAGCCACGCGTCGCCCTTGCCGAAGGGATCGGTGCACGTCACGCCGTGGGCTTCTGGAGGAGCAGGTGCGGGTGCCATGACGACGCTGGGCTTCGGCGCGCCGCAACCCAGGGCAATGATGAGGAAAAGTAATGCCGAACGCCGCACGGGTTGTTTTACCGAATGTCGAACAGCGCAAACCAAATGCGCTTCTGCCGCGTTCAATTGGTTATGAAGTCCATCGGAGCCTTGGTTTTGTTTACCTTGGTAGCTATTGCCAACGCGGAGTGCAGGGACCAGATGCTGATTTCGGGCGTTTCCCGGGATGGCAAATGGCAGGTTTCCATTAAGAACGGCGGCAAATTTGCGCTCGCGCTAAAGAACGGGACGGAATTCAAAATCCAGTCCAGGGGTCGCCTCGAAGCGACGGGACATCATCAAACTGTGTTTGTTTCGAACTCGGGCAAGCGCTTTGTTACGGTCGACATTTACGCGGGAATCACAATTTACGATACGGAAGGCTACATCGTAACTCGGCTTGCACCAAAGGATTTGCTTTCTGCCTCCGAGCTGGAGAATCGGCCCGAGACCTGGGCTTGCCACCCCGAAGGAAAGTGCATAACCGGGATGAAGACCGAGCGAGGCGCGGTCGTGGTTTCGCTCTCGAATGGTAAAACGGTTCGGCTGGAGGGTGTTTGAAAATGGACGATCAAAAGCCATCGGTAAAGATGGTCAGAGTCAGGGCAAAGACTGAGTTGATCCTTGAAGCTCAACGATTTGGAGGTTTCAAGACAAAACGTGAGACTGCTGAAGCCGCCCTGCGAGAGTACGTTGAAGTTCGCTTACTTAGACGTGCTCAACTGATAGATCAGTTGTTCAATCCTAGCGGAGATACCTCGGGCTGAGCAAGGCTACGCTTTCGCCAACATCCCAACCAAATACTGCCCCGTGTACGAAGCCTTCACCTTCGCGATCTCTTCTGGCGTGCCCATCGCGACGACTTGGCCGCCGCCGGTTCCGCCTTCGGGGCCCATGTCGATGATCCAGTCGGCGGTTTTGATCACGTCCAAGTTGTGCTCGATGACGACGACCGTGTTTCCCTTCTCCACCAAGTCGTGCAGCACTTTCAGCAATCGCTTCACATCGCCAAAGTGCAACCCCGTCGTCGGCTCGTCGAGGATGTAAATCGTCTTGCCGGTCGCCCGTTTCGAGAGTTCTTCGGCGAGCTTGACGCGTTGGGCTTCTCCGCCCGAGAGGGTCGTGGCGGGTTGGCCCATTCGGATGTAGCCAAGCCCGACGTCCATCAAAGTCGCCAGCTTGCGGTGGATTTTTGGGATCGGCTTAAAGAACTCCACCGCCTCTTCGATTGTCATTTCCAGAACGTCAGAAATGGATTTGTTCTTGTATTTGACTTCGAGCGTTTCGCGGTTGTAGCGCTTGCCCTTGCAGACCTCGCAAGGTACGTAGACGTCGGGCAGGAAGTGCATTTCGATCTTGATGATGCCGTCGCCTTTGCACGCTTCACAGCGGCCGCCTTTGACATTAAAGCTGAATCGCCCGGTCTTGTATCCCCTTATTTTTGAATCGGGAGTGAGGGTGAAGAGGTCGCGGATCATGTCGAAAGTGCC
>JBKJJL010000263.1:0-2879 GCA_046597875.1 Fimbriimonadaceae bacterium | reverse complement strand
TTATGACGATCTCGGTGAACTCTTCTTCTCCCTCGCCGACGAATTTAGCCTGAAGGTCTTCCTTGGTACGTATGACAGCGGATTTCATTGGCTCCGGCGCAACTGGTGGGCGGAAGTTGACATCAACAAGTCTTTCCTTGACGAGGCCACCGAGCGATACCGCCATCATGAAAGCTTCGCGGGTTGGTACTTAACCCACGAAACCGGCAAGAACGACGCTCATATCATTGAGCTCTTTAACCACATTGGGCGCCATTGCCGTTCTCTACACGACGTTCCTGTGCTCATTTCTCCATACCCGCAAGGAGCTAAGCAGCCTGGCGAACATGCGCTAACCCTAGAGGAATCCTTCGACCACTGGGAGCGAGTTTTTGCAGCAACAAAAGGCGCGTTTGATATTTGCGCATTCCAGGATGGGCAAATCCACTATCAAGAGTTGCCAAAGTTTGTTTCGGGGATTAGCGAGTTAGGCAACAAACATGGCGTGACAATCTGGTCCAATTTAGAGTCATTCGACCGCGATATGCCCATCAAGTTCCCGCCCGCAGACTGGCGGAACTTGAGATTCAAACTTGAAACCGCCTCCCAAGTCGCGGAAAAGATTATTACCTTCGAGTTCCCACACTTCATGTCACCTCATTCGTGCTACCCTGCCGCGCATAAACTGTTCGAACGGTATCAGGAATATGTTGGTACGGAGATCTAGATCGGACTCCGAAACCCTTGCGGTAACTTAATCGCAGCGTAGGTTTCGATCGCAAAGCGATCGGTCATTCCTGCTACGTAATCAATCGCACCTTGGACGCCATAAAATCCCTCGGGAAGGGTGCCAGCCTCGCAAAAGTGATCAAACAACTCGATAACTAACTGATACGCCTTTCGAGTTTCAGGATAGAGAACTGGATACTTCAAATAAACGTTTTCAAAGAGCCATTCTTTAAGGTCGTTCATAAGGCTCATGAGCTCAGGAGACATCATGATCGCGGGGCGATCAACGCTGCTTGTAACGACATCTACGACCATCGTGCCAATTCGTTTACCATGGGTCGCCCCGATGCCGAGAAAAGGCTCTGGAATCCGCTCAATTATCCTCGACCGCAATGCATCGTCCAGATCGTGATTTACGTAGGCGATCCGATCGCTAATTCGCACGACTGCGGCTTCAAGAGTGCTCGTCGGCTCCCCGTCAAAGGCGGTTAGATCAGCCCGCCCTTTGCTGTGGCCGCCGATTCCCGCTCGCACTTCCTGAGTCAAGTTGAGCTTCTCGAGGTGATCAACGATCCGAAGGGATTGCTCATAATGCCGGAACTGAGCGCTTGGCCCCAGCTTGGCCTTCACCGCGCGGTCCAAGGCATCCTCACCCATGTGGCCGAATGGCGTATGGCCGACGTCGTGTCCGAGCGCAATCGCCTCGATGAGGTCCTCGTTCAGACGCAGCGCGCGACCGATGGTCCGGGCCACTTGGGCGACTTCCAGCGAGTGGGTCAAACGCGTGCGGTAGTGATCTCCGGTCGGTTCGATGAAGACTTGGGTCTTGTGTTTGAGCCTACGAAAGCTCTTGGAATGGAGAATCCGGTCGCGATCCCTTTGAAAACAGGTCCGCACCGGGTCTGGCTGTTCACTCGATTCCCGCCCTGCGCTATTGGCCGAACAGGTCGCAAATCTTGAAAGCGAGTCGCGTTCGCGTTGTTCAGTTTGATCTCGAATCCAGTGGGGCACATCTTGTCAAGACGTTCGCGCAACAAGAAATGAGTCTTTTCATCTGGAGTTCAGAATCATGATAGGATTTTCGCCAAAAAAGGACAAACTTGGCCTACCAGCGAATCAAATTCGCGCCCCAAACCAAGCCCGCCCCGAAGCCTACCGTCATCACGAGCATTCCTTCTTTCAGCCGCCCTACCTGCACCGCTTCATAGAGCGCCAAGGGGATGGACCCGCCGCTCGTGTTGCCATATCGTTCAACGTTGATGAAGACCTTTTCATCGGGTAGGTTAAGCCGCTCGGCGGCCGAGTTAATGATGCGCAGATTCGCTTGGTGGGGCACAAACAGGTCGATATCCTCGGAAGTCATTCCCACCCGATCCAGCAGTTTGCAGCAGGCATCGCCCATCGCAGTCACCGCAAACCGATACACCTCGGCCCCGGCCATGTAAACGGTGGGCCGGAAATCCTCCCAGCCGGGTCGGCACACGGGATGCAGCGTCCCGCCGACTTCAACGTTAATATGCTTCGCACCGCTGCCGTCCGAGAGCAACACCGTGTCGATGATCCCGCGGTCGGTGTTTTCGCGCGGCTCCAGGATCACCGCACCGGCGCCATCCCCGAACAAAACGCACGTCGACCGATCGGTCCAATCCACGATTTTGCTGAGGGTATCGACGCCGATAACGAGAACTCGCTTTGAGCGCCCCGCCTCCACCATCGCCCCCGCGGTTGCGAGCGAATAGATAAAACCCGCGCACGCCGCTCCAAGGTCAAAAGCCCCGGCGTCCTGAATCCCCAGGGCCTCTTGAACCAAGCAAGCGGTGGAAGGGAAAACCATGTCCCCGGTAACCGTTCCAACGACGATCAGGTCGATATCAGACGGGCCCAAACCCGCGCTTTCCATTGCCTCGCGCCCCGCAATCGTCGCGAGTTCGCTCGTGTTTTCGTCATCCCGGCAAACCCGTCGCTCGCGAATCCCCGTACGCTGCATAATCCACTCGTCATTCGTGTCGACGCGCTTGGAAATTTCTTCGTTCGTAACGATTCTGTCGGGTACCGCGTGGCCAATCCCGGTGACTACCGCTCGCGTCATTAGACTGTAAGCTCCTGCGACACACTTTCGCGCAAGGTGTTAATCAAGTTGTGATCAATCGCTCTTTGTGCGAGCATGAGCG
>JBKJJL010000124.1:0-11335 GCA_046597875.1 Fimbriimonadaceae bacterium | reverse complement strand
GTCGTCATCTTCAGACCGATACCGCCTCCTTCGACGCAGCGCCGTGGCACACGTGCCTTAGCTTTCCAATTGTGCTCCAGTTCGGGTCCGTTTGTCAAGGGCCCCCCTTGAACGCGTTCTTCAAAACATACTCTTAACGAGACCCCGCTAAAATAGAAGTATGTCCGTTTCACGTCGTTCGGTCCTCGGGCTCGGTGCCCTCGGAGTCTCATCCCTCCTTACCCCCGCCTCCGCCCTTGCCTCTTCCGCAATGCCTAAAGGCAAGAAGGCGAAGAACATCATCTTTTGCGTCTCGGACGGCATGAGCATGGGCGTGCCGACGATGGCGGACCATCTGAGCCAAATTCTTGAGGGCAAGAACTCCTACTGGGCTTGGCTCATGAAGCAAGATTACGCGGTGCTCGGGTTGCAGGATACGAGATCGCTCAACTCGTTGGTGACCGATTCCAGCGCAGCGGCGAGCGCGTGGGGTTGTGGCCGCCACATCTGGAACGGTCAGGTGAACATGTTCCCCGATGACACAAAGCTGAGGACCCTCACCCAGCTAATGGCTGAAAACAAAGTTCGGTGTGGCCTCGTCACGACCGCGACGATCACCCACGCGACGCCGGCAGGATTTTGCGTCAACGCTCCTGCTCGGGATGACCAGGATTTCATCGCCTCGGAGTACCTCAGCAGCGGTGTAGACGTGCTGATGGGTGGTGGGCAACGCTACTTCGACCCCGAGCAACGCAAGGACAAGCGTGATCTGTTCGCGGACTTCGCTAAGGCGGGTTACACGGTCGCAAAAACCCGAGATGACCTGATGGCGGCAAAAGGAAAGAAAGTCCTTGGTTTGTTTAGCAAGAGCCACATGCCGTACTGGGTTGACCACAAGAACGACGGGGCTCTGATGAAGTTGACACCCACCCTCGCGGAAATGGCGAAGGCCGCAATTGAGAACTTGAAGGATTCGCCGAACGGATTTCTGCTCCAAATTGAGGGCGCAAAAGTGGATCATGCCGCGCATAGCAACGACTTGGCGGGCTTGATTTATGACCAGATTGCCTTCGAGGAAGCCGTGAAAGTCGCTATTGAGTTCGCCCTCGCGGACGGAGAGACGTTGGTCGTCATTACGTCAGACCACGGCAACGGGAACCCAGGGCTAAACGGATATGGCGCCGAATACATTCAGAGCACGGCTGGATTAAAGAGCGTGGCCCAAATGACCGCAAGCTACGAAAAAATGAATAGCATCGTCGGCAAGGACGTGACCAAGTGGGCGGACGTGATCCAATCCAAGCTCGGAATCACCCTCACGCCCGCAGAGGCGGAAGTCCTTATGGCGGAGAAATCACCCTATGCCAGTTCGATTTTCTACGGCAACAAGACCGCAACGCTGGGTGTGGTTTTGGGCAACCACACGAAGATTACGTGGACGAGCACGAATCACACGAGCGATCATGTTCTCGTCACCGCGGTTGGCCCGGGAGCCGAGCAGTTCTCCGGGCTGACACAAAACATTAGTTACTTCGACTGGATTCTGGCTCACAAGGGGCTGAAGCACTCGAACCCGACGATGACGTTTGAGAAGGCGAAGGAGTTGTACGAAAAGCGAAAGAAGCCAGATCCGATGGCGATGTTGGATCGGGATGGCTTTGAAGTTGCGTAACTAGAAAACGTGCTTTGCATGCACCCATTTCGACCATGGAGTCAACCGGTATCGAAGGCGGACGACTCCGTGGTTTCGCCTGTAAGTGGTGGGAAGAGTTGCCACCGTCAACCCTTCCGCGATCTGCTTTTCTGTCTGGTCAATATTCAGAGCCTTGCCGTCCACAGATACGGAGCTAATCCGCACGCTAGCACTGAGTTCAGGCGGCATCGGTTGAATCCGAAAGACATTGGCCAAACTCGAGGACGTGGGAGGGATCTTTACGTAAGTCCACTGCAGCAACTTCAGGGTGTTTCCGTCAACGTAGGGTTGGGGTGCAAAGGTCCTTGTTTGAGACTGCATGAACGTTTGACTGTGAACCATGTAGGAAATTCTATTGCCGTACCATACAACTCGCCGGTCGATCGGATGAAACACCCACGACCGAGACTCCCAAGGTCCTAAGACCAAATCGGGCAATGGCTCGCGCATGGGCGCGTCGTGCCAATCAAGTTGAGAAAACGTCACTGGCCTTGACGATCGAGTGGTGTTGGTCACCGTGATCTTGACCTGCGCGTGTGCGACGTTTGTGTCGACTTCCAAGGCGATGGGTTCGGCTCCAAATGCTGGCCGAAGGCCCACCTTTGAAGCGAGGAAGATACGTCGAGGAAAGACGAGAATTGCAGCAATGAAAGCAACTAGGAGAATTGGTATGCTCCACCGCCAAGATCGCTTCATATCTGATTCTAGCTTGCTCTCCTGAACTCAGGTTCGACCACCGCCCCGTAACATTGCGCATGATTCGGACCGTGCGACTAGCGAAGGAGATTGTCCTCCGGCCCTTCTATTGGCTCGTTAGTTCTCCTGTTGATATCTTCGTCGAACTCTTCACAGATTAGCTTATGCCGGACATGCGGCAACGGTTAGTGCCTGATCGGGACTGGTAGAGCTCTTCGCGAAGCAGCAGTCAGAAATGAGCGTCGCCGCCTAGCGGAGTTCGGATCGATGCGGCATTGACGCCTGCGCGCCCATTCGGGTAACCGAGAGCGAAGCGGCCCGAATGCCGAAATAGCATGCTTCGCCAAAATCCGCGTCTTCGGAGAGACCCACCGCGAGGCCTCCGCAGAAACAATCGCCCGCGGCGGTGGTGTCAACCGGCTCGACTTTTGGCGCGCTGATGTGCTCCATTCCGTCCGGGCCAGACAAGAAAACTCCCTTGGAGCCGAGAGTGATAACCACGTACGGCACGCCCTTTTCGTGGAAAAAGGTTGCGCACGCGGGAAGTGCTTCGTCTTCGTGAAGTTTGATTCCGGTCAGGAATTCGGCCTCGGTTTCGTTCGGCACGATCACGTTTATCGTGCGGTAAATGGCATCGGGGATCTCGGCAGCGGGGGCGGGATTGAGGATTCGCCAAGGAACCTCGCGAGATTGGGCCTCAAGGAAGCACGCACCCGCGCTCTTCATGGGAATTTCGAGTTGGGCTAAGACGACTTTCGGTGTATCGACGAGTTCTTCAAATGCGCGGCGAACATCGGCGGGATGCAAGTCCGCATTGGCTCCGGGCGCGACGATGATCGTATTTTCGCCATCTTCGCGAACGGTAATCACCGCGATGCCGGTGGGCTCAAGAGAGCGCCAAACCGGCGAAACATTGGCACCGGCTTCACTTAAGGATGAGAGCAGGGCTTCGCCGAAGGCGTCCTCCCCAACCTTGCCGAGAAAGGCAACTTGACCACCCAGGCGCGCGGCGGCAACTGCCTGGTTCGCCCCTTTTCCGCCCGGCGTTGTGAGGAATCCGGATCCGAGTACGGTCTGCCCCGGAGCCGGGAACTCTTGCGTACGGACGACGAGATCCATATTCGCAGATCCGCAAACGAGGATCAACCTTGCTCTCCTAGACCGGCGAGCGCCATGAGCATGCGGGCCGCCCGGTGGAGTTCGGTCGGGCTTTTCGCTTCGTACGTCACGGTATAAGCTCCCTGCTTTGAGGCTCCAGGAAGACGGCACGCGTAGTCGGCGTGCTCTTGCCGGTTGAACTCGATGAGGCAGTGCAAAGGACCCTGTGGAACCCACGGTTTAACCTTGGCCGACATCCCCGTAGCTGCGGCCTCGTAGATCATTCCTGCTGTGATGGAAGGGTGCAGACATCGCGCCATGTAGCGCCCGTATCCTTGCTTTACGCTCGCGACCTGCACTCCCGGAAACAGCGCACCCGCTTCGGCACAACCGACGTCATCGCTGCTCACGGTAACGATGGGCACGCCGTAAGCGCCCGCCGCCATCGCGCTCAAAGACATTTCACCGGCTGGCTGACCACAGAGTTCGAAGCGGTGAACACCTCCAGTAATCGTGTGCTCCATGACGCCATTTTCTGCCCCCGCCATCCCGTGATAGCCGATGAGCATGGCGACATCGAAGCCCTCGCCGACGCCGGTCATCATGCCGTCCTCGTGCGAGCCAGTTCCTGAAATGAGTTCGACGCCAGGATCGAGCTCGTCTATGAACAGGTTACGGGAGGAGCCGTGCGAGTCTTTTATGGCAATCCTTTCAGCCCCTGCCGAGCGCGCGCCGCGAATGGCGGCATTCACATCGTGGGTCATCATTCTGCGGGCATAGGCGAAATCGGGATGCGCCGCGTCGGATGAGCCGCAGGTCTTCCAGGAAACCATCCCCGTACAGCCCTCGATATCGGCCGAAATGAAAACATTCACCGCGTTATTGTACGGCTTGCCCTATAATGTAGTTATGACTACGCGCGAAAAATGTGCTCACTTGCTCCGTCGCTTCGGGCTTGGCGTGACGCGCGTGGAACTGGATCAGGCTGAAAAACTAGGCGTAAACGGCACGATTGACTGGTTGCTGAACTACGAGAAAGTCGAAGAATACTTCGAGATTCGACCCTGGTCGTTCGCATTTGACAAGGACGGGAAGGCCAATATGGACCCGAGTCGCTTCGCGGCGTGGTGGGCTATGCAAATGCTCCTTACGCGGCGCCCTTTGGAGCAGAACCTCACCCTCTTTTGGCACGACCACTTTGCGATTTCGGGGAGCAAAGTCGCCTTCGGGCCGATGATGGTGGACTACATCGAAAACCTTCGGACCCACGCGAGCGGGAACTTTCGCACGTTGCTTGGCGAAATGACCCGGGATCCCGCGATGGTTCGCTGGCTCGACACGGATGCGAACGTGAAGGGCCGACCAAACGAAAACTTTGCGCGGGAGCTATTGGAACTCTTCACGCTCGGAATCGGAAACTACTCGGAAAAGGACATCCAAGAAGCGACGCGTGCGTTTACGGGCTGGTCCTTGCGTAACGCTTTGCCAGAATCGAACAAGATTCCGGTCGAGCTGCAACTCCAAATGGCTTTGGAGCAAGAACGACCGATTATTGTGTTCTCCGATGCGCCCGCCCTTCATGACAAAGGCGAGAAAACGATTTTGGGCAAGACGGAAAACTTCGACGCGGAAGGCGTATTGGATTGGCTGTTAAAGCAACCTGCTCATGCTCGCTTTATGGCGACCAAACTTTGGAAGCACTACATTAGCCCGAATCCGGACGCCAAACAGATTGATCGCCTCGCCAAGGCGTACGTGGATAGCAAGTACGAGATCAAGCCCACCCTGCTTTGGATGATGAAGAGCAAGGATTTCTGGGCGCCCGAGTCGGTACGTGCGGTTGTGAAAAGTCCCGTGCATTACACGGTCGCCTTGTATCGGCAGTTGGAGCTATCTCAGTCCTTGGAAAAAACGGGCATCCGGGCGACCCGCCCCTTGGTAATGCCTCCCAAGGAAATCACCGACCTGGCCGGGCCGCTTTTGGCGCTGATGCGTCGGCAGGGGATGTACCTGATGTACCCGCCGGATGTCGCTGGCTGGGAATGGGGCAACGCCTGGATAACCACGGCAAGCGTGATTGAGAGGCAGAAAATCGGGGACTATTTCTTCAAGAATAAGCCCGCAGCGGCGGCTTTGATCTTGGCGAGAATGGCGGAATCGAAACCCACGACCACGGCGGGGGTGGTGGATTTGCTCGTGGATTGGTTCGACGTGCCTGCCGATGCGGCTCGAAAAGAGGTTTTGGCGCAGGCGATAGAAGCGAACGGCGGCTTCGCCGCCTTCGCGAAGCCCCAAACTGCGCACAAGCCGCTCGGGCAGGTGTTTAAGTTGTTCGCATCCATTCCCGAGTTTCAAATGTGCTGAGGTGCCAAAGCGACACGAAGCCTTCCTTTCCCCACCCCCCCGCCCCGCGACACAAGGCATTCGCGGAGAGGGGGAGCCTTACGCCCAAATTGAGCGACGCACGAGGCTTAAGCCTTCTCGGACCACTTCGAACTCTTCACTCAGCCGTTTGAAGACGGGAGCGTCCTTTTCATAAGGCGCGTGATCAAAGGTTGACACGACGTAGTAGCTGAACTTGCCTTGCTTTTCGCAGTCAATCACACGATCTGGTGCGGGAAGATTTCGGAGTTGCTCGGGAAACATTCCGCTCCAGAAGAGGAGGAAATCGCCAAGATGCTTGTGCACTTCCCTTTCGCGCGTGAACGATTCCGCCTTCAGGCGGATATCGCCTTCTTCAACCATTCCGCTCAACGTTGTGACGGGCCGTCCTTCGGCGTCTCGAATCTTGTAAATGCCGTCAAAGTGGATAAATTCCAGAAGAAGGTCTTCCAAGTAGATCTCCACCGCTTCGTCCTTTAGGCCCATGCTCTCAAAGAGCGATGCGTGGAGGGCGTCTCGAAAAACCTGCTTTAGCGGGTGCTCTCTTTCGTAACGTTCCATGCTTATCTCCAAACCGTGCGCGGGACAGTTTTCCCGTACAACCGGTATTCCATAGGACGAGGGAAAAGTGGAAATGGATCGAAATTATCGGACTCTGCCCTACTCCAGCGTGAGGATGCTGACCTCGGGCAAAGACCCGAACCGGGCGGGAGGGCCGGTCGTTCCGATGCCTCGGGTCACATAAAGCGGAGTCGGGGCGTCGGGATAAAACCCCTCAACATACTTGCGCCCATTTCGAGTGCTCATTGGCCTGAACCCCCCGGGAAAGACCCACTGTCCGCCGTGAGTGTGTCCCGAAAGCATGAGGTGTCCCCCCGGAGGGAGGAACTCGACGGCGTCGGGCTCATGCCAAACGACTACCACCGGCCAGCCTCCGGTTCCGTCGTCCTGGGTATCTCCGAATGCGCGGTATGGCTCGGCCTTGTTCGCGTTGAGCGAATCCACCCCGACCCAGCAGATACCGTCGCGCATCAAAAACTCGTTGCGCAGGAACTTGATGTTCAAACTATCAAGCAGCGGTGCAAGCAGGGCTGCGTCCCCCGCCCAATAATCGTGATTCCCTGGAACCGCGACGACCGCGCCCTTCATTAACAGAAGGGGTTCCAACACCGCCTCCAGCATCGGCAGGCTTTCTGGCTTCCAGTAGCCAATCAAATCGCCGGCAAGAACGACGAAATCTGGATCTTCGTCCAAGGCGGCCTCAATCGCGCGATGCGCGTGCTCCATCGTGTAGGTGTCGCGAATGTGAAAGTCGGCCAAAAGGGCAATCTTGAATCCTGCGAGCCGCTCAGGCCAGCCGGGAATCAACAGCCTTCGCCGCTCGACCACGAGTTTGTTCGCCTCCACGAGGGCTCCATAAACAAGCCACGCCGCCGAGCCCGCCGCGACACCCGCAACCCATGGCCAAATCCGCATTAAGCCGCCCTCAGCGTGAGCAAGGTCACTTCTGGTGGGCAAAAGAGGCGATAATCCGGGCCTGTCGTGCCCACTCCCCGGCTCACGTAGAGCGGCACTCGGGAGTCTTGGTAGAACCCCGCAATGTACTTTCGCGCTCCAAATGGGGTGTACAGCGACTTGCCAAAGGGCATACAAACCTGTCCGCCGTGACTGTGCCCAGACATTTGGAGGCTCACGTGGAGCGGCATGTCCTTTACAAAATCAGGTTCGTGCAAAATGGCCAACAGGGATTTGGACACGCGGCCCTCACCAAAGAAGTCGTACCGCTGTTGCCTCTGAATCGCATCGTCAAGCCCGGCAACTGTCACGCCGTCGACTTCAAACGTTTGATTCAGGAGCATCTTCACCCGCGATCCCTCGAAGGCATCCACAACCTTGCGTGGAACGGTCGACCAGTAGTCGTGGTTTCCCATCACCGCCAGAACCGGGCAACTGGCATCGTTGAACGCCGTGGTGAGCCGACCAATATTTGCGATAACGGTGTGGTGTTTGTAGTCGACATAGTCCCCACCAAGGATGATCACGTCGGGACGAGCGTCCATCGCGAGGTGGGCGGCCTCAATCGCGCGCTCGGTTTCCGAGTGCGAGTTCATATGGAAGTCGGAGATCAGCGCGACTTTGAATCCATCTGCGTTCCAACGGGGCAGTTCCAGGGTCGCTTCCACCCTTTGAAGCCGATAGGCGTAAGCGCGTGCAAGGCTCGGAAAGCCGGCACCGACGACGGTGCCCGCCGCCATCGCCCGCAAAATCGATCGCCGAGAGACCTTGCCGCCCATTTGGTTCAAGATACCTTTCCTTGGGAGCGTTGCGGTGTTAGCATGGCGAAGGAAACGTCTTGCCACGCTACGCGTCCAATTGCTCGTAGATACAACAGTCACGGAGGACACCTACAAGCCATGTTTCTTGCCACCACATTTCTGCTCGCTGCCTCGCAAGGGGCCACTGCGCCCGTTGCGGCAAAGGCAAGTCCCGCCGTGGGATTCAGCATCACGGCCAGCAAAGCCCTTGTCGGCCTTCACGCAACTGCCTTTGCGACCGCGCCGAGCGGCAACAAGATCGCGTGTACGATGGAGGATAACACCCTTCGAATTATCGACGCCGCAACCCGGCAGACGGTAAAAACGCTCACCGGCCACAAGCGACAACCATTGGCGATTGCCTGGAGCCCCGATGGTCGGTGGATTGCAACCGGCGATGACAGCGCCCGCATTTATCTCTGGGACACGAAGTCCTGGACGAAAGTGAAGGAAATCGTTGGGCATACCCGCCCGATCCAAGCACTTGACTTCAACTCCAGCTCGACTGAGCTCATCAGCACGGGCCAGGACGACGTGGTCAAGATTTGGGTCTTAAACGACATGAAGAAAGAGCGCATGAGCCTTCAAGGCGGCGGTGCAAACCTCTATGGCGCGCGATTTGTTGGTAAGACAAACGCCTTCGCAATGGGAACCCTCCAGCAGGGAGCGAGGATTTACACCGAACAGAAAACGATGAAGGGCTGGTATTCCGGCCACGGAAGCCAAGGCGTCATGGCCGTCGAATTCAATCCCCTCGCCACCCGCGCCGTGACCTCCGGTCGAGACAATAACGCCGGCCTGTTCGATACCAAAAATCAAGCCCGTATCGGCTACTTCAAAGGCCACGAAGATTGGGTTATGAATGCCATCTTCTCTCCGAACGGCAAATTTGTCGTTACTTCATCGACGGACCGCTCGGTTCGGGTTTGGAATCCGAACAACTTTGCCCAAATCTTGAAGCTGGACGATCAGAAAGGCGTCGGCTCTCCGCTCGCTTTTACCGCCGACGGCAAGTTTTTGGTGACGGTTGACCTTTCCGATAACATCATGATCCACACCCTCAGTCCCTCCCAAGCTCCTGGCATGGGTGCAAAGCCCGCCGGTAGTAAGGGTGGCAAGAAGGTCGTGAAGAAGAAACGTCGCGGAGGCTAGTTGTCACGCCCAGAACGGCGCCGATGCCGGGTAAGGTTGGGCCATGGAGCGGGTTCGAATTGGGATCGTTGGGTGCGGGGGCTTTGCGCGGTGGCATATGGGGAATCTTGCCAAGATTCCAGAAGCGGAGGTCGTGGCGATGGCCGATCCGGTTGCCAGCCAGATGGACGTTAGCACGAGCCAGCATCCTTATCTAGCCTCTGCAGCTCGCTTTCCCGACATGGATTCGATGCTAGCGGCCGGAGGCGTGGATGCGGTGCTTATCGTCACTCCCCATTCGCTCCACCATCCGCAGATCGAGGCAGGGTTCAAAGCAGGAGTCCACGTCGCCTGCGAGAAGCCGCTTTGCACAACGGTTGCGGATTGCCACGCGGCGATTCGGGCGCGGGATGCGAGCGGGAAGATCGGGTTTTTGTCGTTCCAACGCCACACCTCGGCTGAGTATCGACTGATCCGCAGCAAGGTTCTCGCGGGAGAAATCGGCGAGATTCAGCACGCGAGCATTTTCCTTTGCCAAGAGTGGAAGCGGTTTACGGCTGGCTCTTGGAGACAAGATCCTGGCCTCTCGGGCGGAGGCATGCTCATGGATTCGGGGAGCCACATGCTGGACGCTCTGCTCTGGTGCACCGGTTTGGAGCCCCTATCCGTTGCGGGATTGACCGAGAATCGCGGCACGCCTGTCGAGATCAACTCATCCGCATCGATCCGCTTTACAAACGGTGCGATTGGGACGATCACGGTCTGCGGGGATGCCCCTTCCTGGAAAGAGGAGTTCACGATCTGGGGAGATAAGGGCGCGATCATGCTGCGCGACGGAAAGGTGACCTTCCTGGATGAACACGGCTCACGCATGGTGGTAGAAGACGCACGGGGCGGATCGACCCCGGACGCGAACTTCATCAACGCGATTTTGGGGCGGGAAGAGGTGTATTCGCCGTTTGAATCGGGCCTCGCGGTGACACGCCTCACGGAAGCGGTTTTTCGGTCTTCCGTACAAGGCGGCACGCCGGTGAAAGCATGATCGGACGGCTTCGCGGGACGATCTTGGAAACGCTTGGCTCGCTTGTCACGATCGATGTCGGCGGCGTTGGATATGAGGTTTTGGTGCCCGATTCTGTCCTAGTGCAATTACCAGGAGTTGGCCAAAACGCCGACCTTCGCATTCGGCAGATATTTCGAGAAGACGGGGTTTCGCTGTACGGATTCTTCGCCGCGTCGCAAAGAAGGCTGTTTGATTTACTGATGGATGTAAAGGGCTGCGGACCGAAGATTGGGCTCGCACTCATCGGGCAACTGGGGGAGGAAACGGTCTCGGCGGCGATCCTTTCACAAGACGCGCGCGTCTTAGCTCGGGCCACCGGTGTGGGACCAAGATTGGCGGAACGGATCATTTTGGAAATCAAGGACAAAGTCGCCGAGGAGTCGTTCTTTCAGAAAGTGGCCGGGTCTTCAAGGCCTTCGGGCTTGCCAGATGACGAAGCGGTGGAAGCGCTCCTGGCGCTAGGCTACCGCCGCGCGGAGGCAGAGAATGCCTTGCGAGAAGTAGGCGACGGCGCGACCGAGGATCGGATTCGGCTGGCGCTTCGGAAGTTGGCGAAATAGATGCGGATGGATAGCTAACCCTCGCCCATCCCAAGGGAGATGACCGGACGAAGTCCGGGGTGAGTGTTGGTGCTTCTTCCGAAACCGTCACCTTGCACGGGAGCAAGAGAGCGACCTCGGGCATCGCCTTGACCCCTTTCAAAGCAAGCACCGGATTGCACGTGCCGAGGATCGTGAACGCTCGAAACTCGGTGCGAAGCTTCTCGGCAAAGGTCTTTTGCAAATCAATTTCGCTTACGATCCCGATGCCCCCTCCCAGAAGCGGGCGGCTCTCGCCTTCTCGCGAATGGCTTCAAAAGTACCGGCACCCAAGGTCGAGAATCCAAGGTCCGTGCTGGCTAGATTAGACCGGGAATGCCACAATAAAGATCATGAGCAAGCGACGAATCGCGATTATTCCTGGCGACGGCATCGGCCC
>JBKJJL010000341.1:0-9989 GCA_046597875.1 Fimbriimonadaceae bacterium | reverse complement strand
GGGACTTCCTCCCAGGCGTTCTTCCCTGCTCCCGTGGGGCTTAACCAGGCGTTGTCCTTCTTGACCAGGAATCGACTGATCTCGGTGAGATGCCCGGCATAGCCGTCGGCCTGAAGTCGGACCTGCTTCAGAATCCAGCCCCTTGGTTTGATCGCGCCAATCGGCAGCTTGTAGAATGCTGCCGGCTTCAAAGGAGCGCGATTCGTCACGTAGTGGTCATTCGTCCCAGGAGCGCATGCCAGAAGAATGGAAGCGAAGAACATCACTTATCATGGCTCAGAACGAGCGGTAAAGTCCCCACGAGGCCTCCGTTTCGGAACTTGCTTTTATCAACACCCTGTGGATAACTTGTGGATAGTTGAATTATGTAAAAAAAGTGTAAGGATGCGAAAAGCGCAGGATCTGGGAGCTATCACACTAAACCACTGCTTTTCCTTGCCTTTTTTCGGCCCTTGACGGCCTCAGAGGCGATCCTTAACAATAAAAGCCGCTCATACTGAGCACTGATAGGGGAGGAAGGGTCTTTTGATTAGCTTGACGCGACCAGTTTCCGACATCGCTGAACAGCGCTTTACCACGCAGAGGCCGCGGCTATCATCAATTCTGCTCGCGTCCGATTCTAAGAGCTTTGATTCGATCGTGACGCTTCCATCCAACGTGCAAGCCGTCGAGTCGGCCCTCCTGTTTGCGACGGGTAGAAGCCCATTTGTGGCTATCATCGGACCGAGTGGATGGGGTAAGAGCCACCTCGTAGATGCTGCCTCACGAACCATATCCGTACTGGATCGCGACGTCCAACCGCAAGTCATTAACGGCAAGGAATGGTTGACATGGTTCAACCGCCTTGATCCTATGGCGCCGGTCTTGGTTGATAACGCCCAGGAAGCGATCTCTCAGCACAAGTCGCGACTGCAATTCCGCCTCGCATTGGAACGCCGCGTAAAGGCGGGAAAGCCCATCCTTCTGTCAATTACGGCGCCAAAGCCAACCCGAGCGCTCAGAGCTTTCTTACCGAATCACCACGCATGGGTGATCGCGACGATCGAGCCACCCACAACCAGCGAGCGCGCCAAAGTTGTCGCCCAAATGGCAACGGCCGAAGGGCTCGCGATTTCGGAATCGCTGCAGTGGATCTTGGCGAAGCAACTCTTTGGCGATGGGCGGACGATGGAAGGCGCCTTTAAGCGGCTGCGGCTGCAAGATGGGCGCTGGTTGGATGCAACGGCCACCCTGCGCGCGCTGGGGATATTGAATCCATTCTTCGTCGACAACTCGAACTGGGACTTGCGGGAGGTCATTTGGACCGCCGCCGAGAGGCGCTGTCGGACCGAATGGAACTGCGAACTGGCGACCTACGTCATGTTGCGGATCGCGCTCTTGTCCGAGGCAGATGTCGCCCATTTTTTTGAGCAGGAGCCTTCGGCGGCATATGCCAGGGCGGCAGCGTTTCAGAAGCGAATCGAAGCACAGGAAGACGTGAGGTTACTTGCGCGACGGTTTGTAGAAGAGGTCGTGGATCACTTGCGGGCAATGTGAGGGGGATTGTATTGGGGATGGATTGGATGGGTTGTATGGATGGCGGGATATCCGGAGCAGCTAGCCATTACAACCATACGAACCATCCCATCCATTAATTTCATCCCATCCAGCCCATCCAATCCATCCCCCATACAATCCATCCCACCGCCCATCGGCACACCGATTGCTATAGTAAGAAATAACGCCCATTTTGGCGACCTTGAATGAACACGCTTCGCCAACTTTCGATCCTGCCGATCTGGGTGAATCCCCAGCACCTGGTGTCCACCGCGGCCCACATCCTTGTCGGGCATCGCGTGAAGGCGCTCGGAGTTTTGGAGGATTCGACCCTCGTCGGAACGATCAGTTTGCAAGACATTGCGCATGCGCCCGACCATAAAACCGTCGGCCAGTTCATGAAATCGCCTGTTCGCGTCTTGGAAGTTACAACGACGATCCGGGAGGCGGCTCATCTGTTGGCGGCTGACGACTTAGACTTCCTCCCCGTCAAGGATGGATCGCAGTTTGTGGGGATCGTCACCCCGAACATGCTGCTCCACGAAATGGGGCGCTCGTTTGACCCCATGTCCGGTCTTTCTTGGAGCGATCAGCTCCGGGAGTGGGGATTGCGACATCTCGAGGACGGTGATGAAGTCACGATCCTCTTCATAGATCTGAACGACTTTGGCCAATACAACAAGCGCCACGGGCACGTCATCGGAGATCGCGTCATTCGGATGGTGGCGGGGAAACTTTCGGAATGCGTCGATCCAACGCGCGATATTCTGGTGCGCTACGGCGGCGATGAGTTTGCGATTGGAACCATTCGCCATCGGGACGATGCCGACACCCTGGCGGAGCTTGTCCGTACCCAGGCGAGCGGCGCGGTCGTGGAGGATGGGGTCGAGCCGGTCACCTTTAGCTTGGGCGTGTTTGGAGGAAGGCGAACCAAAGAGCGGGAGAATATGCATTTTTCCGCGACTCTCGACAACCTGATCAACATGGCAAGTCGGGCCGCGCTCGCGGCGAAAAACGAGATGAAACGCGTGCAAGCGAGAGCTGTCGTCGAAGCGGCCATCGGTCCCGATTCCGGTCCCGGGGAGTACCGGGTGGTCGGGGTTTATGCTGATGACCAGGGCCTTCGGCCGGTTACGACGGTGATCTTGAGCTTGCAAGATACGATCGTCAGCGGTGCATCTCCGCAAGTGGGCGTGTCGAAACTCGAAGCGGCTGTGCAGGCAACCGTGCGAGCGGTCGAGCGAACGCGGCCCGAGATTGGATTCAAGTTCGAAGAACTGGCGACCGAAAACGGCTCGATTCGCCTAAAGGGACGCGTGACGCGAGGCGAAGACTCGCGCGCGGTGAACGTGTCTCGGCCCGTCGGCGATGACATGAACTGGGCGATCGCACAGGCAACCCTTGAAGCGCTCGTGGGTGAATAAGGTCAATCGCAAACCCGAAAGTCCCTCATAATCTCTAGGCTCTAGTACAATCTGTTGCAACGAGGAGAACGTGGCAGAGCAACTACTTCAAGAGGCGAATCCCGGCATGACCGATGATGCTGTACGCCAGATGTTGCTTCTTGCCGAGCGCCTTCGCGAGTCTCGAGGCGGAGAACTGGATGATGAATCCATTCAAGCCGTGGCCGAAGCGACCGGTGCCCCCCTCGAATATGTGCGGGTTGCCGCGCATATGCTTCCAGAAAAGAAGAAGCGAGGAGCCTTGTCCGCTTTCCGAGGAGCGTTCCTTACCCTCGAACCCGAGACCCGCACGAACGTCATGTCGGCGGTTACGGCTACGTTTACGGCTGCATTTCACGTAGTGGCCCCCGTCAATACTGGCCCTGGTAACAGCTTCTTCGACACGATCGCTTTGATCTTCCTGGGCTTGGGCCTTTGGAGCGTGTGCCTTGCCAGAACGTCCCGCGGAGCGGCGATTGCCGGGGCTCTGTTTGGCGGAGTGTATTTCGTCGCGCAAGGTTTGTTCGCCTTTTTGGTGAGTGCCCTCGGAGCAAAGTCTGAGGGGTCCTTAGCGTCACCCATGCTGATGCTCTTTCTTGCGATCGGGGCCTTCGGCGGGTTTGTTTTGCAGACGATCGTCGCGAAGTACCGGACGAAGCTGGGAATCCAAGATCCCGCACGGGAGCGGCAAGAACTCTTGAGGCAGCTCGTGAGCCTTCAGGACAAACTCCGCTCCGGGGAACAGAGCATCACGTTCCTCAGCGTGGATATCGTCGGTTCCACCACCATCAAGGCCCAATCCGATCCCTTAAGCGTTGAGTTCACGTTTAACGAATACCACCTGTTCGTCGAGAACGCGGCAAGGCGATTCCAGGGAAGCGTCCACTCAACCGCGGGCGACGGAGTGATCCTTGCGTTCGAGCATCCACAGTCGGCCTTCGCGGCGGCGAGGAACTTGCAGACCGGGATCGTCGAACTCAACACGTTCCGAAACAAGACGGGAATCCCGTTGGCTCTGCGTTGCGGAATACACACAGGCTCCGTGGTTGCTCCCCAGGCGGGGGATATCAAGTCGATCAACTTCGCTCACGTCATCGATGTGGCGGCGCACTTGCAAAAAGAATGCCCGGCTGGAGGCATCACGGTTAGCGACGCGGCGGCCGCGCACTTGCCGGGAGGACCCGCAAGTATCGGAGTGCAGCGTGTGCGCGCCGCCGATGTGGCAGGCACGATCTGGATGCCTCGCCATATGTTGTCGGCACTTCCCGCCGCAAGTGTGCCCGCCTTGCCGGAGGGCATTTGATTTGGCCCCGCAAGCCGAAGACGCCGGGCTTCGGGATCAGCCGTAACTTTTACCTCACCGTTCTCGCTGCCCAGGCTACGTTGCCTCCCCCTCGGTTGCTCATCAATCCAAAAGGCGATGGCGGGGCCCTGTCTGGCTTCATTGTCCCGCTCGCCTCGTCCGCTACGAAGGAAGACCTCGATCGCCCTCTCATGCGCGGGGCCTACGGAGTAAGCACACTCGACCGCAAAAGCGTGATCCGTATGCTCGTGCTAAGCAAAGAGGAGGCGTGCTTCGATCCTGCGCCTTTCCTCCGGAGCGAACAGGCAGTTGGTGTCAGCCAAGAAATCCTAGCTAGGATAAGCGCTACGTGGACCCTCTTGCAGCTCACCTTTGAAAGTCATGACCCCATGGTTTACGACGCGGTTCGGTTCATCTTGCAAGTCGCGGGGCGTGGCGCGAGCTTGACTCAAGGCGTCGTCGCCGACCCCATGTGCCACACCTATAAGTTGCCCCAAGATGTCTGGCACGAACCCGTTCCGCCGAACAACATCGACGTTCGCGATGTGGTTCGGGTGATGACGATGCGGGTGTCCGGTGAGACCACGAGCCACACCTTGGGGCTGCAGAAGTTCGACATGCCAGAGCTTGAGTTGAGCGGATTCGAGGGCTCGAACTCCGGCCTCGCCGAGGGGTTCTTGATGTCCGCCGCTCAATGGGCGCTTCGGGGTGAGAAGTATGAGCCAGGGGACAAACTTGGAACAGGCGAAGGCATGATGCACGTCGCGCAAGGCGGCTTTGACCGAGCGCGATGGGACGGGATCGATTGCTATGAACTAATCCCCCCGCCCGGGCGGACGGTGGACGAGCAACTTCGCTTGTGGTCACTCAACCGGTAGGCGACCGCGGCCATTTACCGAAAATTGGTTCGAGATTGACGCTCCGAACCCGCGCACCCACACCCCGAATGTAGGCGTTGGTTCCGAGCGATGATTTGGGCCGAGATGTCACCCACGAAAAGGTAAGCGACGTCCCGCGCTCCGGAAGTTTGCCGTGGATCGCGCGGGGCATCGCTTGCGTTGCGTTGGCGAAAGACTAGTTGTGAATGACGCTCCGAACCCGCTCCTACGCCTTCCTGAGTACACGCGCTTACGGGCGGACACCGGCCTTGATCCATGCGTCAATGATGGCGATCTGCTTTCTTGACAATGATCCTCCGGGAGGCATTCTCATACGAGCGCCGGGATGGACAACCTGACTGAGCTTGCTCTTTTGCACATCATACGGTATGACAACGGGCGATTTGCCCTTCACGAGGTCCAGGTACGTGGTCGTCCGGACTTTACCGGCGGCGGTTGCTCCATTGTGACAACTGGAGCAGTTGCGATCGAGGATCAGTTGAACGTCTGCGTACTTGTCGGATGGAGTTCCCCAAGGAATGTCTGCGACGAGGACAAGCGCGATGGAGCCTATCCCCATGAAAACCATGAGGGCGAGAATCACGATTTGAGGGGACCATTTTTTCACAGTGCGGACTTCCGTCGGGACAAGCATGTGTCCAGTACTCGCATGTAGCTACATGAACTGCAGCGCTTGGCGGACGAGGCGCACGAGACCGATGCCCATCAGTTCCTTGCTTGAGAACCACTCGCAGGCGTCGGTGGAGCCGCTCTCCTCCGCGCGGGGCGTTCCGCTTACGAGGTGGGCGCGAAAGAGAATTCGAACCGCATAGAGCGCCTCTTCTTCCAGCTCAACCGAATACGAGTTCACATCAAGGATTTCCCCGAGTCGAGCCTTGCAACCCGTTTCCTCCAGGATTTCGCGTTTAAGACCCGTCCGGGGATCTTCGCCGAAGTCCAGCCCCCCGCCGGGGAGAGTCCACTTTCGATGGTCGGGGTTGTTCGGCTCGTTGAGCCGGCACAGCAGGATCTTGTCGTTCTGCACGACGACGCCATACACGCCGATGCGGGTGCGTTGGGGCTTAACCATTCTTCGCCGCGAACTCGCCCATGAACTGGGCCAGGGCCTGACACCCTTCCAAGGGAAAAGCGTTGTAGATACTCGCTCGACAGCCGCCCACGGATCGATGGCCCTTCAGTCCGTCCATCCGTGCGCCCTTGGCTTCCTTCACAAACTGATCGGTCAGTTCCTCGGAGGGAAGAGTGAAGGTGACATTCATGATCGAACGGCAATGGCCTTCGGCGTGTCCTTTGTAGAAACCACAGGAGCCGTCGATCGCGGTGTAGATCGTGTTCGCCTTGGCTTGATTCGTTTTTTGCATAGCCACGAGGCCGCCATTTGCGAGGAGCCATTTGTATACGAGGCCGCAGACATAGATGCCCCAGCACGGCGGCGTGTTGTACATGCTGTCGTTGTCGGCCATCAGTTTCAGGTCGAGCATCGGGTGCATGTTGGCGGGGACTCGATCCAGCATGTCCTTGCGCGTGATGACGAGGGTGGTGCCTGCAGGGCCCATGTTCTTTTGGGCTCCGGCGTAAATGTAGGCGTACTTCGTGACATCGAATGGGCGGGAGAGAATGTCGCTGGACATGTCGCAAACGACGGGAGCGGTTAGGCTTGGATCGGTCAGGAACTCGACGCCTTGGATGGTCTCGTTGCTCGTGAAGTGCACGTACGCCGCGCCATCGGTGTAACCGAGGTGGCCTAAATCAGGAACGGTGTTGTAGTTCGTGGCCTTCGCGTCGTAGATTTTGTTCGCGTTGCCGACGAGCGCGGCGGCTTCGATGGATTTCTTTCCCCACGCCCCGGTGATCACGTAATCAGCGGTTCCTTTGCCGAGGAAGTTCATCGGCACGACCGTGTTCTGCATACTCGCGCCGCCTTGCAGGAAGAGGATGGCGTAATCCTCGGGGATTCCGACGAGTTCGCGAAGCCACGTTTGGGTCTGGGCATGGATGCCTTCAAAGACCTTCCCGCGGTGGCTCATTTCCATGACGCCCATGCCCGCGCCGTTCCAATTGAGCATTCCGTCGCGTGCTTCTTCGAGCACTTCGACGGGAAGCGTGCAGGGGCCGGCAGAAAAATTGAAGATCCGATCGTACGGCTGACTCATGGGTAAGGTTTTACCCAGGAAGGGGGTCTGAAGGTCGAAGGATGAAGGTCGATGGTCGAGAATCTCTTCGTCCTTCAACCTTTACTTATCCCTGCTGCTGGCGCTTTCGGTGCTCGCGGATAAACGCGGGGATGTCCAGATCGGACTCGTCGTACACTTCGGCGGTGTCCTGCTGGCCCGAGCGAGCGGCTGCCTTATCGGTCGTAATGTTCACGGGAGGGAACACGAACGGTCGGCGCGATTCGATTTTCGGCAACGGTGCGGGGCCAGTCGCGGCAGGCGCGGTGCTTGCAACCGAACCAGCGGTGACGGGCACATCTGTGGGGGCACTGTACGTGGCCTCGCTAACGCGACGGCCTTCCGAAGTGTACGGATTAAAGCCGGTCGCGAGAACCGTAATCCGAACCTGGCCATCCATCGTCGGATCGACGACGGTGCCGAAGTAGATATTAGCGTCGTCCTCATCGCAAAGGCTCTGGATATAGGCCATCGCTTCGCTGGTCTCGTTCAAGGTGAGATGGTCATCGCTCGTGATGTTGACGAGCAAGCCCTTGGCCCCGTGAATGGTCTGCTCAAGGAGCGGGCTATTGGTCGCGCTTTGGGCGGCTTGGAGGGCGCGCTGATCGCCGACGCCGTATCCGATGCCCATCAGGGCAGGGCCCGCGTTGGACATGACAGCTCGCACGTCGGCGAAGTCGACGTTGATCTGGCCGGGAATCGTGATGATGTCGCTGATGCCCTGCACGCCTTGGCGGAGAACGTCGTCAGCAACTCGGAAAGCATCTTGGAGGGTGGTTCGTCGCTCGACAACGCTGAGCAGTTTGTCGTTCGGGATTGTGATAATCGTATCCACGCGGCCCATCAGGCTCGTGACGCCGCCTTCGGCAAGGCGAGATCGCTTCGGACCTTCGAAGTTGAACGGGCGAGTGACGACGGCGACGGTGAGCGCTCCGATTTCGCGGGCGAGGTCGGCCACAACGGCAGCCGCCCCGGTTCCCGTTCCGCCACCCATGCCGGCGGTGATGAAGACCATGTCGGCACCTTCGAGCACTTTACGAATGTCGTTCTTGCTCTCTTCGGCGGCGTTTTTGCCGATTTCAGGATTCCCGCCTGCGCCAAGACCACGAGTGAGAGCGGTCCCGAGCTGGACTTTCTGGGACGCCTTGCTCAGGTCGAGGACCTGCACGTCGGTATTCATGGCGACAAACTGGACGCCTTGAATGCCCGCTTCGATCATGCGATTGACGGCATTTGAGCCGCCCCCGCCAACGCCGATGACCTTGATTACTGCATTTTGTGTAGACACGATTATTGCAAGCCCTCCGAAGGCTAAGGTCAGATTGTATCGCGTAAGACGCGCGAATTGCGACCTTTAGCCTGAAATCCTGCGACTTTTAGGGGAAGTTGAACGTCGGCATGCCGCCGATTGGGGAGTTTGGGGTGTTCACCCGGATTAACCACGAAAGGGGCGAAAGGGCGCGAAAAGGAGGCCCGGGGATGGTTGGGTATTGCGTGTTGGTTAGAAACCCGGATTTCCGAACTCGATATCATCGATGCGCATGGAGCCGGGTTTCCTAGAGCCGCCGTCGTCCTTGCCGTTATGCCCAACGCAGTACAGGCGGAAACCCGTCGCCGTCTTTTTGTAAACAAAAGGGGCTCCGGTATAGGGGTCCTTTCCGGTATCAAACTTTACGGGGAATGCGCCAGTTTTAGCCTTCGCCTCCCATATCTGAAGCCCCAAACTCGACATCATGCGAATCGCTTCCAGCTTCCGGACGGATTGTCCGGGGGCGGCAAACATAGGAAAGAAGGCGTTGAGCATTTGTCCCATGAAGCTTTGGTCAACCCTTGAACGCATGTCCAGAGCATCCGCGGCGGCCCACTGCTTTTGGTTGTCCTTGCCATCCCCCATGTTGTCGAAAGTAATGCGGTACTCCTTCAGGGCACGTGCCTCAATGGCCGCCCGCACAAAAGGAAATCTATAGGCGTAGATCATGGTCCTGTACCGAAAATCGCCGCCGCCATTTCCAATAATCTCTTGAAATCTCGAATCGTTCCTGGCCAACATCCCGACCGTCGTGCGGATAAGGAGCACTTCACCCTTGAGCCCTTCTCGGATCGAGGGCAACTCGCTGGTCGCAGAAATGAAACGTTTGGCCTCCTTTCGGAATGCCGGTGAGTCCCCGTGTTCGGACAGTTGTCGCTGAAACTCTGTCTGCACAATTGACTCGATCGAAATTGAAGCAAGTACGGAGATGAGCACGGGTTCTCGGCAGTGGAAAGCGATTCTCTTTCCAATGAGGAGGTGATCCATCGAACTGGAAAAGTTGCCTTTCCCGGCCTCCAAGTAGGACTTCGCGACGACCATCTTGACGAAGTTTTTCATCTCTGCATACTCAGGCAACGGGAGGTTCGGCCCAAGTGCCCAGTTCCGGTACCACTCGCAATCGGGGAGCCGGGCAGCCCGCGCGAGGTACTCCATCGTCGCATCCTGGCCTTCTACAAACGCCACGTACGCGGCCTTGTCTTCGGGTCTCGTTCCCGGCGAACGGAGGTTGATGCTTTTTGCGGAACCGCCTGCCTTGTAAGTGACCATCGCGCGTTGGTACAGCGGAGCCGCGTTGCTTTCGGGTGCGATCCCGCGGTTCATTTCCTC
>JBKJJL010000306.1:0-18713 GCA_046597875.1 Fimbriimonadaceae bacterium | reverse complement strand
GTCATTCGCTTTAGCCATTGCTGGAATCTATTTCTTGGTGTTCCTACTCTTTGATCCGCTCGTTTACACGCGGATCGTCGGAAACTCTGTGGGCTTGCACCCGCTCGTCAGCTTTTTTGTCGTTTTTAGTGGGGCGGCCCTCTTTGGCCCCCCGGGAATGATCCTGGCGTTCCCGGTTGCCGGCTCCGCGAAGATCATTTTGGACAGGCTCTTGAAGATCACGTCGAACGTTCAAGAGTTGCAGCTGCCGTCGGTTCCACTCCGGCACCGGCAGGCGTAGGCTACTTCGGGCGATCCATTTGGAATCGCTCTCCGTTTGCAGTGTCTAAGTAGATCTGGCCCCCGAGGCGGCTGATCGGGCGAACATCGCCGATGGTGCCATCAACCCAAAGGCTCTCGGAAACGTGCATGCGAACGATTTCGCCGATCACGTAAATCGCGGAGCCGGGAGCTACCCCGTGATCGACCACTTTGAACAGTCGGCACTCAAACTGGGCGGGGCTTTCCCCGACTCTGAACGGTTTGACGACATCGCTCGGCATGGGCGTGAACCCGCCCGCGCCCCATTCGCTTTCTCCGTGTGGAAAGGTGAAACTCGTCGCGTTCATCCCTTGCGCCATTGAGCGCGTTACGATGTTCACCACAAACTCTCCGGTTGCCTCGATGTTGCTGAGCGTGTCCTTACGTCGGCCGCCTGCTGCTAAGCTGACGCTGAATGCCAGGCTGGCTGGGGTTCCGCCACCCGGCATGAAGAAGCTGAACGGAGCCAGGTTTGGGCGTCCCTCCTTATCGAGGGTGCTGACGAAGGCGATTGGACGGGGCTGGATGCAAGCCACGAGCACATCGTAGATTGGCCCGCTGCCGAGCACCTGAGGGTCCAGCACCACGAAGTCTGCCATTCGCTCTATTATGAGGGCCATGCCCAGACGCCGGTGAAAGCAGTTTCAGCAGGGCCGGTCATCCACGCTTCGCCGGATTCGGCGATTTCGACGAACAGGTTTCCGCCGGGCAGGTGTATGGTCACTTCAGAGCCGGTTCTGCCTGTCGCGACCGCAGCTGCGGCACCGGCACAGGCTCCTGAGCCACAAGCGAGGGTCACACCCGCTCCGCGTTCCCAGGTTCGTTGCTGGACGCTGTTAGCATCGAGGACTTGCGCGAAATGGATATTGGAGCGATGCGGAAAGGATGGGTCATGCTCTAAGAGTGGACCGATCTGCTCTAGATCGACCGCCGCGACATCGTCCGTGAAGACCACGAAATGAGGATTGCCAACATCGACGGTAACCCCCGTCAACCCCTGGACGTGGAGATTCAGGTTCATTATGCGGGCAAATCCCATGTTCACCCGTACGGTTTCATCATCGCGGACTTCGCATCGAGCTACACGGCCTCCCGTTTCAATATCTACCGCACCAGGGCCTTCGGAAAGAAAGCGGGCGACGCACCGAAGGCCGTTCCCGCACATCTCGGATTCCGAGCCGTCGGGATTCAGCATCCGCATACGGATAGGCGTAAGCTCGCCCTTTTCTACGAAGATGAGCCCATCCGCGCCGATACCGAATCGGCGGTCGCACATGGCAAGGGCAAGTTCATTCCGGACGCTCTGCGTCTCTGCGTGATATCCCTGCGGAAGCCGAGCATCCAGGACAACGAAGTCGTTGCCAATGCCGTGCATTTTTGTGAAGGGGATCGGCTCGCTTATAGTTCTTCGTCCTCAGCCATTTCTTGCGGAGATCGGTAACTTCCTACGCTTCTGGCGGGCACAATGCTCGCGATCGCGTGCTTGTAAACCAACTGCGTCGGCTTGGTCGGCGCGTCCAAGAGCACCGTAAACGCGTCAAATCCCCGCACGAAGCCCTTGAGTTGAACGGAGTTCGTTAAGTAAATCGTCACCCCGACGCCTTCCTTTCGAACCTGATTCAGGAACATATCCTGTAAGTTAATAGACTTTCCCATCATGAGACCCCCAATGCAATTCGAATCGCTGCGAGGGTTGATCCCCCGTCTGCTTCCAGTTTTACCAAATTTGGCTCCCTTCGCAACCAGGTGCGCTGTCGTTTCGCATACTGGGTTACTTCCAGAGCGGTCTCTTTGATCGCTTGATCCAAAGACTTGACTTCATGCAGGACGTCCCACATCGCTCGATATCCGTGGGCGCGCATGCCGGGGTCGTCGCGGCCAATGCCCCTGCTTTTGAGTTCGCGAACTTCATCGACCCAGCCGGCGGCGACCATCTGTTGCACGCGGGCGTGGATGGCGTTTGGTTTGCTCTCGGGCATTAGACCAAACTTCAGCTTGCGAAAAGGAGGAAGTGTGAATGATAGCTTTGGCAAATCGATCCGCTCCAGCGCCCTTTGAACCCGAACCTTGTTCTTTAGGTCAACCTGAGTGGCGGGATCTTTGCGGGTTAGTTCTTCCGCCAGATCCTCCAGTTCGCGTGCATTTAGTGCCACCCGAAGGGCCGGGTCGGGAGCATCGTGCAAGTCCTGAAATTCTTCAAAAAGCGCGCGAATGTAATGCAGCGAGCCGCCAACTACAATCGCGCTTTGACCCAGGGCGTACAGGACTTCAAGTTCCTGAACTGCCAATCGAATCCACGCCCCAACCCCAAAAGCTTCGTTTGGCTCGCAAATGTCCATTAGCCGATATCGCTCGGGAGTTGAGGACTTGGCGGTACCGATGTCCATGCCCCGGTACACCTGAAACGCATCTGCGTTGATGAGCTGCCATCCGGTTTCAAGCGCCAGCGATTCCGCGAGCGCAGTCTTGCCGGAAGCCGTGGGCCCCATGATCGCGACAAGCGTTGGCTGCACGCATGATTTTAGTGTGTGCACAGCGAACGTCGCTCAAACCGGATTCTTTTGGGCATACTCGTGCCAAAGATCTGCTGGCTGTTTCGGGCAGATTCGCATACAAAACGTGCTGAATCGAATGATGGGCTTTCGCCAGACCAACTGAAGTGATCAGCCCGATCTGTCAGATTAGTCAGAGTTCGAGTTGATATGCGATGCATAATAAGCCTATGAATCGGCTATTTGACGTTGAACTGTCACCCGGCGAGGACGGATGGTGGGTGGTGGAATGCCCGTCCTTACCGGGCTGTGTAAGCCAAGGGAAGACGGAGGAAGAGGCGCTTGAGAACATCAAGGATGCAATTCGGGTTTGCCTCGTGGTGAGGCGAGAAATGGGATTGCATGAGACCGTCGTTAAGCGAACGGTTGAGATCGCAGCCTAATGGGCGTATTGCTGATTCGTTGGCTGATGGGCTAACATTATTCTAGTTCAGCGGGGTCGTCCCAAGTAAAGGTGGCTCGCTCGATGGAATCATCGTCCACTTCTACTTTCACATTCCTGGCCCTGAGGTGCCCCACGAGGGTATTGAAAGTGGAGCGGCTTGGAAATTGTTCAAGCTCCAGAATCTCAATGGGTATGTCCTCCCCAAAAAGGTAATAGATTCGGCCGTGAGGTCAAACGCTCCAAAAGCCCAACCACTTCGGCAAGTTGTCGTTACACCATTGCCGATACTCCGCCATGGTCTCAAAAGAGCGATAAGGCGCGTCATCCAGAACCGGGCGATACGTCTTAACGAAGCCGTAGCGGATACGCTGGCTCACAGGTCTCTTTGCCATCGCCTCAAACTCTCGCCAAAGCACCTCGCGATCAATCATGCCCTTCATTGTACTTACGTACACTCGAGAGACCCGGGCCGTCGGTCCGACTTCGGTAGTGGATCCTTCCAAGCTCGCGGATCGGGCGAAGCGCTGAACTGGGCAAATACCTACTACCAAGCCATCGAAGATCAGGGCAACGCATTTTTCCTTCAACAGGATGACGGCGGCCAGTCCCAGATTCTCGTTTAGCTAAGCGCGTCTACCTTTCGCGCAAGCTCAAAATCGAGAACAGAGATCCCGCCAACATCGTGCGTGTTCACGGCGACGGTAACCTTCTGATAACCAATTGTGAGATCTGGATGGTGATCCATCTTATCGGCTGCCTGAGCTACTGCACAGGCGAACACCACCCCATCGGCATAAGTAGGGAACTCAAACGTCTTCGAAACCTTCCCGTCAAGCACCCTCCAATCGGGCATCGTAGCCAGGTGTTCGGCCAGTTGGACATCGCTTAAACGTGTACGCATTGGGTTATGTTAGCAGGTAGCGGAGTATGATTCGCACATGCTCGCTGCGTTTGCGATTGCGTCATTGACCCTTGCCCCTCTGAGCCGAGATTCCTACGGCGTACCTCATATCGTCGGCCAATCGTGGGAAGAGGCCTTTGAATGGGCTGGATATGCCGTCGCCCAAGATCGTCTTTGGCAAATGGAAACGAGTCGCCGTCTTTCCCGGGGCAAACTCGCTGAAGTTCTGGGGGAAACATATGCAAACGCCGATCGAGAACTCTTGCGCGTCGGATACACCGACGAAGAACTCACGGCTCAGTTCAAAAAAACATCCGATCCGATTCAGTCCGCCTTTACGAACTACGCCAAAGGTATCAACCGATACATCGGCGAAGGCAAGCTTCCGGAAGGTTACGCGAAGAACGGATTCAAGCCTGAGCCCTGGACGGTCGAAGATTCCGTCGCCATCGCGATCCGGCTGTTTCAACAGTTTGGGCGTGGCGGGGCGGGCGAAATTCGGAACATGGCGCTTTACACCTACTTGGCGGCGCAGCCAGCCTTGAAGGGCAGGGAACTTGACGCGATTGACGACTTCGCGTGGCTCAACGATCCCCGCGCCGTGAGCACAGTGATGTGGGACGACGATCTGGTAGGAAAACGACGGCCAGTCTTTCCAGTTCCGGACCGAAAGCAGACCCAAGCCCACCTTGATCGACTGCCGAAGTTGGGATTGTTCGAACTTCTTCCCGGCGTTCGTTTGGCTTCAAACGAAGAGTCCACCCGAGTGGCGGAGAATCTGGCGGCTCCGTTCAAAGTGGGTTCGTATTGCATCGCCGTTGCTGGCTCGCGCTCAGCGAGTGGTCAAGCCATGCTGTTGTCTGGCCCTCAAATGGGCTTTCAGCAGCCGAGCATTGTCCACGAGATGTCGATTCGCGCACCTGGATTGGCGGTCGTCGGGATGGACGTTCCTGGTGTTCCGGGAATCGCGGTGGGCCATACCGAAAAGGTTGCCTGGGGCCTGACCAGCGGAGTGGCGGACACCGATGATGTCTTCTTCGCCGAAACAACTCCCGAGGGAATGTACAAGCTTGGGAAGGAACTGAGGCCTATTCAAGCCCTTAAGCGCACGTTGAAGGTCAAGGGCAAAGCCGACGAAACTGTGGATCAAAGGCGGACGCACATCGGCCCGATTGTGCTTGCCCCCAAGTCAACCCCGGTGATCTTTACCCGGAGAGCGGGGGCGTGGATGCAGGAGCTTCAGGGTCTGGAAGCCTTGTATTCAGTCTACGCGGCCACGAACGTCGATGAAGTGGACAAGGCGGCGCAAAAGGCGACCGTCAACTTCAACCTCTTCGCAGCCGATACGAGCGGACGCATCAGCTACAACTATTGCGGAAGAATGCCTCTTCGCGCGGTGGGAGTTGATCCTAGATTTCCCGCTCCGATCGACATGGATTGGCAAGGGATCGTCCCCGCCGACCAGCTTCCTTTCGCCCGAGATCCGAATAGCGGGCTGTTCGTGAACTGGAACAATAAACCGGCAGTTTGGTGGCCGAATGGCGATACTCCGGTGTGGGGTCGGATTTTCAGGAATCAACTCCTTCTGGATCAGCTCACCAAGCGAAAGCTCACGACCGACGATCTGGAGTTGGCGATTTGGACCGCCGCGCGATCCGACTACAACTACAAGGCCTTCGCTCCTTATCTGGCCGGTTTGTCGAGTGACCTAGACGCCTTCAAAGGACTTCGCCTTGAAGGTTCGATCGCTGCGGGAGCCTACACGGCCTTCTTCGATACTCTGCGAACCGAGATTTTCCAACCCGTAGTCGGCGGCCTCATGACGCCGGACAACTTTAAGCTCGCGATTCAGCCCTCGTTGATGATCGATGCCCTGGAGGGCCGGACTAAGGTGAAGTACCTAGGGCGACGCTCCAAGGGAGAAATCCTCACCGCCGCGTGGGAGAAGGCGAAGGAAAAACTAGGAGCAGATCGCGCCGCGTGGCGTTACAACGTGCCGAGCAGCAACTTCCAAGGTCAGAGGGTTCCGTACTCGGACAGGGGAACCTTCATCCAGATCGTCGAGCTTTTCGAGAAACCCCTGGGCCGAAGCGTCTTGCCGCCCGGAGTGTCCGAAACAGGTGAGCACAGTCAAGACCAGATCCCCCTGGCAAGAGCGTGGATGTTCAAGCCGATGTTGCTGCCTTGACGCGCCCCGTTCTCGACCTCCGGAACCTCGCGGGCCATAGACAGGGCGAAGTCGGTCCAACAAGAATCTGGGCAAGCAAACCGTCGTTTGCTTGCCCAGGTTCTTAGAAACTAAACGGCCTGGTTTAGAAACCGCTGACGTTCAGCCTGCCGCCGGTCACGCACTTCCCAGCCAATGACGGAGTAGCGACCGCACTTCCGAGGATTGCCGACTTGATCTGCGCCGCAGTAGAACCCGGGTGGGTAGCCGCGTAAAGCGCACAACCTCCGCTTACGTGAGGGGTCGCCATGGACGTTCCGCTATAGGATCCGTACTTGTTTAGGGTGCTACTTGGGAGCGTGGAATTAATCCCCGAACCCGGCGCGCCGAGATCAACCGTGGTCGCTCCGTAGTTAGAGAAACTGGACTTTGCGCCCGTGCTTGTTATCGAAGCAACCGCGATGATATTCGCGCTGGTGTAGTTCGATGGATAGCTCGCAACCGAGTCGTTGTTGTCTCCAATCCCGTCGCTGCCTCCATTTCCAGCCGCCGCGCAGAAGAGAATGTTCGCGGTGTTGGCACGATCAATCGCGTCCTTCAATCCCTGAGAGAATCCGCCGCCGCCCCAGGAATTGTTCGTGGCAACAATGTTCAAACCCTTGGTCGTCTTCATGTCCGTGGCATAGTCCACGGCTTTGATCGCATTGGCGGTGGTGCCGCCGCGGCGTCCCAGGAACTTGAGCGTGATCATCTTGATGTTCCAACAGACACCTGCCACGCCTTTGCCGTTGCCCCCGATGGCGCCGATCGTGCCCGAAACGTGCGTCCCATGGTCGTCCGAGGTGCCATCGTAAGTGGTGTTGTCACCCTTGTCGAAATCCCAACCCCGAACATCGTCAACGTAACCGTTCCCGTCATTGTCAAGGCCATCAACGGGGTCGAACGTATTCGTCCAAATATTGACTGCGAGGTCTTCATGAGCCCACTGGGCCCCCTCATCAATCACTGCGACATAAACGGGGGTCGCGCTGCCGGTATTTCCCGCCGCCCAGGCTTCCCCAGCCTGGGAGCCGTATTGGTTCAAGGGATTAGTAGCATCGCCATACATGCCCCACAAATTCCCACCTGTGTAGTAGGGGTCATTCGAAATAGCCGTATGCTTGTAGATCCAGTTGGGCTCGGCGTACTCGACTCCGGGCATGGCGTTCAGTTCTTCAATCGCATCTGCCAAGGGCTTTCGCGTCTCGGCGAGCAAAATCCCACCGCGGTTTGCCGCCCTCATCGCTCGGGTGTAAATGTGCTCGACTTCGGACGCGGCACTCTTGCTCAGGGCAACTCCGCGCTCCCCAGGCGTCGCATCTTCACTGAACTTGATGAGAATCTCGTTGGGAACATAGTCAACTCCCGCCTGGTAGAGGGGTTGGCCACCCTGGCCCGGAGTCCCCAAGATCGCAAGTGCGCTCAAAACAATGGTGTGAAACATAGTCAATTTCTCCATGGCTGGCTTCAAACACGACCAGCAGGCTTTATATATTAACCGAAGTTTTTGATTTTCCCAAGCCTTTGATGACGAATATTGATAATTTTTTCGATCTGCCAGGTTTCGGCAATGGCACGGTTCGGAGACCACATTCCCGAAAACCTATGTGCGTAGCGCGCGACTTCTCACCGCGAACCCCGTCCCGAGCGGTCTCAACGCACAAACTTATCAAAGCAAACAATGACGCGTCACGACCTCAGCGCAAGGCGTGTTGCACAAGCAGTTCTCAAAACCTGGAGAAGATGGCCCATTAGGAGTAGGGAAGGGCAAAAACCCCCATTCCAGGTTCAAATCCTGGAGCTCTCGACGAAAATCGAGCCCGTGACATCTTCCTTACTTGGGACCCCACCGCCGTACCCGCCGATACCGCCAAGCCAGACCATTGGGGGTACGACATCGCAGATGCTCCCCAAAACAACTGATGAGGAACTGTTGACCGTCCTTGGGGGAATGGTTCCGGAGCTAACAACTTTTGTAACCCCCTAACCTACATGCCTTCCCGAGTGACGAGTGGCGGTCAGCACAGTATCGTGTGCGGCGAAAACCGGCAGCTTCACCGATTCGCCTCGTCTGGAAGCTCGATCACCCTGTTCCGGATCACCTGTACGGACGGCTCAGGGCGGCAGCTGGCTGACGAGGCGGTGCGGCCTACAGCCGATAAACTGGTCCACGCTTTCTCCTTGCGAGGTGCGAGGAGGAAACTGGACCCCCCCGAGCCGCCTCCGGGATTCGGGCCCGCATCGCCCCAATAGCCTCCCACATCACCCGGCAGTCCACCTCGTTGCAGTCGACGATCTCTTGGAACAGCTGCCGCCCCGTCTTCCGTCAAGCGCAGGCGTTGAGACATCGAATAACCGAAACCCCCGGGCCGTGCTTCCTTCAGCAACACCACCACCGCCGCCGTAATCGCCCCCAGCCCGTCAGTAGGTCGCCCCCCGTGAGCGCCTTCCCGATCGCCTGCGTCGCCCTGTGAGGTAGCGTGGGGCTCATGCAACCCGGTGATGACGGTATTCGGTTCTCGGCGACGGACCTCGCCAACCATCTTGGCTGCCGGCACTTGACCCAGCTCAACCTTCGAGCGGCCCTTGGGGCGATCCCGCCGCCCGCTTGGCATGACGACAAGCTCAAAGCCCTTATGAAGCGCGGCCTTCAGCACGAGGAAGCCTATCTCTCCCACCTTCGAAACGATCTTGGCCTGGGCACCACCCGCCTGGAGGACAAGATGGAACCCATCTCCGCGCGGGAGAGAACGATCGACCTCATGCGCGAGGGTGTGGACGTCATCGCCCAGGCCTCATTGGTCCTGCACCCGTGGCAGGGCCGCGCCGATATCCTCCTCCGAGTCGCTACGCCAAGCAACCTCGGGTTCTGGTCGTACGAGGTCATCGACACCAAACTTGCCCGTCAAACCCGGGCCGAGACCATCCTTCAGCTCTGCCTCTACGCCGAGATGATTGAATCGGTACAGGGCTCGTTGCCCGAACGCATCGGCGTCGTCACCCCGGAATCTTTCGATCCCACCTGGTATCGAACCCTGGATTACATGGCCTACTTTCGCCGGGTGAAGCGGTCGCTCCTCGCTGCCGCCGATGGGCGGGACGAGCCCACCTACCCGGATCCTGTAGAACGATGCGAAGTCTGCCGCTGGCATCCCGAGTGCCGACGGGTGTGGCGCAAGGCCGACCACCTGTCGCTGGTCGCGGGAATCTCCCGGGGCCAAAGGCGCGAACTTGTCGGGCGGGGCTTTGCCACGATGCAGCACCTGGCCGAGCTGCCGCTGCCGATCCCGTTCAAGCCCGACCGCGGCTCTCGATCCTCCTATGAGCGCGTGCGGGAACAGGCCCGCATCCAGGTGGAAGGCCGAGATTCGGGACGCCCGACCCACGAACTAAAGCCGGTCGAAGACGGCCTGGGCCTCGGGCGCCTTCCCGTGCCGTCAAGAGGCGACGTCTTCTTCGATCTCGAGGGCGACCACTTCGTAGGCGAGCGGGGGCTCGAGTACCTCTTTGGGATCACCTACCTCGACGAAGCGGGCAACGCCGCCTACGATGCCAGGTGGGCGTTCGACGGACCGGCGGAGAAAGCGGCGTTCGAGTGGGCGGTCGACTTCATCGAGGAACGCCGCAAATTGCACCCCGACCTCCACATCTACCACTACGCCCCCTACGAGCCCTCGGCGATGAAGCGTCTGATGGGGGACTATGCGACCCGGGAAAGCGTCGTCGACGAGTGGCTGCGCGGGCATCTCTTCGTCGATCTCCACCGGGTCGTGAAAGAATCGCTCATCGCCAGCGTGGAACGATATTCGATCAAAGACCTGGAGATTTTCTTCGGATTCGTCCGTGACGTGGCTCTGCCCGACGCGGGAGCCTCCCGAGCCGCCCTCGAGATGGCGATCGAGTTCGACGGCCTGGAAGCGATCGGCCCGGATATCCGCGACATCGTGCTCGGATACAACAAGGACGACTGCGATGCCACCCTCGCGCTGCGCGACTGGCTCGAGAGCGTCCGCCAAGCGGAGGTACTGCGGGGGGTTGAGATTGGGAGACCCCTTTACAAGGAGGCGGAAGCCCCGGCAAGGGAAAGCGAGCACCGGGAGCGCCTCGCCCAGATGGCCGCGTCTCTGACCACGGACGTGCCTGAAGAGCGTAGCGAGCGGACGAGCGAGCAACACGCCCGCTGGCTCCTCGCCCACTGCCTCGGATACTACCAGCGCGAAGGCAAGGTAGATGCCTGGGAGTACTACCGCATGGTCGAACTGGCCCTCGAAGACTATCCAGACGAAACTCAGGCCCTCGCCGGGCTGGAGTTCGTGGGTGAGGTGGGGGGAACCGAGAAGGCTCCGATCCACCGGTATCACTACCCGCCTCAGGAATGCCAGATAGGCCTCAAGAGCGACCTCTACGCCTGGGGCGGGCAGCGACTTGGCGAACTTGATGCACACGACAAAGATGGGCGGCTGATCGACATCCAGAAGACGGGCAAAGCCAAGGAAATACACCCAGAGGCACTCTACGCGAAACCCGCGTTTTTCAGCCAGAAGGAGTGCGAACTAGCGCTGATGCGCATTGCCGAATGCGTGACCGAGCAAGGATTTGCGGATACCGATCCGTTCCGTTCGGGACGCGACCTGCTTTTGGGTTCTCCTCCCCGTTTGGTGGTCGGCGCCTTTCATGCTCCCGAAGACCCAGAAACCCTCATCGACGAGTCGCAGACGCTCGTCCGCTTGCTGGACCGAACGAACCTCCCGATCCAGGGGCCACCCGGATCGGGAAAGACGTTTTTGGGCGCGCATCTCATCGTCGACCTCGTCAAGCACGGGGCGAAGGTGGGCGTAACGTCAAACAGCCATGAAGTCGTGCTTAAGATGCTCGACGACGTCGTTAAGGAGGCTGGGAAACTAGGGGTCGCCGTAAACGTCGCCCACAAGGGCGACTCCGAACGACGGCAGGATTCGGCAATCAGGTTCTGCGGTTCCAACGACGATGCTCTAAACGCGCTCCAAGACGGTGTCTCTGTCTTGGGCGGGACCAAGTTTCTGTGGGCCCGTAGCGAGTTCGCGAACGCCGTCGACTACCTGTTTGTGGACGAGGCAAGCCAGTTGGCCCTCGCCGACGCGCTGGCTGTTTCCCACGCCGCGAAGAGCACGGTGTTCATCGGCGATCCCAGGCAGCTGGAGCGCCCCCAGAAAGGGAGCCACCCCCCGGGGGTCGGCGTATCGCCCCTCGACCAGTTGATGAACGGGGCGCTGACATGCCCGCCGGATCAGGGCATCTTCCTGCCGATGACGCGCCGCCTCCACCCCGCCCTTGCAAAGTTCACTTCCGAGGTGTTCTACGAGTCGCGACTTTGGGCCGAGGAACGGCTGCAGCGGCAGTACCTGGAGGGTACGGGCATGTTCGACGGGGCGGGCCCATTCCTTGTGTCGGTTCCCCATGTGGGAAACCAATCGTCGTCCTCCGAAGAGGTGGAGTGCATCGCCTACATCGTGGACAGGCTCGTCGCGACCGGCACCTGGACGGACGCGGAGGGGGAAAGCCGGCGGCTGAGACTCGAAGACATCGTCGTCGTAGCACCCTACAACTTCCAGGTGGGTGCGATCCGGGACGCGATTCCGGGCATCAACGTCGGGACGGTGGACAAGTTCCAGGGCAAAGAGGCACCGGTCGCGATTTACTCGATGACTACGTCCTCGCCCGATGAGGCGCCGCGCGGTATCGGCTTCCTGTATAGCCTAAACCGACTAAACGTGGCAACATCGCGCGCCCTGTCCACGGCCATCGTCGTCGCCAGTCCAGCCCTCCTTGAGGTGGATTGCAGATCCCCCGAGCAGATTCGTCTCGTGAGCGCCCTGTGCCGGTTCGAAGAAATGGCCAACTGGGTGCCCAAGGCAGATTCTGCCGACATGTAGCGTTCCCGGGCAAGCAAGTTCCACCTAAGGGATGACTCCGAGTCAGGTCGCAGCGCAAACTCCTGTATCCTTGGGGATAGTGATGAAGAACTTGGCCGTTATGAGTCCCGCACAGTTGACCGAAACCATCCGCCAAGATCCCGGTCGGCAAGCCGAGGTGGCGGTATTTGACGCCCTCCAGTTGCAGCTGAACGATTCCTGCACCGTCTTCTACTCAGTCGAGTGGAACGCGCCTACGGGGCAGCGAGAGGCCGTACAAGATGGCGAAGCAGACTTCGTCGTCGCCCATCCCAAGCATGGGTTCCTAGTGCTAGAGGTCAAAGGCGGCATTGTGTGCTATGACCCCGAGGAACAGCAATGGACATCAACGAGCCGCTCTGGATACGTGAACCGGATTTCCGATCCGTTTAAGCAAGCCCGCAAGTCGTGCTACGGGCTCATAGGCCGCACGAAGAAGATGGTCTCCCAGGGCGGGTGCATGCGGATTTTTCACGCCGCTGTGTTTCCTCACTGTGTCATGAGGGTAGAGGAACTTCCTGGTTCGGGCGCGCCAGAAATCGTCATCGACGCGAATGGAATGAACCAACTGGGCCTACGAATCACAGGCGCGTTCTCTTACTGGATCAACGAAGCCGATCTTCGAGGACCCAGCTTCGAGGAAGTTATCAAGGCCATTCGCCGCATCCACAACAGCCCGGTCACCGGCCGCCGCGATATGTCTCTCGAGATCGTAGAGCACCATACCGAGTTCGACCGGCTGACCGAGAACCAGGGCCGGGTCCTCGACATGGTCTCCGCGAACAGAAGGCTCCTGGTGCGTGGTTGTGCCGGCTCAGGCAAGACCTTCTTGGCAAAGCGGCTCGCTGCAAAACGTTCCGCCCAGGGTGAGAGGGTTCTGGTCCTCTGTTTCAACAACCTGCTTGGAAGCCTGCTGGACGAGGAACTCGGCGGACTGCCAAACGTCATAGCCACGAACTTCCACCTGTTTTGCGAGCATCTGGTCAACATGGGATCGATCGACATCGGTCCGAAAACTGCGGAGTCTGCGAGTGATTACTACTCCGCACTGACGGAAGCCGCTCTGAAGGCTTTGGAGGCCGACTCCTCCCTTAGATTCGACACCGTGATCATCGATGAAGCGCAAGACTTTGAGCTGGACTGGTGGATCGTGATCGAGCAGATGCTTGAAGGTGAGAAGTCATCGCTGTGCGTATTCATCGACGCGAATCAACTTCTGTATGGGACGACGCGGGGCGTGCCTGGTTCGCTTGGCCCATTTGCTGCAGTAGAACTCAGCGAAAATGTACGCAACACGCAGGCGATCCACCGCGAAGCCATTCGGTTCTTCCAGGGCGAACAGGTTCCCGGAGCGATAGGTCCCGAAGGCGTCCCCCCACAGTGGATCGAGGCCAACTCAGAGAGCGCTCAGATAGAGCAACTCGAAAAGATCATCACCCGCCTTGTTCTGGCTCAGAAGGTGGCGCCCGCCGATATCGCGATACTGACCCCGAAGGGTTCTTCATCGACCACGCTCCAGAATCTTGGAGCACTCGGCACCGTGACAGTTGCGCCCTACGACGAACGCGAGAGCGATGAGGTCGGGTGGTCGACAATCCGAAAATTCAAGGGCCTGGAGAGTCCGATCGTGATCATCGTTGAAGTTGACGATGGAGTCGCCCAGTCCGACCGCCTGCGCGAGTTGGTCTACGTCGGCATTACGAGGGCAAGGGACTACCTCTTTGTTATTGGTTCGCGCGGGGCTCTAAAGAACCTAAAAGCACCGTAGAGCGTCGTTAGGCACCTATTCTGCGATAGCGGCACAGCTCAGGAGAAGCGCCCGAAGGCCATTAACCGTGGAGATTGTCCTTCGAGTGAGCACATTGACCCGCCTCTTCAACATCCTGGATATCGGTCCCAAAACTCCTTTTGTAGCTCTTGCTGCTCGTCCGTTGCACCGTACGGTGTCACTGGCACCTCGGCGACGAGGTCAATGGCGATCTGATTGATGACGTCGCGAAGCTCGAGAGATTCCAACCACCGGTTGGGAATGGCGTCCATGCCGAGCAAGGCGCCTAGGAGATTTCCGCAAATCGATCCCGTGCTGTCCGAATCGCCGTCATGATTAACCGCCCAGCGAACACCTTTTTCGAAGTCGCCTCCTGCCTTGATCGCGCAATATGCGGCTACGGCAAGGGCTTCTTCGGCGACCCAGCCTTGTCCTAGTTCGCTAATCGCTCGTTCGACTGGCATGTCGCTTTCAGCAAGCCTGATTGCCCTCAAGGTCAATCGCGAAGAAAGCGTATCGTCGCGGTCAAGGTCGCAAGCTTCACGTAGCGCTTCTTGCAGTCCGCGACCAAGAAGTATAAACTGGATGGACTGCGCCAAAACTGCAGCCGCGGCTTTGGCTTCAACGTGCCCGTGACTGATCGCTGCGCACGCCCATGCGATCTCCCACGCCGAATCCACGAACGCGAACGGCGCCGATCGCATGACGGTTCCACACCCTTTGCTGTCGTTCAACGCAGGTTCCTGCTTCCAGACCCTCAGGGCGGAAAGGCACGTGTTTCCCGGGGCTCGTCGGTGGTGGAGGCCAGTCTGCAAAACGAGCCAGCCTTGAGAGTCCTTCTCGATCGCAAACGGGTCACATGGCTCGCCTTGCGTATGCAACCAGCGCTGATAAGCGTATCCGACAACCCCTGGTGGATGGCATATTCCCCTGTGGACCGCTCTTACTTTGGCGCGGATCAAGCCTTCCGCCGAGAACAAGGTCATTTGCGTGTCGTCCGTGATCGCGCCGATACGTCCGTACGCTTCATCAAACTCTTGTATGCCTTCGAGCCCGTACCTGGACTTGATTGCCTCAAGGGATAGAAACTCGACTGGCGCCCCCAGCGCGTCACCGATCGCCCCGCCGAGCAGGCAAGCCCTTGACCGATGTTCAAGGAAATCAGGGGGGATGTCACGTATCATTTGCGATGGACGTCCTCACAGATCGTTACAGCAGCCAGCAGTTCGAAGTTGACAGTTGCCGCATTTCAAAGATTTAGACTAAATCTAGTCCCAAAAGAGCTCCCAACAAGACGGGCTAAAGTATAGACGGTTTCAAAACCACGAGCTATATCAATGCCCCCATCCCATAGCGCCGACCAGTTTGATTTGAATCGCTTCGTGGAGGCGCAATCTGACCTGGCCGACTACGCTCAGGTGATCTCGGAGTTGCGAAGTGGCGCAAAGCACGGGCATTGGATGTGGTTCATTTTTCCCCAATGGGTTGGGTTGGGCAGGAGCAACTTGGCCCAAAAGTTTGCCATCAAGAGCCGAAATGAGGCTTACGACTATTTGCGCCATCCAATCCTTGGGCCGAGGCTCCTCGAGTGTACGCAGCTTATCTTGGAAACGGATGATCGACCCATGATTGAGGTCTTCGGATCTCCCGACATTCGCAAGCTGAAATCCTCTATGACGACCCTGGCCTCCGGTCAAGATTCGATTTTTGCCCGTGTGCTTGACAAACACTGTTCCGGTGAGACCGACTTGGCAACCGTGAGTTTGTGGCAGGAGGATTCTGCATAAGGAAAAGCCATGGACAGCCCAACACGAGGTCTTGAATCGCGCATAGATCTTCTGCAGAAAACGCAACGGCACACCTGCCGCCCGGATGGCGACTTCTTGATCACATGTTCTAAGGAGGAGCTATGCTCCTCCTTTCTCCTGGTTCTTTGCCTCTTTTGAGTTCGTTGCCCAGGCTGGGCTGAAGGAGATCGTCGACGTGCCCTCGGGCAAGAGCGGATGATTCGGGTGCCAAGTGCTTCGCGTAATAGTCACATCGGGTTTCGGCTCCTGGGCAGCAGCTTTCTCCTGCGTAACAATCCCGAGGTGATCCCGCATTGCCCTCACCACGAATCGATTGGGGGAATAGTTGTCCAAGATCTGGGTTCGAAGCCGTTTAAGCATCTCCGGGTAGTCGCTCGACGCCCACTCGCCGATTGCCAAGGCCATGCCCGCCGAGCGCGAGACGCCGGCCTCGCAGTGGACGACCAGAAGCTCGGCAGATTGAACTACTTGCCCCGTAACGAAGTGCGCAACTCCGCGAGCGATATCGCCCGTCATCGCCTCGGAGTCGGCGTCGCAGAACGTCGTACGATGGACGGCGACGAGACATTCAGATGGCTTGAACGTTACGAGGCTCGACCCCGGATCGGTGATCGAAAGGATCGCGTACGGACGGTTCGCGGTGAAGCGCGAAGCCAGAGTGCGATCCAGAACGAGCATGCCCATGCCGTTGCCCAGCCGGAGCAGCGGGCGGTTGTGAGGCCGCCCCATCCCATCCACGTACTCGCCGCCGCTCCACGCCTCGCCGTCGAGCGACATGAGGAGGGCGCTCCCCAAAATCAAGAGCGTGCCCCCGTTTTGAGCAACGCGACGATCTCGGCGGTGGACATCCCCGCCACCGTGGCCCGCACCCGACGCCCGACCGTCTTCTCGATCTCCGAGAGCACGAACCCGCGCCTCGGATCTTCCAAGGCGACGATCAGCAGTTCGGGATGAACCTCGACCGGAACCGCCTCCCACCTGATCCACATCTCGATGGGAACGAGAGCCAGCGCCTCGGCCGCCACTACGACGTGTCCGAGGGGCATCGACATCGGGGATGCGGCCATATAGGACTGCGAGACGAACTCCTTCTCGTCGTCGAACGACGAGTACGCCTTGGCGCGTTCGCGCATGTTGTGGCTCGACTGCATGCTCCGCTTGCGGTGAGTCATCGCCTCGGTCTCGTCGTAGTTGCGCTCCAAGTGCTCCAGGCGCGAAATCGACGCCTTGAGCCGGTCCACTGTCGCCGCAACCAGGGGTTCGTCGCTCGACGGGTGAGAGAGGATGGCGAGCACGATGGCGCGCAGGCGGTCCTTCATGAGCCGCGCAGACTGGGGGTTGCGAACCGAGATCATCTCCCCTTCCGCGTCGCTCGCCTGCTGCAGTAGATGCTCCAGTTTGACTTCTTCCGAATAGCCGAACTCGCTTGGAATATCCAGCTTGTGAGTGCCGTTTACGCCGGTGGAGCGCTCGGTGTACCGAACGGTCGCCTCCATGCCCCCGAGGTCGCGAACCTGGAAGATGCGCTTCTTTGTTTCGCCCGCCCAGAAGTGGCCCAGCTGCTCCGTATGTCCGTTGATGCGGACGCTCACGCTCTCCAGGATCATCGCCTCAGCGGAGTATCGCTCCTGGCTGAACGCATCCGTGATCGCGCTAGCTTCGTGGGCGAAATAATGGGCTCCGCCGCCATGGCGGGCCATGCCCGCCATCAGTCCTTCGTCGTAGTCGCGTCCGATGCCGATCGTCGTCGTGGTGACGCCGAACTTCTCGTAAGAGAGCTTGGCATGCCCTGCGAGCGAGGCGGCATCGCTGAAGCGGCCGGCGTTGGCCTGGCCGTCCGACAGCAGGATAACGCGCCCTCCGCGGCCGACGATCTTGGCGCCCGTCACCCAGCCGCCGTACAGGTCAGTGGAACCGCCCGCTTCGATGGACTCGACGCGGCGGGCGAGTCCTTCGCTGGGAGATTCCAAGCCGCACACGAGATCCACCTTGTCGTCATAGGTGACGAGGGAGATCTGGTCTTCGGGGCTCAGAGAACGAATGAACTGGGCCACCGCGGCTTTGGTGATGGCGAGTTTGTCGCCGCCCATCGAGCCGCTGCGGTCGATGACGAGGGCGACGCGCATCGGAGAGCGTTTGGGCGCATCTGCCTGGGCGTCGGCCTTCAGGCTGACGAGCAGAAGGGAAAGGGCGTCGTCGCGGTGTGCGGTGACGATGGCCTCTAGGCCGGGGAGACGGGTTGTTAGCTGAATCATAGATTGGTCCTCCTTGTGCATCGCCCGCGGGCTCTGCGACATCTAGGAGAACATTATACACCACTAACAGTCAGCGCTGTCAATAGGTGTCGCGTAAAGAGCGCAACATGTGCTCCATGACATGGATCGAACGGTCTAGTTCGCGCTCAAAGTCCGCATCCAAGTCGACTTCCAAGGTCGAATGGCGAGTCAGTGGGACCCGCTTTGTTCCCGATGCACTCGACGGCATAGGGGCCGAGAGCACACGATCTCTCGATGGAGATCGCTTGCTTTGGTACAGTACAGGCTGCTCTGGGCGTGTACCATGTTCGCCCCGCTCGATCCGGCGAGCCGCTTCTTCGAGCGTGACGCCCTCTTCCAGCCACTGCCGAGTGGCCACGATCCGCCGCAAATGCTCCATCCCGTACCGCGCATACTTCGGCCCCCCATGAGGGGGAGACAGCAGCCCGTTGGAGATGTAGAAGCGAACCGTCCTGGCCTGAATGTGCATGGACGGCCGATCCCGCAAGATGGCATTCACCGCCTCGACGAGTTCGTCGATGGTGAACGGGGCAAGGGGTTCGTAGCTCTCGATCGTCGGCACAAGGAGATTGTACTCGACAGTTACG
>JBKJJL010000288.1:0-5251 GCA_046597875.1 Fimbriimonadaceae bacterium | reverse complement strand
TCCCGCTCTATTACTTGATGCCGCAATGAGTACCCAAGCTGATTCCCACGACCATCACATCACGCCGCCCAGCGTGCTGATCCGGAATTTTGTGACCCTTGGCTTGCTCATGGGGCTTACAATTTTGGCGGCCAAGTTTGATATCGGGCACATGCTGCCGGTGAGCAGCGCGATGGGCTCGTTTTTGAACAACACGGTTGCCTTGCTCATCGCCGCAGTCAAAACCTACTTCGTCGTCGCGATCTTTATGGGCGTCAAGTGGGGCAGCAAGCTCGTGAAGATGTGGGCGATTGCCGGTTTCGTGTGGATGCCGCTCATGCTCGGCATCTTTGGAGATTACATGAGCCGGCGATGGGAGCCTGTCGAATCATGGAACCAGCCAACCGAGATTAGCGGTCGCCTTACGGACGAACCGGCATTCCCTTCGGAAATCGAAACGGGTGGCGTTAAGACCAAGCCAATCGAGCACGAAGAAGAATAGGATTTGGCATCCTTTTCGCCCGAATGTGCGTAACTTGGGACGGATGCGCGCAACCTTTCTCTTTCTCCTCACCCTGATCACATCGCTCGGGTGGGGTCAGGTCGCCTACGAAACGGACCGGTTCGACGTGAACATCGTCGTCGCGACCGATCGTTCGCTCACGGTTACGGAGCGAATTCTGGTTCGATTTCGAGAAGCCAGACGTGGCCTTGTACGCACACTTCCAATCGTTGTCAAAGGCAAAGATTCCCAGCGGACTGTTATTTATGAGGAGATAAGCGTTCTTCAAAATGGTGCGCAAATCCCGATTCAGCAGGAATCGAAATCAGGCACTCTAAGCCTCCGTATCGGAGATCCCAATCGGCAGGTCACCGGGACTGTGGTCTATGATTTGACTTATCGGGTTCGGGGCGCGCTGTCGAACATCGGGAAGAACGACGACCTGGGCCCGCGGGTCGAGATGTTGTGGAACGCGTTTCCCTCAGCTTGGCCAACTGCGGTCGAGGGGTCGAGGATCACGATTTCTTATCCCGATCCCGTTACCGACACCTTCGGGGTTCGCGCACTGTTCGGGCCGGTAGGGAATCGGGCCGGAACCGAGCAATACTGGGGCAAGCCCTCCATCGGGCGCCTTGACCTTCTTACGGTGAAACTCCCGAGCCGAACCCAGGCCGAAGTTGACGTCCATAAACGGCTTGAGAAAGGCTACGGGGTTACCGTGATTCTGGCTCTGCCGAAGGGCACGGTAGCGACCCCGGATGACTCGATTATCACGCGCTCAAACGAGGGTATGCGCGACTTCGTTTACACCGGCCCGAACAATCCGCTGGGGTGGTTTGTCCCATTCCTGCCATTGGCCTTTGTCATCCCGTGGGTCATGAAGAGGCGCAATCCGAAGCCGGGACCCCTTGTGGTTCGCTTCGACCCGCCCGATGGGGTGGACGCGATGCGGGCGGGCGTGCTCTTTGATGGACAGTTTCAGCCTCGTGACTTCCTCGCGGGGGTTGTGGCGAGCGCTCAAAAGGGAGCCGCCCGGATCCAAGTTGTCGACAAAGAGATGACGATCCACCTCACTGGACTTCGGCCCACGAGTTTGTCCGCGATGGAAGGACGGCTTATCGACGAACTGACGCCGTACGGACCGGATGTGACGCCCGACGCTTTGCGCGGCCAGTTTTCGCACGTATTTCGGGCGTTCGAGATGTCGGCTTTGCGGGACATGGTCGACGAAGGATGGCGGCGGGAAAATCCGAACTCGGCCTTGATGGGATGCGTTGCTTTTTCTGCTGTCTTGGTCTGCTCGTGCGCAGGTGCTTTCTTTCTGGGACCTCCTGCTTGCTTCGGTGCGGTCCTCGCGATCATTGCACTCTTGATTCTCTTCAGGTTTCCGTCACCCTGGACGGCGCTGGGGGCAAGGAAGAAATGGGAACTGGAAGGGCTAAGGGAGTTCATCTTGCGCGCGCACAAAGACCCGCTTGAGTTCGCGGCGAGGAGTAATCCAGACGCGGCGATGTACGAGAGGGTTTTGCCGTTCGCGATCGCGTTCGGGCTTGTTAGGGAGTGGTCGAGGGCCTTCGAGGGGTTGGATCTACCGACACCGGAGTGGTTCGATGGCGGCGGATTGGGTTACGGGATGTGGTGGTACGGCGGCGGCTTCTACGACGCCTCGAATGACTGGAGCGGAGCGGTTTCCGATGGTGGTTCGTGGGCTTCAGGAGATTCGGGGACCGGCGGCGACTTCACGTCTGGCGGAGGGTTTGACGGCGGTGGTGGATTCGACGACGGCGGCAGTGTGGGAGATGGTGGCGGCGGAGGCGGCGGGGGCGATTGGTGAGATTGGAATGGGGGATGGGTGGGATGGGATGCAGGGATGGATTGGATGCGGAGATGCGGGCCGTTAGTGGGGGCCCGCATCCCCGCATCCCCGCATCCCGCATCCCCCTGGGCCAAACGTCCCGGTATCGAAATCCAGGAACCCGAGGGCGGAGTTATTCGTTAGAATAAGTGACGCATATCCTCCTTCCCACTCCGGGAAGCAACCCCAAAAGCCTCCGCAATCGCGGAGGCTTTCTTCTTTGGCGGGCACTAATGGTGGCTCAACCACCATACTTGTAGGAAGACCCTTATGAAAATAGGCGCCCTTCTGGTCCTGGCGGTTGCAAGCGTTGCCCATGGGCAGAAGAGCCCTGCCATCAAGTACGGCAGTTTCAAGTTTGGATCGGCTTACTTTCACACGATAACGTGTGATATGGCATCCGGGGCGGTTGCGATGAAGACGATGCTCTCGCCGCGAATGGTGTCGGTATGGGATTTCATTGCCCGGGAACAACCTGTCGTCGCAATCACGGGCACATTTTTTAACCTGCAAAGCCACAAGCCAGTCGCGGATGTACTGGTTGATGGCAATCTCCTGGCGCGCGGCAGCCGGGGCACGGCCGTAGGCGTGGATTGGTTCGGCGAAGTTTCTATTTTTGATAAACCTTTCAAACAGAAAGTGGATTGGAGAAGCTTCCAGTTCGGTATGCGGGGCGCGATTCGGGTCGTAAACGGCGGCGTCGTGAGGCCCAATCCTAAAGCCCAAAAGTTCCGAGACCCGGCACTGTGGGGACATGCGGCACGGACAGGACTTGGATTGACCAAAAGCGGAAAGCTCATCCTGTTTGCGACGGCAGGCAAGGTCTCCCTTTCCGTACTGGGGAAGGCGATGAAAACACAAGGCATCCGCAACGGGGTTGCACTCGATGGCGGCACTTCAGCCTGCATGTATTACAACGGGTCGCTCATCATTTCACCAGGCCGAAAGCTCTGCAACATGCTCGTCATCACTCGACGCGACCTCATGGCGATGGACTAGGTATACCCTTCACTAATGGAGGGTGCGGGCTATCGACTGGCGGTATTTGTGGATGGTGAGTGGATTCCGCATCGGTATTCAGATGTCTTCGGGCTGGAGCATCCCTATTTGGTTGCCGCTCCGTTAGGCTCGCCCCTTTCTCTAGCGGTTGCGCTGCTTGACGCCTTGACCCCGCCTTACAGCTTGGAACTCGAGATTCTGGAGCCCGAAGGTTTGTCTGCGCGGGAGGGTGAAGTCGTGGCGATTGGGTCCTATTTGTCCTTTGACGCCGCGTCGAGGTGGCTTCGGGCTCATGCCGATCTGCTTGAGGCAGATGCGAGGCTGGCGGTCGTGATTCAGGGCTCTCAAGGCGAGCGAATTGTGTACGACGAGCACAATCGCCTTCTCCTGACGGGGCCGATCCTAGACTTCGAAGGCGTGCTTATTTCTCAAGGGCTCATGCCCGGTGAGGTTGCGATCCCGATGCCTCACGCACATCGTTATCTTGATAGCTTGACCCCCCAGTTTGCGAACTTAATCAACCGTTAACGGGTCGAAATGTGCTAGACTTAGGTCCAGTTTGGCGCTTCGAAGGGCGGCATTGCCGCTTTTTTTGTCCCAAACGGAGGTCTTTGAAAATGGATATCCTGCAGGAACTAAAGCAAATCGCCCAAGAAAGGGATCTGCCCGTAGAAGAGTTGCTGCTGGAAATTCAGGAAGCCCTCGCCGTCGCTTACAAGAAGTTTATCGGTATCCCCAACGACTACGACATTGAGGTTAAGGTCGAGGTTGGCGGGGTCAAAGGCATCACGGCCAGCATTTCGAAAGAGGTCGTGGCCGAGGTCAGCAATCCCCAATATCAGATTTCTGTAACGGACGCCCGAAAGCGGGATGCGACAAAGGAAATCGGCGATTTTTACGAAGTGCCGGTTGATCCGGATCGTTTTGGTCGAATCGCGGCGACGACGTTCAAACAGGTTCTCAGCCAGAAGATGCGAGAGGCCGAGACCAGGCAGATTAATGACCAGTTCCACGAGAAGATCGGAGACGTCGTTTCGGGATCGGTGAGCCGACGTGAAGGCCAGAGTATCTACGTCTTAGTGGGGAAGGTGGAGACCGAGCTACCCCGCCGAGAGCAGGTTCCGACAGAGCCGTATCGCTCCAACGATCGCCTCATGGTGTTTGTTTTGAAGGTGGATGACGCGACGAAACGGATGCGCGTTATCGTTAGCAGAACCCATCCAGGCCTTTTGCGAAAGCTGTTTGAGTTCCATGTTCCAGAAATCGCCGATGGAACGGTCGTAATCGAGAATGTCGCTCGAGAGCCGGGGCAGCGCAGTAAGATCGCGGTGCGGAGTACGGACGAGCGGGTTGACGCGGTTGGTGCCTGTGTGGGGCCGCGAGGCTCTCGTGTGCAGTCGATTGTCGAGGACCTTTATGACGAAAAGATCGACATCGTGCCGTGGAGCGACGATCAGAAGACTTTTATTGAGAACGCCCTCAGCCCGGCTAAGGTGAATAGCATCAAGCTCAACACCAAGGTTGGCGAGGAAGGTCGCGAAGAGCGGAGCGCGTATTGCGTGGTTCCGGACAATCAACTCTCCCTCGCCATCGGAAAGGGTGGCCAGAACGTGCGCTTAGCAGCTCGGTTGACGGATTGGAAGATCGACATCCGCAGCGAGCATCAGGCCACCGAGGAGGGCAAGAAGTGAAGTTTAACGTAACTGCTCCAACGCCCCTCGGGGGAAGGAGATGACCTCGTATGGCCCTCTCCAAACCTCAGCGCTCGTGCATTGCCTGTAGAACAAAGGGCGATCAAACGTCGTTTTGGCGTATCTCCGCTCGGACGTTGAGTTTCATCGCGAACGGCCCCTCAGATGGTCGAAGCGCTTATATTTGCCCCCAGGCGGCTTGCCTGGATGCCGCCCTTAGCAAAG
>JBKJJL010000241.1:0-3543 GCA_046597875.1 Fimbriimonadaceae bacterium | reverse complement strand
GTGAGTCGGTGAAACCCATGGAGAACCACGGCCAACCCTCCTACAATAACGTACCGAACGCCAGCATCATTAAAGGCGGTCAGGGGTCCACGAAAGACGTCCACTCCCTATTCTTGCACAGCCTGAGTTTAGGTGCCCGGCGGTCTACCTGCCGCCTTGCGACTTCGCGATGATCTCTGTTGCGATGTTCGCGGGGACCTCTTCGTAGTGCGAGGGCGTCACGTTCGGAACCGCGCGGCCTTGAGTCAACGAACGAAGCGTCGTCACGTAGCCGAACATCTCCGAAAGTGGAACGTGAGCATTCACGATGGACGTACCACCGAAGCTCTGCTCCATGCCTTCGATGCGGCCCCGACGAGAGTTAATGTCGCCGACCACGTCCCCCACGTTGCCTTCCGGCGTCGTGACTTCAACGTGCATAATCGGCTCCTTCAGAACGGGATTCGCCTTCTTCATGCACTCCCTAAAGCCAATCAGCGCGGCCTGCTTGAACGCGTTCTCGTTCGAGTCAACCTCGTGGTACGAACCTTCTGTCACCGCGACGCGGATATCGACGACCGGATACCCGGCGACGATGCCTGCGCCCAACGCCTCGCGAACGCCCTTTTCGATCGCGGGAATATATTCCTTCGGAATCGAACCGCCGACGACCTTGTTCTCGAATACAAAACCCGAACCTGCGGGAAGCGGACCCATTTCGAGCCAGCAATGACCGTATTGACCAGAACCACCCGTCTGCCGAATGAATCGTCCTTCGGCTTTGGAAACGGTTCGCACCGTTTCGCGGTAAGCAACCTGGGGTTTGCCTTGATTTGCCTGCACGCCGAACTCGCGATTGAGGCGATCGACGATGATTTCCAGGTGAAGCTCACCCATTCCGGAAATGATCGTCTGGCCCGACTCGGGATCGGTGAAAACGCGGAAAGTCGGATCTTCCTGAGCCAGGCGCTGCAGAGATGTTCCAAGCTTCTCCTGGTCAGCCTTTGATTTAGGCTCGACGGCGATCTGGATGACGGGCTCGGCAAACTTGATGGACTCAAGAGCAACCGCATGCTCCTCGTTGCAAACTGTGTGGCCAGTGTTGACGTCGCTCAGGCCGATAACGCCGACGATCTCGCCTGCGTAGGCTTCGTCGATGTCCTTTCGGTCATTGGCGTGCATTTCGAGAATGCGCCCCACGCGCTCGGTTCGCAACCGAAAGTCGTTGGTTTGCGGATCGCGGAACACAACTGCAACCGACGAGCCCTTCTTAAGGACTCCGGAGTACACGCGCAGGAATGTGAGACGGCCAACGTACTTGTCCGACATGATCTTAAAAGCCAAAGCCGCAAAAGGCTCCTTATCGTCGGGACGTCGAACGATCTGCTCTTCGGTGTGGGGATCGACCCCGGAGACGACTCCATGATCGCCCTTCTCAAGGGGACTTGGCAAGAAGTCGACGACCGAGTCGATCATCGCCTGCACGCCCTTGTTTTTGAACGAGGAACCCGAAATCGCAGGGAAAACTTTGAGGGCAATCGTTCCAGCACGCAGGGCCGCGCGGATTTCATCCTCGCCGATTTCTTCCCCTTCCAAGAATCGCTCCATGATTGAATCGTCAAAGTCGGAAATCGCTTCGATCATCTTTTCGCGCCACTCGGCGGAAAGAGCACGAAGATTCTCCGGTATTTCGCCAACTTCGAACTCTTTGCCGTCGTCCGATTTGTAGATCGTCGCCTTCATCGTGATGAGGTCAACGTAACCCTCGTAGGCGGATTCGGCTCCGATCGGAATTTGGATCGGGGCAACGTTCGCGCCCAGACGCTCTTTGACGCGGGCGACGACGCTAAAGAAATCCGCGCCGAGGCGGTCCATCTTGTTCACGTAGATCACGCGGGGGACGCTGTACTTGGTTGCTTGTCGCCAAACCGTCTCGCTTTGAGGCTGGACACCGCCAACCGCGCAAAAGACCGAGACGCAGCCATCGAGAACGCGCAGCGAGCGCTCGACCTCGGCCGTAAAGTCAACGTGGCCGGGGGTGTCGATGATATTGACCTTGTACTGCTGGCTCGTGTTCTTGCCATCAGCATCGTCAAATCGAGAGACGCGCCAGAAGCACGACGTGGCGGCGGACGTAATCGTGATGCCGCGCTCTTGCTCTTGCTCCATCCAGTCCATGGTGGCGTTGCCATCGTGAACTTCACCGATCTTGTGCGAGCGTCCGGTGTAGTAGAGGATGCGTTCGGTTGTCGTGGTCTTACCCGCATCAATATGAGCGGCGATTCCGATGTTGCGAACGTGTTCGAGAGCGTGTGAGCGGGGCATTAGATTGTGGTTTTTTTGGTCGATATTGATAGGTCAAATAGGTCTTATAGGATACGTCCTATTTCGTCCTCCGTGCCTTACCATTAACATTGAGAAGGGCGAAGCTCATGCGGGCCATTTGCGGCTCGCTGAAGCTTCGCCCTCCTCAAGTGATTAGAATCGGTAGTGGGCAAACGCCTTGTTGGCGTCGGCCATTCGATGCGTGTCTTCCTTCTTCTTTACGGCACTTCCCGTGCCATTGTAGCAATCCAGAAGCTCGGTACCCAGCTTTTCGGCCATCGATTTTCCGCTGCGCTTTCGGGCGGCGGCGATGATCCAGCGAAGGGCGAGGGCTCGGCGACGCTCGGGGCGGACTTCCATCGGCACCTGGTACGTCTGGCCACCGACTCGCTTCGGGCGAACTTCGACGTTCGGCATGACGTTCGTCAAGGCCTTCTCGAAGCACTCCAGAGGCGGCGCGCCCGCTTTCTCAGAAACCGAAGCAATCGCTCCGTAGAAGATGCCTTCTGCGATGGCTTTCTTGCCGTCGAGCATCATTCGGTTGATAAATCGTTGCACCATCTCGCTACCGTAGACCGGATCAGGAGTGATGACGCGTTTGGGAGCTGCACCTTTTCTTGGCATTACTTCTTAACCACCTTTTTAGGACGCTTGGTCCCGTACTTGGAGCGGCCCTGCATTCGGTTGTTGGTACCAGCTGTCTGTTGGGTACCGCGAACGATGTGATAGCGCACGCCGGGAAGGTCCTTGACCCGTCCGCCGCGGACGAGGACAACCGAGTGCTCTTGGAGATTGTGCCCGACGCCAGGAATGTACGCAGTAATTTCGATGCCATTCGTCAAACGAACACGAGCGACCTTCCGAAGAGCAGAGTTGGGCTTCTTCGGGGTGACCGTTCGAACGATCGTGCAGACGCCTCGCTTGAAGGGGTTACTCTTCAGCGCGGGCGACTTCGATTTTACTTTCGGGACTACGCGTCCCTTGCGTACCAGTTGATTGACTGTCGGCATTAATACTCCAGGTTCAAATCTCGTATCTTTTGGTGCGTTTTAACGTGAAAACGCCCCTTTGGCTTCGCATAAGGGGCGCGGATTCGCTCGTTCAGTTCACTTCACTTTACGTGTCGTCATCTTCAGACCGATACCGCCTCCTTCGACGCAGCGCCGTGGCACACGTGCCTTAGCTTTCCAATTGTGCTCCAGTTCGGGTCCGTTTGTCAAGGGCCCCCCTTGAACGCGT
>JBKJJL010000154.1:0-11392 GCA_046597875.1 Fimbriimonadaceae bacterium | reverse complement strand
GGAGAGGTGGCACCAGGAGTGAAGGTTGAGCTGTGCGTCGGGGACTTCGTTGCCCACACGATTCAGGGAGCATCATTTGTACTCTCCTGGCCGGAATCAAAGCTAGCTACCGAGCGTGCGAAAATTGTTGAGTGGCTTCGCGACGACTCGCGCGATTGGCAGAAGGTTGTGGATGATTTTCGTTTCGACGATTGGGAAGAATGACATATGGAGGATGGCCCTACGACCTGTGTCTTGGGCGTCTCGCCCATGCGTCCCCGGTCCGTCTCGGGCCGGGTGTTCCGGAGGGGACACGGGCGGGACGACCGTGCCACCGATCGTGTTGCGAAGCCGCTCAGCTTACGAGGAGCGAGCCGAACCCGTAAATTGCTAAGTAAGCAAGTGTGCCTACTTTTAGGGCAGCGGGGATGAACTGAGGGCTGAGAGGGCGCAGTAACTCAAGCGCGGTCAGCGGACCTAGAAACGAGAGCCCCTTCACGATGAGGAAGTGCGCGTCGCTTTTAGCCAGGAAGTAGTTCAGCAATGGGTTGACCTCGCGGGCGATTCCCATTCTAACGGCCCAGAGGGTGTAGAAGGTGTCAAGAAAGCAAATCGCAGCCAGCAACGCGGTCGCCGAGGTAACAGGCCTCCGGAAAGCTTCACGACTTGTTCTCGTTATCTTCATTTGACTATTGACGATCATGGACATTCGTGTGCATCCTTAAAATGACATTCCATATCATGTGATCGGCTAAATACGTTATTTGCACGAGAGCAAGACACTCAACGGATCAGTATTTCTCCGAGTATCCTACGTGCAAAAGGGATTTGCGGTTCACCTAGCGTCTATCTGCTCGGCGTGGGCCAAGCGACTTGAGGATGTCGGGGGTTTCCAGCGTGCTTTTCAGGTTCACGCTAGTTGCGACCGCAACGGCCCGCCTGTTCAGTAGCACGATGTAGGTGGGAGTTTGCTGGAAGCCCAGTTTCCTCGCGAAGGTAGCATCTCGAAGCACAAGTGACTTAGCGTCATCCTTCACTTTCACAACGTCGCTGGGGTTAGGAGCCTTGGCAATCGTTGCTTGAAACAACCGGTCAAGCTCCTTGTGGCCAACTGCAGCTTTTTCACCAAAAACGAGATCGACAAACTCCCAGAACCGGCCCATTCGACCGGCAGTCGCCGCCAGCACGGCAGCTTCCATGGACGACTCGTGGCCCTTGATTTCCGTTAGCGGGAGATGACGGAAAACGAGGCTAGCCCGCCCGGGGTGGTGGGCAACTAGGTTGGTGAGGCGAATGTGCATCTCTTTGCACGCCTGACAGTTGAAGTCGGCGAATTCGACGATCGTCACAGGTGCGCTAATGTCACCTTTAACGGGCGCATCTTCCGGAACGATTTCCGTGAACGAAGCACGCCGTAGATACATGGTCAGCGTGGGCGGTTGAAAGGTGCGGGTGGAGAGCGTGGCCCCTCCGAGGGCGGCCGCAACAAACACTGATGTTAAGATCACGGCGTTCCGCACGGGCAGAACGGGTCCAGGCAACCGAAGGAGGGCGATCGAGGTACCTAAAATCGCGACCATGATGACTGCGGAAGCGAGACACCACGCACAGATAGCATTTAATGAAAAGATCGAGTGCCAGGTAAGCCAGGCGCTTGCTGCCGTTCCGGCAGCCGAAGTGAGCATTGTTAAGCGGGAAGGCAGGCGTGATTCTGGCGTAACGGCCCTCCATACTGACAGCGTGAGGATGAAGGCGTAGCCGCCTACGCCGTAGTAGGCGAAGGGCACTCCAAAGAGGAACGAACTAGGATCGCTTGCAACCACCCCGCACCCGGCGCTCGCACCACAAGGCACGAGCTTATTCAGCGAATGGGCAATCGCAAGGATGCCCGAAACCATCAATCCAGCCGCCGTCAACCCGAGGGACAGAACGTTGAGAAACACAGCACGTCGGTGGAGAGCGCTATTCACGTTCGGCTACTAGAGTTTAAGGGGAGGGTGGCTTACCCACGGACAGTGTAATCCGCTCCTTTCCTTTGGAGATTACGACGCGCGTCTCCGAGATCGACTGGATCTTCATATCATCTCCGAAGCGATCGCCTTGGCGGACGACGTGAGTTTCCGGACCGAAATGGATGACGGCGACGCCCTCACCGCCCACAATGACGCCTTCGACGTAAAGGCCGAGGTCTGTCATGCTTTCGCTGGCACCGGCGACAGAGTCGATCTTCGGAAGAAAGGGGGTCGTGCCCCCGATTGGCGAACTTATGGGGTGCGGTGGGCGGATTCGCTGACTACTCTTCGTTGCTTGGGGATTGCTTGGAGCCGGCTCCATGAGAACCGTTCGGAAAGGCTCCATGTCGGGAGGCGTGGATATCGCGGGGATTTCGATGAGGCCAGACTCGGTCACAACGGGAACCTTCGCACTCGAACTGAGGGAAATCGTCGCCGGAGCCGTGTCTGGTGCTGGCGGACCACCGACCGAACTCGCGCGGACCTGCCACACGATGAAGCCTATCACCAGTAGAAGTCCGCCAACTAGAACAGCGAGCTTCGCTTGGTCGCTTGGTCGGATCGTGGTGCTCAATGTCCCTTTCCCCCGGTCTCTTTCACGATATGAGGCGTGATGGTGACGACGACCTCGGTATAGCGTCGATTCGTGCTGCGATTCTTGAAGAGCTCACCGATAATAGGCAGGCGGGCCAGAATGGGCACTTCCTGAACGATCTTCGAATACTCGTCCCGGATTAGGCCACCGATAACGATCGTCTCGCCGTCCTTGACCATGACCGTCGTCTCCGCCTCACGAGAACTCGTTTGAGGAATGTTGTCGGAACCGATTGCCGTGATCGTGCTCACAACGGGGTTGACGTGCATCGTAATGTTGCCATCCGCGTTAACTCGCGGCCGGATGAGCAGGATGATGCCCACTGGAAACTCGACAACGTCAACTGTCTGCCCACCCAATCCATTCGCTTGCGAAATTCGGGCGCGGATAGTATCGCCGATGAAGACATTTGCGTCGTTGTTGCTGATGACACGTACGCTGGGGTTGGCGAGTACCTTGGCTTCGCCCTTCGTGATGAGGGCATTCATCAAGCCTTGGAACGACCAGGGAACACGGCTGAACTGACCCACCCCAGTTGGCTTGGTGAGATTCGGGGGGAAGGACGATCCAGCCGGCGACTCGAAGAACTGCAGAGCGGTCCAGCTGAAGTTGATCCCCAAGTTCTCGGTGAAGTTCGGTGAGGTCTCGATGACCTTCACATCAACCATGACTTGTATCGGCTTAACGTCGAGCGATGCCACCAGTTTCAGGGCAGCATCGACGGCTCTTTTGGGTCCCTTTAGGACAACGACGGTGGCACGGTCGCCCGGTTTTTCCTTTGTCTGAGTGCCCTGTCCACCTTGAGGGCTCGATTGATTCTGGGTTTGGTTATTGGTCCCACCATTGCTTCCGCCTGAACCGCTAGCGGATTTCAAAGCTGAACCCAAGGGCTGGAACAGGCCTCGCTCTGGCGAGAACGACTCAGGGCCGGCAATAGCTTCAACTTCCGGGGCTGCCTTCTTCAGAAACTCGGCGACAGAGGGTGCACTCGTGTATTTTAGAGCGTAAACTTCAAAGACAGTGGATCCACCGCCGCCGGTAGCCTCCACATCAAGTTGAGACGCAAGATTCTTTGCCTCCAGCACTTCACGACGGGGCCCGGTGATGGCGACCGATCCCCCAAACTTGCCATCGGCTCCGCCGGATGAGGCAAGCTTCAGGCTTGGGAAGACGGTCGCCAGCATTTTTTCAACCTCGGACGCGGAGGCTCGGGAAAGGAGGACAACCTCGGACACGGGCTTATTTGTCTCTATTTCTATAGAATAAGCGGCGATCAGACCTTTGGCTTCTCGGAGTTGCGCCGGCTGCGCGATCATGACCACGTTACTCCCGTCCAATCTAAAGGTGCCCAGCGGATAGGTCTCTTGAAGTCGGGCTAGCATGGCCACCTCACTACCGGGAGCAACGGGGAAGGTCTGCGTTACACCGTATGGCGCGAGGGCATTGCGCAACTCTGCTGGCGCAGCGACGACATAGGTTGAACCTGCTTTGGCGTAAGCGAGTCCTGAAGAAGCAGTAGTTGCGCGTATGGCATCTTCGGCACCGTTTGCGGTCAGGTTCATCGTGATTTTCACGTCGCTTTGGGAGGCGAGAACAATATTGGCCCCGGTCTGAAGGCTAATGGCCTTCAGCACGTAAGCTACACTTGTGTTGGTAAATGCCAACTTGATACGGCTAGGTGCGGCCTGGCTCTGGGCTTGCAGGTCGGCCAGTGGCGGCCTCTTTATGAGGATCGTGTCGTCAATGGACGCAAGTAGGCCCGCGCCGGCGCCGATTGCGCTGGTCAACTTAGCCCGGGGGGTCTTTGCAACTGGGGCAGCGGTATTGACGCTAATCAGCCAATCTCCATTCACCCTGTCAAACTGAACCGGCGTCAACGGATCGTCGAGCATCAAGTGCACCCGAGTGCGCGCCGGTTCTGCCGAGTACCACCCGGATTGAATGAACTTAACTCCCGCGTAGTTCACGGACTCCTTTCTCGCTTTCCCCACAAACTCGGCATCGAACTGGAGCATGAACGACCGACCGCCGTTTGCGCGGATGATGGTCGGACGGGCAAGATTTGTGCCCTTAAGTTGAACCTTCAAACCACGTCCTGCTTTCGACCACTGAACGTTGGTCAGCTTTCCGTCTGCGGCGGCCATACTCGCTATGCTAATGACCACGATGCCAATTATAAGTTTTCTCATGAGTTGCACTCTTCCTTGATGGTAAACACCGACGCCCTCAGAGGCAAGCCAGGCGCTGGGCCGAACTTCATTGTCGTGTTAGCGAATCCTTTGGGCTGGGGGCCCGAACGAGTTGCACTCGCTCTCCTAGCTGATCGTCCCGCGTCGCTACCCACAGGCGCGACATACCGAGACACGGTAACGATAAGAGTCGTCCCTTCCTTGGAACGAGTCCAACTTACGTGACTTAAAGTGAACAAGCGGTCTGAAGCGCTTAGGTCACCCAAGAATCTACGAATAGCGGAGTAGGAGCCGGCGAGCGTCAGCGTGCTGCTCACTCTCACGATTCCCTTCAAAAGCTCGGTTTCTTGGGGGTCCTGCGCCTTTGCTACCGACGCATTCCCAACATTTCCGTACGCGGCGGTCCGAGTCGTCCAGCTAGTGATGACGGCGCCGTGAGTTGCGACCCGTGTCCTGAGGTCGCTCAGGAAGAGGGTCTGTTCCAAGTCGCTGGATGCGGCGGCGGCGTAGCGCCTCTCCCCTCCATGTGAGTCGACGGCTAGTTTTTGGATTTTTGCCGCCTGGACATCGACCAGGGAGGCATCCAAATCCAGCTGAGCCTCGTGTAATGCGCTGTTCTGGCGAATTGCCAGCGCAACCGAACCCGCCATGCAAAGTCCGGGGATCAACCAACCGAAAACGCGATAGAGATCCATTGTTCTATTGCCCTCCCTTGGTCTCTGCAGCGAACTTGATCCTATTCAAAGGCACCGTCGTGGCAGAGAGCTGAAACGTAATGCCGTTCGAAGCGGGGGTGCGGGTAAACGAATCAATGATAAGACCCGGAAGAAGTGGACTGCTTTGAAGAGCTTGAACAGTTTTGATCATCGAAGGCTCATCGATCGCGTCACCAGTGATCGTAACCTTTAGGTTTTCGCTTATCGATATGGCGGAAATGCCGACGCCCGGCTGCAAGCCGGCGGCGACATAATCAAGAATCGCCGTGACCGGCACGCCCTCCTTCCTAAGGGAGTCATACTGAGAGGCCCGTCGGGCTCGCGCTTGGAGGGCCAAGTCAGTTTCGCCCTTAATCTGGGCAGCAGTCGCTCGTTCTTGGGCAGTAGCTTGTCTGACATTTCCGATTTGCTTGCCGTACAGGAAGAATGCGGTGAGGCCGAGGGCGATTGCCGCAACCGAAGTGGCGATCGAACCGGCAAAGTTTCGACGAGTCTTGACCTGCTCAGTGACCGACCGTTCCTTGGAAAAGAGATCGATACGCGGGACGATGGAACTCGCTAGATTTGAGTCGCGCATCGCTAGTCCAAATGCCGCTGCGTAACGAGCGCGTTCGTCAGGGGCAGTTCCGTCCGGGCTTTTCTCTGCATCGTCGATCGGTTTGACGAGTTCGACGGGGACGCCGAGTCGACGGGAGAGCTCCCCTTCTAGCGGCACGAGAGCCGCGGAATCGATCGCCAAGTAGACCCGCTCGACAGCCGCCAAGTCGGGATACTCGCGCAGGAAATAGTCTAGTGCCCGATAGCAGTCCGTGCCGAGAGTATCGAGCGCAGTTGCACTGAAGGTATGCGCTTCGTCATGTGCCACTGCTTCGGGCTCGTCAAATGCGAAGGGCGAAGCCGTTGGAATCGTGACCGGCCCTACGCGGAGCAGGGCCTGGGAGCCCGTTTCAATCCGCCGATAGGCCATGAGCTTGCCATTGTTCACGAAGGCAAGGTCCGTATTGGAGGGACCCACCATGAGTGCGCAAATCATTGGGACGGACGGGGTCGTGAGCCTGACCGACCGGTACATGCCAAACTGGGCCGGCTCGAAGGCCTCCACAGTTAGATTAGCCCGTTCTATCGCGTTCCTGAGTATGGACGTGACGTCATCTTCCACCGCTAGAATGACAATGTTGTCACCCTGCACCTTTTGGTCCGGAGGTGACCAAAGTTTCAAGTATGCATAAGCCGACCCGTGGCTTCGAAGGAGGCCTTGATGTTCCACCTCGGCGGCGACGACCATCGGCAGCTCAACTTCAGGAACCCTAGGCAGAACTAGGTTTCGGAGGGTCGTTCCGCCGGGAATGCCAACCACGGCTCGCGTACAGTCCCCGGCGCGCATCGAATCAATCAGCCTGCGTAGAGCGATGGCGATAGACCCCGGCTCGAGAATCCGGTCAACGTTCATTGCGTCGGAGGGTAAGGGCGTGGCCCCAGAACTGACTACGGTGGCCTTTTGGCCACGATAGCGGACATGCACGACCCTGATTTCGGATTCGTGAATATCAATTCCCAAGATGGAGGAATCACTTCGGCCCATGGTTAATGTTTATCGATTGGAGTGCTTTTCTGTCGATCAAAACTGTTACTTCCCCCTTTTGTTAACAGCTTAATCACTTGGAGTGCTCTTCTTTGGTCCACTCCGCAACCTGACGACAGTTGAATACGTTGCGGTATGACTACCAGAAGTTACAGTCGCAACGATCTTCATTCCAATGACGTTTGGAGTGGTCGTATTGTCGGGAGTAAATTCGGTTAGGGCCCCAGAATGATAGGTTGAAGATTGATAATATACGAGATCGAGGGTTGCATCCGTATAAATTGGAGTGGTGGTCGCACCCGAAATCTTCTGAAAAGTCCCACTGCTGACCTCATAGGTAACGGGTGTAAGGGTCCCACTTGATCTCGTGTAAACGGTGAGCCCAGTAGATGAAGTGTCTTGAAGCGTGGCATTGATTGTACAGCCAGAATCACTACTCGTACAGAGGGTTGCTCGACGCAACGCGCTGGCGACCGTGGTCGCCAGTTGCTGCGCTTTCTGCTGAACTTCGGGCATGGTTACCGAAAAGGTTTGGGCCCGATCCAGGGTAACGAAGATCGTAAAAATGCCGCCAAACGCGATCGTAGTTACCGCAAGGCCGATGAGTACCTCCATCAAGCTGATGCCACGACGCTTCACAGGCCACCCACCACCAAGTTGGAGCCAGCGGAGAAGAGCACGGTGTTGTCCGGGAGTCTGTTAACGGTAACGACTAGAGCCCGGAGGCTGTTGTTGGCTATCTGGTAGGTGCTTCCGGAGCCCGCTAACACGGCCGAATCGATCACGGAAAGGCTCACGCTATACCGGACTCCGGTATCTCCCGCCGACGAGAGCCGGGTTCCGGCGAGGTCAAAGTATTCAGTGTGACCGGAAACCCACCCTCCGGCTCCTGAGTTAGCGGTCGGATTAAAGGATCCGTTCCAGGTTCCCAGGCCCGTACCTTGGTTATAGGTGCCGGTGGGAAAGCTTTCCGCGCCAAAGACCTTCGCCCTTTCAAGTTCGGCTCTTGCCAACTGTCCCGCTTCGGATATCTCGCCCGAGTTCTGAATGCGGTTGTAGCATATGTCCCAAAGCTGGAACAGGGCTACGAGCGCCATGGATAGGATGAGTGCGGCGAAAAGCGCTTCCAGCAGTGTGAAGCCCCGGTTTGAGGAATGGAGAGATTTTCTCATCAGCCGCCGTCCGTATAGCCGCCAACAGTCCCGGCGCCGGCGATGGGGTCGCTTGTGTTGGGAGCGTACTGATAGATAATCGAGCACGGGCCCTGGAAAGAAAGTTTGTCGGCGAGAAGCGACCCGGTCAACTGGATGGTGCCGCCACCTGCGCCGGTCGACCCCTGAAAGTTAATTTGGGTGCCAGTTAGGGATGTGTTTGTATCTCCTGGCAGTTTGGTTACTGCATAAACGCCACCGTATACGCCAAAGGATCCCGCAAGGTCCTCCAATAGATGGGTTGTTTCGTTGACACTGGTCACCGAAGGCGGACGACCGAACGTAAACGTCTTACCGTCCTTCGAGTAATACACGCGGAAGAGAGCCGGGTCGGGTACCGTTCCACCGGCAGCGATCGTGGTGGTAATAGGGAGTTGAAACGAATCGTTTTGATTGCCGTTGGCCGGATCGTGAAGCCAGAATCGAACCTGGCCCGGCGTACCGCCACTGGCGAGAGCCTGGGTATCGATCACGATCTGGGTGCGGTAGTTGTATGGTAAGTTTAGACTCGTAAAATAGTAGTCGCCGGGCTGAAAGATCAGGGTCTGGACGAGATTCGGATTGGCGGTGCCGCCCGCCGGGGCCGTGCCGTTGCCCGTAGATCCGTTCAACGTGAACTTCTTAGGACCTGTCCTAATGATGCGCCAATTGCCATTGGCAGCGGTGTTTCCGGTTACCCCGGAAATGAAGACCGAGTTACCGGTAACGAGAGCATGGTTAGCCGAGGTGGTGATCTCGATTGGCGAGGCGTTCGACGCGGCGGTGATGGCGAGGGCTCCGCTTGATACGTAGGTGCCCGGTCTGTATCCGGCGCTTGCCCATGCCTCCAAGGTGCCGCCCCGGCTGTTGCCAAGGGTGGTCAGTCCAAGATTAATGGACTGGCAGTTCGTCGTATTGATCGTGGCAGAGGTTGGATGATCCCGGTAGGTGTAGATGCCGGTGTTATTGGAGTTGTTTGCGCTCGTTCCAAGCCACGTCCATGCTGCTGCATCCGTGTCGCTCGCACGGCCCTTAATCCTCTTGAGAACGGTGGCGACAGATGGATAGACGATGGGGGTTGTGCGCGTTACGATCGTGCCCCCACTCGCCAGATTCGCGCTCGTGAACTGCCCGGTGCTTACGTCCGCAGTGTTGGCGTTGATCGCATCGCTCAAAATGAGCGTACTGCTGCTGTTTGAAACTGTGCCGTTCGTGCCACCGGTTCCCTCGACATTGACGGTGGCGGCACTGAGGCTGATCGCGTTTGAGTTGTTCGGATAGGACGCAAGGGCCATGATTGCGTTTAGCGAGAAAATGGATATCGCCTGAACCTGGACCTTTACGCGTCTCCAGGACCCTTCCACCTTCGCCGCCGACGTAATCCAAAAGGTGGCCTGGCGGCCATCCCATCCCGTCGTGCCCGCCTCGTCGTTACTGGAAAAGACCCAGAAGTATTTGGTGGGCTGGCCAGTGACCGAACCCTTTCTGCCCTTGATGACGGTGCCGTCACCTGGATAGATTTCGGTTTCACCACTAGCCGCGGATGGTTGGGACGATAGGTCCGCGATGACGGTGCTGTTGAGGTGGGTGGCGATGTACTGAATCTCGTCGTTTACTCCGCCTTCGGCTAACAGAAGGGCGGACTCACTGCGTGCATTTGCATAGGCCAGACTGTAATGGCTCTGGGCGTAAAGTAACGACGCGCCGATCAATGACGAGATGATCAGCGTAAAAATAAGCGCGGTTATGAGGGCCACGCCCTTTTTGGCCCGATAGAAGTGCCGCTCTCCCCTTTCTAACATTGTTGCTCCCAGAATTGGTTCTTCCCCTGACGACTTTAAGTCGTCGCCAGGGGTGTTGTTCCGGCACTCGTTAGCTGCCGAGGTTGAACGTCTTGGTCGCGTTGCAGTTGGCACTGGTCAACGCATTGACGGTGAATCCCGTTGCCGTTTCAGTGACAACGTAGGCGCTGGTGGCGGCAGTGCCGACCGTGTTAGTGCCGGTGCACGGGTTCGTGGGGATAACCCCACCCATGTCGGCGTTGAGGTTGCCGGCTGTGGTGGCGACGCCAACGTAAGTGATGCCGCCAGCTTGGACATACTTCGCCTGAACGGCGGTTGCGATGGCTCGAGCATTGGCATCAGCCGTCTTCGTACGAGAATCCTTGACCGAACTCAAGTAGGACGGGAGGGCAATCGCGACGAGGACGCCCAGAATGAGAATGACGACGAGAAGTTCGATGAGTGTGAAGCCCTTTCGAGCTTTGGTGATTCGTTTCAATGTAATGTTCTCCCTAATTTAGGAGCTTTCCCGAAAGTCCGCTCCAATGTGCGCTGAGGTTTCCCTTCACGCAATACCCACATTATATCAAGGAATATGCCAATTTCCTATTTCTTTCTTACTTTTTTTCGCACAGTCTCAGGAAATTTCATGCTTTAAGCTCAAAATGGCGGACTCAATGCGTGGGTCAACTGGCCTTTTGGAAGGCCTCACCGAGCTTGAAGATCGGCATATAGAGCGCGAGGAGCACGACGAGGACGATTCCGCCGATGAGAATGGTCATCGCAGGTTCGATCATCCTGGTGAGTTGATCCACCGCGTACTGGACGTCGCGATCGTAAAAGCGGTTGATCTCGTCCAACATCTCGTCGATGTCCCCGCTCGCTTCGCCAGCGCCGATCATGCGCGTAACCATGATGGGGAACTCGCCGGTCTTGGTTAGCTCTTCGGCCATCGTCGAGCCGTCCCGGACGGCCTGTGCCGAGCTGATTACCGCGTCCCGGATGAGCACGTTCCCGGCCGTCTCCCCAGAAATAACCATGGAACGGAGCACGTTTACGCCTCCTCGAAGCGCACCGGCAAGTGTTTGGACGAAGCGTGCGATGGCGATCTTTCGCATGAGTGGGCCTATCACGGGCACCTTTAGGGCGATGATATCCAGACGCCTGCCCCCGCCCGGGGTGGATCGGTATTTGCGAAAGGCGAGTACGCCGCCGCCCAAGACAAGGAGCGCAATCCACCAGTATTGGGTGACGAAATCGCTCGCCGCAATCAGGAATCGGGTGGCAGCGGGGAGAGTTGCATTGAGGTCGCCGTACACTTTTGCAAAGACCGGTACGACCATCAACA
>JBKJJL010000057.1:0-6829 GCA_046597875.1 Fimbriimonadaceae bacterium | reverse complement strand
CGGCTATGAAATCGAAACCCTCGAGCGCATCGACTGCCACCAGCTGGTCGAGCGCAAGTTCTTTGGGCTGAGCATGGGCCACGAGGTGGTGAACGTTCCCAACGTTACCCGTAGGCTAGTTCGAAGTCACCTCTTCTGACCCTCCTTCCAGAGGATTACTAGTCTCAGCCTCAACTCGAACGGGTTGGGGCTCTTCTTTGACTTAAAGAAGTGCCTGCCCAGTGTGGGCAGGCAGAGAAGGCCGAGTTACTTAGAGTGCCTCTTGCGGACTCCAAATACCCGGTCGAGTTCATCTCGGAGCACGCGTTGTGCCGATGTGATCGGTCTTGTGTAGTTGGCCTCGGTCACCCCTGATGCCGCGTGGCCAACATGCTCTTTAAGGCATGTGATGGAGACTCGGGGCATCATCTTCTCGATGATGTTGATGTGGGTTAGGCGGCAGTCATGCGGTGACATGTCTGATGGCAGGCCCGATGCCTTCCTCGCCGCTTCCCATCCACGGTAGAAGACCTTTTTCATACGGGGCTTGTTCGCACTCTCGGCGGCGAAGAGAAGCGTCTCGTCGGGCATTGTGAGGGCATACGGAGCCAGGGCATCCTTGAGCGTTCGGCACATCACCGCGTTGCGTGTCTTACGGCCCTTTGGTAGTCCGATGGACTGTTTGCCACCGAACTCGACTTGTACTGCCCGGTCGATCACGATCAGGTCGTCGTCGAAGCGCAATTGCCCACGGGAGAGCGCCATCATCTCGCCAAGCCGAAGCCCGGCAAGCAGAAAGAGCCCAAGCATCGCCCGTCCCCCAGTAGTCAGGTCCCGTAAGTGAATGGCCGCCTTCACTTCCTCTGGTGTCAGCGCCACCGCTTCACGGGGCGACGGTTGAGGAAGTGGAAGGCGAAACGGGTTCGCCAGGGTCATCGGGATGCGCTGATATGGGGTGATCGCCTGGTTGAATGCTCTCACAAGATCGCTCTTCACCGACAGGATGAGGGTCGGTCGCGCCCCCTCGTCCCGCAAGCGCTTGTAGAATGCGCGAACTTGAATCGGGTCGATCTTGCTCAGCGGAGTAGCCCCGAAGTGCTTCTCGACGTACTTTTTGAATCTCGACCTGCGCTGCGCGACGGTCACACTGGCCAAAGTCTCTGGCCAGTCGTTCACTGCAAGCCACTCAAACCACTCGCCAAGCGTAAGCTCTCGCTGACGCTTGACTTCTTCGATACGCTCGCCCCTTCGGACTTGCTGCAGGAACGTCTTCGCCTCGGACTTCGTGGCGAAGATGCGGGAGATGCGGGTCTTCAGTCCGGTATCACCCACGACGACGAACTGGACGCGCCACTTACCGGCATGCCGTCCTTTCAAGATTTCACGGCATGAGCCGTCGTTATTGTCGGCTCTCTTTGCCATGCCCCTAGCTTTGCGAGAACGAGTCGCCTCCGCGACTATCGAGGCGTCGGCGCAATGGGTGCGGGTTGCTCTCAAGCTCAAGTTGGGTGACGAACCGCTCGATCTGCCTCTGAGAGATTCGTCTAGACCTCCCGATTTGTACCGACTCCAACTCACCCTTATCGAGGAGCCGGTACAGTTGCGCACGACTGATCGAGAGAAGCATGGCTGCCTGCTCGACCGAGTAGAGGACGCGAGGTGCTTGATCCATGCCCAGACTATGAGCGTAGCCTGAGCATCGAGCGGAGGCGATGGCGCTGAAATAGAGTCTCGGCTCAAGTCCGCACGCAGATATTTGAGATACCAGCTGAGTGAACGGCTTGAGAGACAGGGAGAGATATTTGAGAGACCAACTGAGAGACCGAGCTTTTCAAAATGAAAATGGACCGCCTCATGCGGTCCATTTTAGGTTCAAAAAGATGGTGGGCGGTACAGGATTTGAACCTGTGACCCCTACAGTGTCATTGTAGTGCTCTACCAACTGAGCTAACCGCCCGGGAGGATCAATGATACCACGGCGCCTATTCGTCATCCTCGTCCCACTCAGGGGCGACGTAAGATGGATCCATCTCGTACACTCGCGCTTCGAGGGGATCGGTTGTCTCCCAGATCGGCCGAAGCGGCGAATGGCCCTCTAGCCTTCCGAGCAACAGCTCAAATTTCTCCAGAACGGGCAGGTTCGGCAGCGCCCATTTGGGGTCTTCGGCATCTACGAGGGCACCGCTCGCGCGTTCGAGAACGTCGGTGAGGTCCCTGTCGTGCATTTGCGCGTGGATGATGTAAACGTTGTGCTGCAGGGTGTCCCACTGAGCCGCGGTTACCGCTCCGGAGTCCAAAAAGCGCTGGCGAAGGAGCGTGTCCAGTTGCCACATCGCTTCCGCATGACCGTGTTGGCGCATTTGTTCGAGTCGGTCTTCGCTGAGCTCGACGCCGTCCAGGGCGGCGACGCGGCGGATTTCATCGTCGGTTGGGCCCCCGCGAGCAGCACGCCATTCCATCGAGCGCTTAAATTCTTCCTCGAACTTGCGGGTGAACTCCTCGGCGGACGCGCTCGTCGGATCGCCGTCGAGTTTCGACTCTTTAAAGGATTGGTAGAGCTCTTCGGCCGTCGCGTAGGGCATGAATACTTTGGTGGCATAGGTAGGGGAATCGAGTTCACCCCCTTTCGGGGCGCTTGTCACGGTGAGCGCGCGCCCATCTTCATAGCCTTGCCAGAGATCGCACCAAACGATCCCTTGAACGTGCTCGTAAACAACGGCGTATACGTTCTCCGATTCCTTGGTGAACGCTCGCAGGTGGATTCCCGGCATTTCAGAGGCCGAAAACTCGCCGATTTTGACAAATCCGTGAAGGGTAAGCGCCCCGGTCGCCTCGTCAACTTTCGCTTGGTCTTTCCAACGGGGGGACGACGGGAGGAGGTGGATGATTCCCGGCGGTGGCCCCGCTGCATCGGCGGCTTCGATGAACCGGCGCGCAAATCTCCGAATCCCAAGCCGAGCCATGAGTACCCCAACGACCATGAGGATGATGATGGCGAGGAAGCAAGAACCAAGGACTTTGAGCAGAATGTCCACGATGCGCTAAGTATGCCTCGTAGGAGGGCGAAGGGGCTCTCTAAGCTGAAGGTGAGCCGAACTCAGCCCGGGTGCGGCTGGAGTTCGATCCCTGAAATCCACCCACATCCCTCTATCTACGATGAAGCTTCTCCACTCGCACCATCGCGCCCGGCGGGGAGTCTGACTGTCCGCCTGGTGAAGAGTTGGGTCATACCAACTTGACATTCAGATCAGACGGGTATCTGCTGTTTACTCGACACACTCGTCTTCGCCGCTCAGGCACGCTGCTGTTGAGGCGACTACAACGCTAGCCGTTAAGGTAAGAGTTCTTGGCCGCAGGTTGGGTTCGTACCTGCGTTTCCCATACAAGTTAAACCTGTCTCATTTCGCCGATCCTAAACGGGCGCTCAGTCGTCCAAACTGTGAAGAAATGAAACTTCGCTTATGTTTGGTTCTGGTGGTCTTCTGTTTGGCGCTTGGAGTGTCGGCGCAGAGATACACCCCGCGGCAGGGTGAGACGGTCATGGAGATCGCGCTCGAGGGCCGCGGCAACCTGTACATCAAGCTTTTCACCAAGGAAGCGCCCAAGGCCACCGCGCACATCATGTCGCTGGTTCGTAAGGGCTTTTACAACGGTCAAAAGGTCTTCCGCGCCGAGCGGTCGCCACGCCCGTTCTTGATTCAAATGGGTGCCCCCGGTTCTCGCACCAAAGACTTGAACGATCCTTCCCTGCAAGCCGAAACCTCCGGGAGTCGCATCCCCTATGAGAACACCGGTTACAAGTTTGACAAGGCTGGCATGGTGGGCCTTTCGACGCAGCCCGGTGATCGCGATTCTGGCGACTGCCTGTTCCACGTTGTCCTCGGCCCGGTGTCGTTTTTAGACGGCAACTACACGGTCATAGGCCAGGTTGTCAGCGGGCTGGAGCTCCTGAGCCGCATCGAGAAAGGCGACAAGATCGTCTCGATTACCTTGATTGGCGGTTGACGCAGAGTGGGAGAACGGTGGAACGGATGAACCAACCGATGAACGGTTGAGCTGATCCTTTACGGCCTCACCACTCCAGCCGACTTTTCGCTTTTTCCCCCGTTCCCCAGTTCCCCCATTCTCTCTCACACTTCTGACCATTCACAAAAGTGTGAACATTGTGCCAAACTGACGTCATGGCTGTGAAAGTCGAAGGCATGGCGCAGTTTGGCGCGTTGGCCCATCCGCTTCGCCAACAAATTCTTCACGCAACGGCGGAGTGTGAAATGGACGCCAAGGAGATCGCGGTGGCGCTCGGAGTCCAGCCCACCCGCTTGTACCGCCACTTGGACCAGCTCGTCGAAGTGGGCCTCCTGGAAGTCGTTGGCGAGCGGCACAAACGTGGATTGGCCTCCCGTCTCTTTCGAGCGAAATCTAGCGCAACTCCTTCTGCGGAAGGAAGTCCGAGCGGCTACCAGCGCCTCGCTTCTGCTCAAGCAACTTTGTTCATCAATCTCGAAGACCTCACCGGCATTCTGCGAGAACTCGTTTCTGATGCTCGGTTTCGGGAGGTGCGCAACGGCACCGAAGTCCAGCTAACGGTCGCAATCGATATGAAGAAGGATTGACTTAACCGCCACCAGCGTTGACGCCCACCCTTGGCTTCTTCGCAGGAAGCTTGCTGAGGAACTTTTTGAAAAGACCTTGCACGGATTCCATCAAAGCGCGCGAGCGTTCATCTTTAATCTGTTGTTCCCACGGCCCCGGGCGACCGACCTTATGGGTGACAACCGATTCCTTGTTCTCAAAAATGAACTTTCCAGTCTTGTAATCGAAGAGCGATCCCACCACTTTAGCGGTCGTGATGAGCGTTCCGCCGGGAGGAGGAGGAGAACCGGGAGGAACGTCGACCGCACCTTCTTTGGTATCCAACTGCACCACGGTGAGCGTCGCCAAATAGCGCATCTTCCAGCGATCGTGCAGCTTGGTGAACAGTTCGCTCGTCCACCCTCCGTCGGCAGCTAGATCAACTGACAGTTCCCGCTCGGTAATCACCATTTGCGTAGAAGAGACGGTCGGCAGATCCTTGTCGTCGAACCCCTTGATCACGAGCCCTCGAGCCAGGAGCGACATCAGTTTCGTATCCTCTTCGTTCAGCTCGGCTTGGATTTTGACGGGCAGCAAAAACAGCCAATCGCGTTTCCGCGTAGATTGCGCGGGCGCACACGAAGCTAAGGAGAGTGCCGCCGTGAGAAGTAACCATCGTGTCATAAGCGTATTGTAGCGGAGCGTCCGCTTCCTAAGATATAGACGCGGGAACGGGTGTTCGGTTCTGGATTATCTCATCACCCACTCCAAGATGCCGCTTGAATAGCCTTCTTTAAGCTTGGCCTCGACGCGCACCGATTTCGCCTTGAACGGCTCCAAATCGACTGTGTTCATCGCGCCTTTCGCGATCCCGAATGCATCGCGACCCTTTGCTTCCACCCACTCAGCTCCTTCCAGATAGAGGATTCGCCAAGACGCCGGGACTCGGCAGCCACCGTGGCCGGTGTCGTCAAACCAATACACCTGCGCTTGCGAGAACGTTCGCTCGGTTGGGAAATCGTACTGCACCCACTCGGTTGTGCCCTTGTGATCCCACCACGTGAAGCGGGGGAGTTCGTCTTCCCTCAGATCGCCGGGCACGAGTCCGTCGCTGCAGGCGTCGGTGGTATCGAACCACGAACGATGGCTGGCTTTGGTTGAGATGATCGGCTTCGCCTTGAGGGGCGTCTTCCAGAGGGTGCCGGTCGAAGAGACGGTGGGAAAGACGGAAATGCGCAGCCGCGCCGCACCCATCGGGATCAGTTCGAGCCACTTTTCGGGTTGCCCAGTCTTCGCTGGGCTCTGGCCGAGGGCGGGAACGAGGTTCTGGAAGTCGAGCTGCCACTCGGGGATCTGTCGGCCCTTAACTTTGAAAACCAAGGGGGTGGTCTCGGGGGCGAATGGTTGGTCGTCCGTCGGCCATGGTTGCTTGATCACCATCATCCCGTCGAGGGAGCCGGTTAGGCCGTAGTTCCAAGGAGATTTAGGATAGAGCTCCACGCCCGGCCAGGCCGCGCTTCCGCCTTGCTTGCGCTGCTCCTCAGCTATATGGAGCGAGAGCGTTAGGGGGCCGTAGTTCACACTTGCCGCACCCTTCTGGGTCGACCACTTCACGAGCTTTGGCTGCATGGGCAGCGCCAGCGTCACGACGTCCCCTGTCTTCCATGTGCGATCGATCGGAACGAAGCTGACCGGCCGACTGGAGTCCCAAGACCAAGGCTTTCCGTTCACCGTGATCACTGGCCGCTCGCACCAGGTCGGTAGCCTCAGCACAAGCGGCCACTTATCAGGCTTCGACATCGTCACCCGGAAGGCAATCTTCTCGCTGAAGGGATAGTTCGTCATCTCGACAATCGTCGCCGTTGAGCCCTTGCCCACCTTTGCGGTCACGGTGCTCGGCCCGTAAAACAACGGCGCGAGGCCGTTGCCGTTCGTGGCCATCCATAAGTGCTCGGCGTAGTAGGGCCAGCCGAAGAGCGTGTTGTGCTGGCAGCAACGGTAGTCCGTCGGATCGAACGACACCATCTTGCCGCCGTTTTCCAATCCCGGGGATTTATTGCCGGCGTCCGCTTGAGGCATATTCGGGCTCGTCAAATACCGTAGCGCCTTCATGTCCGCCGTCTGCGCTGCAGGCAAGGAATTGAAAGCAATGTCTTCGCACCGCTCAGCCCACGCCGAGTCCCCCGTCTGAGCGAGTAGCCACTCGCTCGACCACATCATCTCCACCATCGCGCAGGTTTCGGCGGCTTGGCGAGGGTCGGTCTTGCCCTTGCGTGCA
>JBKJJL010000190.1:0-10190 GCA_046597875.1 Fimbriimonadaceae bacterium | reverse complement strand
GCCTCCAGGGTCGCGACGCTCAGCTGCTTTTTCGCGCTCAGGTTCAATGTGAGTCCAAAATCGGTGCGATCAAAACCAGAGATGGTTCCAAGCTTCTGCCGCTCGAACTCCATCATTCGGCTGAGCTCCGCAAACTGCTCGCCAAGCTTCTGAGACCGATAGGTGATGGAGCCGCTCGGGCCGCTCAGAGCCAGGCCGGTTACGCTGCCGCCATCCTGCTGCCCTTTGAGAGCCAAGTTGTCAACCTGCAACTGCCACCCTTTGAACGGACTTCCCGAAATCTTGGTGAACATCCGGTCGAGACCGTTGCTCTGCAGGAACTGACCGCGATCTTCGGGTCGCGTGGCGATGCCCGGGCCATACATATTGGCGATCGCCTTGATGTGGAGGTCCATTTCGCCTTCGTTCATGACGTTCATCGTCGTCAGTCCGGCATCCGCAGTTCGGGCGCTGTGCTGAATGGTCCAGCCCTTCGCAGCTAGGTTAACGTCGGTTGCAGCAAACTTGTCACTCGCATTGCCGATGCTCGCGTATCGGAGGAGTGCTTGCTTTTCTTTTCCAAAAACGGCGGCATCGAGGCTCATCCACTGGCGTTGATGGCCTGCTTCCCTTCCCCACTGGCCCTTTTCGCCTTCGAATAGGCTGTCGAAACGTCGGAAATCGTCGTCAATTCTCTGATCCCCGAGGCTGAATCCGATCCGGCTCGTGTCGAGGGCGATGTTGCGACGATAGATGCCCCCACCCTCGCCATTTTCGATTTCGGAGTTCGTAAAATTGAGCGAGCCGAGCGTGGCCGCGAAACTTTGGCGCTTGAGACCCGCTTCCCGCTGAAGCTGCTCGCGATCTCCTTCCCCGAGATCCTGGAACCGCTTAAAGTCACTGTCCACCGACTGGTAGTTGTAGGCAGCCTTGAAGCCCTTCGCGTCGATTCCGAAGTTCCGCCAATCAACCGAGGCACCGCCATCGCGCACCTGTCGAAATCCGCTCGAGAACTTTCCACTGCCCGCCCGTACATCCTTGAGGCCAAGGGCGATGCGCTTCAACCCGCGTTCTTTGGAAAGTTGGTCCACGTAACCCTGCTCGTAGCCCGAACTTCGAACCGCAGAAAAGCCGGTGAAGTTGGAGGAAATATCCTGATACGAAGCTTCGATCGTTCCGCCGGAGAATGCGGTGGCATAGTTTTGAAGAATAAACTTCGAGCGACCAGACTCGGTTTCGCCGGGTTTATCACGGTATTCATAGCCAGATTCAGTTTCGACCTTTGAGCGCTCGCCAACCAACATCAGGCCCTTAAGTCCGCCCATGGAGTTGTTCCAACCGTACAGGTTGGACATCATGACGTTGCCATCGGCTTGGCGCTCGGCCATTCCGAATCCGATGACAGCCTGCATTTTGCCGCCTGGAACGAGATCGAACTTCATCGTCGGCAGCAAACTGAACTGGGATTTCCCGACGGTCGCGGCTACCTTTTTCTCGTCGTACCGGTAACTAGCATGAACCACTTGGCCCGCTTTTTGCGACCGAAGCAGGTAAACAACCCCCGCTTCGTAATCAATTTGATAGTCCTTCCCTTTCTCTAGCCGTTTGCCGCCAAAGGTAATGGTCTCAGAGCCCGGAATGATGCTGCCAAATCGAAGGGGTACGCCGGGCATGGCCGATCGAAGCGTCACCAAGTCCATCGTGAACTGGCCACCGATCTGGGCGGTTGTCGCATTTTGGAGCTCCCCATTCGAGTTGAATGGAGATTGCGCACCTGCAACCCCTGGAAGCAAAGACAGACTTCCGAGGAGCACAGCCGTTGTTGATTTACGGCTTTTCATCGCTCCTACATGTATTGTAGTCTTTTCTACGCGAAAACTATCGGAATTTGTGCCCAAAATCGCGACCCTCCATGGCCTTATGTGAACTTGACGCGCAAATAGGTCAAGAGTTCCTAGTAAATGTGCGGGGAGGGGACGGAGAACGGGGTAACAGGAGAACGATCAAACAGGGGCGCGGAGGGACGGAAGAAACGTGAGAGGGCGGAACGGGAAAGCGGCAAAGGGTGGATGACGAGCGGGTACCTAAGTGAGTCTTAGCAAGACACAGAATTACACATTTAATTCCCCGTCCCGCTACCTCCGTTCTCCCGTTCTTCCGTTCCCCTTCCCTACTTCAGCTTACGCCAACGCGCCATTGGCCACCATATAAACTCGGCGCGGCCGATGATCTCAGATTCGGCGACCAAGCCCCAGGCGCGACCGTCGAACGACCCGGGCCGATTGTCGCCCATAAATAAGTAGTATCCCGGTGGAATTGAGGCGGGCGTCAGTTCACGCAGCTTGTCGCCCATGGCCGTATCTTGAACGACGAAAGGGGGAGCCGTTCGACCATAAGGAAGATTGACCATCTCTCCTTGCAACGCCAAGGGCCAGTAGCTCTTGGAAACTGGGTAATCGTTGAACTCAGGCTGATCGCCCTTGACAACGCCGTCAACCTTGACGAGTTTGAAGTCCCAGTCCGGCTTGCTCTTAAGATAAGGTTCGTTGGTTTCCTTGCCGTTGCGGTAGAGCGTCCCGTTCCGGATTTCGACCACGTCGCCGGGGCCACCGACGAGACGTTTGATAAAGTCCGCGTTCACGGTGCCGTCCGCCGCGATCTGGCTTGGTTCACACGCATACTTCGGAGGGCGGAAAACAACGATATCCCCGACCTTCGGGTTCGTATACCGATAGACGGCCTTATTGGCAAGGATGAAATCGCTGAGCTGAATCGTCTCCAGCATCGAACCGGTAGGAATCGTAAACGTCTGCACGCCAAAGGGCCGCACGACCATGAAGACGAAGACTGCCGCGTAGATGACGGCATCGAGGAACTCGTTGAGAAACTTCCCGAACGAATACAAACCGCTTCTCAAGTGCAAGGGGCGATTGGCCAGCCAAGGTGCCATTGCAAATCGCACGACCGAACACACGACGACCAGGATGATGATCTGGCTGAGGGGCGTTCTGGCCAGGCGATCAATCGTCGCCTGACTCGAACTAACTTCCTGTTGCGCGAGCAGCTCAAGCACGGTGCTTTAGCGTCGTTCGCGAATACGCGCGGCCTTTCCGACCTTGTCGCGCAGATAGTAAAGTTTCGCTCGGCGAACTCGGCCGTGGCGAAGTACTTCGAACTTGGCAATGTTTGGCGAGTGAACGGGGAAGGTTCGCTCGACGCCGATGCTGTTGCTGACCTTGCGAAGGGTGATCGTCTCCGCGATACCGCCGTGCTTGCAAGCAATGCAAAGGCCCTCAAAAATCTGAATTCTCTCTTTCCCGCCTTCACGAACCTTCACGTGGGCACGAACGGTATCGCCAGCCACGATTCGCGGCAGATCGGTCTTCAGGCTATCTTGAGCCACACTTACTAAAATCGCACCCTTGTTCATCAGCGGTAAATTCCATCAGACGACCTTAGCCGTCCTCCCTTGGCGGGAACGTAGATTTTAGCAGATCGATGTCGGATTTCGCTAGGTCTGCGCGCGCAAAGAGATCGGGACGGTTCTTTCGCGTAAGTTCAAGTGCGTATTTCCGTTTCCACCGTTCAATGGCTTTGTGATCGCCCGACTTCAAAACGTCGGGCACGGACATCCCATCCCAAACTTCAGGTCTCGTGTATTGCGGAGCGCTAAGAAGTCCGTCCGAGTGGCTGTCGATGCCCAAGCTGTCACGAGAGCCGAGAACTCCCGGGATCGTGCGGCAGATGGCGTCAACCATCACGAGGGCGGGCAGTTCTCCGCCGGTGAGAACGTAGTCGCCAATCGAAAATCGGTGAGTGGCCCACTTTTGGCAGACGCGCTCGTCGATGCCCTCATAGTGCCCGCAAAGGAAAATGATGTGCCCAAGGGCGCCTAGCTGGATGGAGTCCTTCTGGGTGAAAAGAGGCCCAGTAGGGTCGGGGAGAATGATGGCTTCGGCAAGAACGCCTGGATGCTCAACAATGGACCTTATTGCAGCGTCGATCGGTTCCGGCTTCATCAGCATCCCGGGGCCTCCACCAAATGGGCAATCATCCACCGTCTTGCGTGCATCCGTCGCGAAATCGCGAGGATTTATCGCTCGAAACTCCACCAAGCCAGCCGTAACGGCCCGTTTTAGAATGCTGTGGTCGACCGCTTCGAGCACCATTTCTGGAAAAAGTGTAACGAAGTCGACCCGGATCATGCCCCATTGTACGGCTTGTGACGCCCATTTATAGGCCCGAACCGTCTATAGTCGAAACGTCATGGAATCGCGTCGCCGGCTTCCCATTCATACGCAGGTGTTTATTGCGCTCATTCTGGGCGCGGTGGCGGGCATCATTGCTCAAAATGCCCTCGATGCCAAAACGCTCAAGGATCTCGGCGATAACTGGGCCAAGCCCATCGGCCAAATCTTTGTTTACGGCATTTTCATGGTCGTGGTGCCCCTGCTGTTTTCGGCATTGGCCCTCGGCGTGTCTGAGCTTGGCGATATCAAGAAAGTCGGCCGGGTCGGTGTTCGGTCGCTGGTTCTGACCCTCATTCTGAGCGGCATCGCGGTGTTGGTTGGGCTGTTTGCGATCAATATCTTTAACCCCGCAGACTCCCTGACGCCTGAAAAGAAGCAGGAAATCGTCCAGGCTTACGGCAACGCGGACGAAGCCAAGAAGAAAATTGCGGACTACGAGGGCAAGAAACTGGACGACCCTCCCCTGCTCGGATTCATTCCCAAGAACCCATTCAAGGAAGCGGTCCGAGCTCTTGAGGGTGGCCTCCTGCCGCTCATGTTCTTTTCGCTCATGTTCGGCATCGCACTGGCCGGAGTCGAGGCGGAAAAAGCTCTCGGCGTGCGTTCTTTCCTAGAGGGGATCTTCGCGGTTAGCTTGAAAATGATCGATTACGCCATGTTGATGGCCCCCTTGGGCGTCTTTATGCTGATCTTTTTCGCTGTGTCGCAGCTGGGTTTGCAAGTCCTCGCTGCGCTCGGAATGTACGTCGTTCTCGTCCTCATTGCGCTCGCCTTCCATCAATTTGTCATTTATGCCTTGGCGCTAAAGTTCATTGCGAAGCGGAATCCTTGGCAGTTCTTCAGGCAGATACGGACGGTCATGCTCACCGCTTTTGCCACGTCTTCGAGTAACGCAACGCTCCCAACCGCGCTAAAATCCGCCACCGACGACGTCGGTCTGCCGCGTGAGGTTTCCTCCTTCGTTTTGACCGTCGGAGCCACCGCGAACCAGAACGGCACTGCGCTCTTCGAGGGCATCACGATTATCTTCATCGCATCGATGTTCGGGGTCACGCTCGATTTCGGGCAGCAGGTTCTGGTTATGCTTTTGGCGATTGTGGCGGGCATCGGAACAGCGGGAGTTCCCGGAGGCTCCTTGCCGCTTATCGGCATCATCTTATATGACCGCTTCAAGGTTCCGGCCGAATCGATTGGCCTGATCTACGGCGTCGATCGCATTTTGGATATGAGCCGAACGGTTCTTAACGTAACGGGAGACATGACGATCGCTGCTTGCGTTTCTGAGATGGAACCAGAGATGTCCCAAGCCGCCGCGATGGAAGCGATTGATTCCTGATAGAATCCCGGAGGAACGAATATGCAGGGTGCCTGGAAAGTTGGATTGCTGGTCGTTGTCTTCGCGGTGCTGGTTGGTGCCGGACTGAAGTTCATGGGAGTCATGTTAGGCAAAAAGGACTCCCAAGTCTTCACCGCAACCTTGCCAGATGCGGGCGGCGTTGCGAGCGGGGCCAAACTCCTCATGGCAGGCGTGAAAGTTGGCACCGTCACGAAGGTCGAACTCGATGGACCGACTCGAGCAAAACTGACTCTCGAAATCGACAAAGGCGTGGAGCTCCCGATGGGATCGTCCCTCAGCATTCCATCGTCCTTGCTGAGTCTGGGTGAGAGTCCGGTAATGATCATTCCTGGTCCCGGACCTGGGCTGATGGTGGCCGGTCGAGACACGCTCGTCGGAAGCAAGTCCACGATGATGCAGAGCAGCATGCCCGAGGTCGAAAAAACTTTGAGCGAGGTCAACTTGACGATGATCGAAATGCGCAAGACGATGGCGTCCGTTCAGGTCCTCTTGCAGGACAAGCCGCGTCTAGCGAAAGTGGACCGCCTTCTGGAATCCCTCGGCACAACGGTCGACAAGTTTGGCAATGTTGCCGACAAGGTCACAAGCCTCATGAGTAGCAATCAAGGCAACCTGACCGGAGCCTTAAACAGTTTCAGGCTCGCGATGAAGGACGTTCAGTCCACAACCACCTCGGTCGCGAACATGATCAAGAGTGGCAAGTACGATCAAAAGATGGACGGCATCCTTGCCAACCTGAACACAACCACGGAGAAGGCCGGCCTCCTCGTCGACGATCTTCGTGCCTTTGTGAATGATCCAAACCTCCGCGATCCCCTTAACAAGACCGCCCAGAACGTAGCGACAATTTCCGACAGTGGCACCCGCATCGCCGCCGATACCGAAAAGATGGCCGCGAACGGCGTTCAAATCACGGAAAAACTGAATACCTTCACAGAAAAGGCGAACGACCTCGCCGACAGCGCAAAGGATGCTCTGGATTCCCTCAAGAAGATCATCAGCAAAGCCCCGTCAACCGACAAGTTCAACCTGACCGCGAACCTTGACCTGATGCACGAATCGAATCCATCTCATTACCGAACGGATATGGAAGTTGGCTTCAACTTAGCAGGGAACAGAATCCATGCAGGCCTCTTTGATGCCTTTGAATCCAATAAGATCACCGTTCAAGTCGGGCAACCCTTCAATAAGGGAAAAGGCGAAGTCCGGTATGGAATCTATGCTAGTAAGCCTGGGCTCGGGGTAGAATACGAAATCGCGCGCGGGTTCGCTTTGCGCGGGGATTTATTCGATATCAACAATCCCCGCCTCGACGTCCGAGCGCGTTTTGAACTTGGAGGAGGATTCTACGGTTGGTTGGGCGGTTCGCAACTATTCAAGCGCAACGCCTTGCTCGTCGGAGTCGGCTTCAAGAAATAGAGGATTTCGTAACGTTATGAAGGTGATTTTGAATCAAGCAGTGCCGAAAGTCGGCAAACAAGGCGCAGTCGTCGTCGTCGCAGACGGGTTTGCTCGCAACTTTCTTTTCCCACGCGGGCTCGCGATCGTGGCAGACCGAAACCAGTTGAAGGCGCTGGAGATTCGGAACACCCGAATGGCCGCGAAAGTCGCTGGCAACGTTGCCGCTGCCCAAGAGTTAAGTGACAAGTTGAATGGCCAAACGGTTCGCATTGAAGGCAAAGTTGGCCGAGACGCGGGCAAGCTGTTCGGGGCAATCACGTCGCAAGACGTCGCCGATGCGGTGAAAGACCAACTCGGTGCAGACATCGAGAAGAAAAAGATTGCCTTAGTGCAACCGATCAAGCGTCTCGGAATCTTCGACATCATGCTGGATCTGCACCCCGACGTCGATACCGCGATTAAGGTTGAAGTCTACGATCCAAACGCTCCGGTTGCGGTAGCGGTAGAAGCTGCAGAAGAACCGGCTGAAGAAGTCGTCGAGGCGTAGGCTAACGGGGCCGCACTGCGGAATAGATCGCCCAAGCGCACAGGGCCACCGTCACAACTGCGAAAGCGAATAGCACAATGCTGGAGATGACTCCGGCAAACTTTTCCTTGCCCGTAAGCTCTTGCTTTCGCTTCCGCTTTGGCAGTTCTCCAACTTTAGGCAGTTCATCTAGCAGGTTCGAGAACAACTTTCCTCTAACCAACGGGCGTTGGCGAAGGGGATCGGGGGCGGCGTGGCCGGGTCGTTCAACCCGAAAGGTGGGCTCTTCTAACTCGCGAATCCGTCGCGCTAGCTCGGCTTCGCGATCCTCGGTTCTTACCTCCTGAAGGGCGCGTTCAACCTCGAGCACCGAGAGCCCCGTCGCCTCGCAGATTGCATCAATCGTCACCTGACTTTCAGGAATCTCGCGTTCAACCGGCTCTGGATCGCCATGAAGACGAAACAAAAGAGCCCGCAGTTCCTCTTCCGACACGGGGTTGAAGTAGGTATCTGCGGGCTCGAAAGACTCGCGCATGGGCGTTTTGAACTTAGCCGGGATTTGGAGTCATCGTGAAGCCTTGCGAGTTGAGGTCTTGCCCAATGTGCTTCAGCTTCTTCATCGCGCGCAGTTCGATCTGACGTACACGCTCACGCGTGACATTCAGTTCGGCACCGACTTCTTCCAGAGTTCTCGCCCGTCCGTCGTCCAAACCAAACCGCAGTCGAACGACATCGCGCTCCCGTGAGGTGAGTCGTCCGAGAATGCCATCCAGCTCTTCGCGCCGGATCAGTGTCCACGTGACGTCGTTCGGCGTCGGCATATTCGTCGAGTGGACGAAATCGCCAATCGAACTGTTGTCCTTTTCACCAACCGGCGTTTCGAGCGAGATCGGCTCAACCGCAACCCGCATCATTTCGCGGACTCGGTCGATCGACAGCCCAACTTCCCGTGAGATTTCGTCTTCGGTAGGTTCCCGCTGAAGCTCTTGCTGCAATCGCGAAGCCGTCTTGACGACCTTGTTGATCAGTTCGGCGACATAAACTGGAATCCGAATCGTACGGCCCTGGTTGATGATCGCCCGCGCAATTGCACGGCGAATCCACCACGTCGCGTACGTGCTGAATCGGAATCCCTTTCGCCAGTCAAACTTTTCGACCGCGCGGATGAGACCCAGATTGCCTTCCTGAATCAGGTCCGCAAGGGGGATACCGCGTGCGTTGTACTTCTTGGCGATCGACACGACCAGTCGCAAGTTCGATTCGATCAAGTGCTGCTTGGCAGCTCGCCCTTCGCGGCGAATGATTTCGATGTCGAACTCTTGATAATCTTTGTGGTCTCGCTTGAGGAGCTTGAGCGCTTCGATCTGCTTCCCGTTGGTGACGAGATCCCAGGCCTGCACCTTTTTGGCCAAGTCTTCTTCCTGGCCAGGCGTCAGCAAGTGGGCGCGCCGGGTTTGGCGCATCCACATTTCCAACTCTTCCGAGTCGTCGTGCTGGGGAGTCTCCTCTTCTTCTAGATCGTCCAGCTCGTCCAGATCTAACAGATCGTCTTCAGCTGGCTCCGTGTTGCCATCATCAAGGATCGGACGCGTGTTCGCGTCCGCAAAGGTGGGCCGACCCGGAGTGCGTACCGTGATGGCACGTCCTCTTCGTGGCGTTGCAGCTATTACGTTTTCTCCGGCCATTCTGTTGTTTCAGTTCTCCTATCGGCAATCCATGTCCGTATCTCGTGGGGCCTCGTCCTCGAGTCCTCACTCACCCTCATCCGGGGCGCTTCTTATTAGGCTATCACGATTGCCGATTAATTACAAGGAAAATCTTCATCGATTTTCGGGCACACGATCTGCTATAGCATTTATACGATCAAAAATATGTAAACGTGGCATGCGCTCACGATAAGACGTGATGAAACCGCCATCTAGTTGCGTGTTTACGAACTATGTCCGCAAATTGCGTACCGAACGCACGGTTTCCACGATTGCCTTGCCTAAATCGTCCGCAGATTCCCGAGTATTTGCGCGTCCGAAGCTGACTCTAAGGGTACCCCGAAGCCACTCTGGCGCAATTCCCAGGGCCATAAGTACGTGGCTCGGCTCGTTGGATCGGGAACTGCATGCGGCTCCGGAACTTACTTGAAAGCCCTTCGCGTCGAGTTCGTGGACGAGCGGCTCGCCTTCGACGCCGAGGAAACTGAGGCTGAGGATGAATGGGCTCTGGTTGGAGTGGCGGTTTTCGCGCCAATCGGAGAGAGGGGTGAGCGTTTCGAGCACGATCGCCCGGAGCTTGGTCACATGTTCGAAATCCGCTTCTTGGCAATCGGCCGCGATGCACGCCGCCTCGCCAAAGCCGACGATGCCAGGCACGTTGAGGGTCCCCGCTCGCATTCCACTTTCCTGTTCGCCACCCCGGATGAATGGCGCAGAGACGCCGGATTGCGTGTAAATGGCGCCTATTCCCTTCGGACCATAAAGTTTATGAGCTGAAAACGCGGCGTAGTCGATCCTCACTAGGTCCACGGGCAGTTTGCCCACATGCTGAGTCACATCTCGAAAAATAGCGGTCTCTGGTGCCGAGGAGGGCAAGTTCAAAATGGCCCCGGTCTCATTGTTTACCGTCATCACGGCGAGGGGAGACGGGATCGGGCCGGGGCTTAGGACCCATCCTTTGTTGGTTAAGG
>JBKJJL010000083.1:0-2561 GCA_046597875.1 Fimbriimonadaceae bacterium | reverse complement strand
ATGAACGAGCCCGACAAAGCGTACGCCGAGTGGCGCAAAGCCTGGGGAGACTTCACCAAGGATCGCCCGCTTCTTCTTTTCAGCGAGCATCGGTCCCGGGATCGAACCTACTTTGTCACGGGAGCGGCGGGCTGCCTGCAGTCCGTCCTGTACGGATTTCTGGGTTTTCGGATAGACTATTCACCAGAGCCTGGCGCAAAGTGGTCAAAGCAGTTACGTGGAGGAGGATGGCTGAGTATCAAGCCTCATCTGCCGAAGGAATGGAAGCGAGTTGTCGTGCGGAATTTCACGGTACTCGGCCAACGTTACACCGCTACGATCACTTCAGATAACGTCAAGGTGACGCAAGGAGACCCGTAAACCATCATGCCGAATGTTGTCCTCACCATTGATTGCGAAGGCGCTCATCACGATCGTTGTTTCACCAGCGAATACGTTCGAATTTTCGAATCCACGTTTGTTCCGGCAACGTGGATGATTCACGTTTCGATGAAGGATCCGACTGCGAACACCGATCTGTACTACCACGAGTTTGTACACAAGATCCCGAGCTGGCACGAGTTCGGAATGAAGGTCAATTTCGAAAACGAGCGCGGCTACATCGAGGACGAGAAAGAGCGATGCAAGGTCATGTGGCTCGCAAAGGACACCCTGAAATCCCACCGGATCAAGGCCACCGCATTCCGCGCTGGTGGATTTGCTCTGATGCCTTCGGACATCAAGTACATGGAAGAAATGGGCGTCATCGCCGATTCTTCTGTCGTGCCCGATGCGGATTACAAAATGTTCGTCGATTGGACCGGCGCACCCCACGAGCCGTATCACAGTTCGCCGGATGATTTGAGAAAGGAAGGATCGAACCGGATTCTGCACGTTCCGGTAACCACTCACAAGGGTATGCATGGCTATCTTCACCACGGATTTGATGCGTTGAAAGAGCTCTTCGAAGCCAACATGGAACGTGAGACGATTTGTTTGGGCTTGCGGGATTACCACGACTCGTCTGACGACCTGAAAAAGACGATCGACTACTTCCGCGCAAGAGGCGCTCACTTTACGACACTGACCCAAGCCGCCAGCGAGCACTATGAGCACCACGAGGCGCTCGCTGCCGCTACGGCCTAGAATCGTCGTAAGAGCCTTCATTCATGGCGGATGGAGGCCTTGTTCTGGCCTGCTTGGAAACGTCGGCACGAGGACATCCGACGGCTACGATGGGTCTGCGTAAGGGGCTTAGCCACCCGTAGCGACTTTGACGCTGTACACGATGTGCTCCAGCAAGGTTTGGCCCTCTTCAAAGGCGGTTTTGTCGCCGGTGGGCCACTCGACGTGAACCTCTAGCTGCAAGTCCTCGGCGAACAGGTTGTAAACGCGGATCGTATACGGGCGGGTGCCTTCGCCGCTGCCTTGTCCGAACCAGCCGATCCAGGGTCGGGCCACGACGAGGGTCTCTGCCGCCTGCTTCTTTCCTTTGAGCAGCTTTTCGACCCGGGCTTCATCTTGCTTCTTTAGCGATGGCACGCGCGGGAGCAGGTGAAACGTTATCTTGGCCCCATGCTTGCCCTTGGCGGAGATCGTCGAGGTCGGCTCGGCCCAATCCGGGATCTGGTAGCTAGACGGCAACCGCGTCGGTTCGGCGTCGCCTTTCACGTGCCCGGCTTGACGATCGACGACACCCAGGAACTCCGGCCGGGGGAGAGTATCCGGCGGCCAGTTGGCGTGCTTCTCTACGGCCACGGGCGCCGGGGGTGTCGCAGCCTTGCCGCCACCGCATCCAACCAGCCCCAACGAGAGGGCCCCTAAAAAGGCAATTCCGACTCGCATCGCGCTCTATTGTAAGGGAAAAGGCCTCCGAAACGCAAATTGCACTGGCAAGCGCAGGTCATCACTTGCTTGTCAGAGCTCAACACTGTTCGAAACTGAACGGCCCGAACCCGCGCCCACAACTCTTTCAAACCCACCGTTGGCGCGGGTTCCGAACGATGATTTTATAGCAAGACTTGGCCCACGGAACGGTAAGCGACGTCCCGCGCTCCGGAAGGGACCCGTGGGCCGCGCGGGACTTCGCTTACCTGGACGGTATCGATGTTGTGTAGCGGTTGACGCTCCGAACCCGCGCCTACGATCAATCTATCGGGACTGGAACAGTTCCGGATTTACTCCCGACGCTCGATGCGTCTAGGCAATATGTGCTCCGGAATCTCATATCCCGGCACTTCTTCGACCTGGAAACTTCCGTTGTAGCCAAACAGTTTGCCCCAATGCCGGTTCGTGACTTCGACCTTGATCCGGAAGCACTCCGCAGCGTCGTCGTACCATTCGCACACCTCGGCGACGCCGGAGAAGAGCATCGGAAATGAAAACGCGAGCGGGCCCTCGTAGAATCGCTGAGCTCCTGAACGAACCAGCATGCCCCCGTTTTCGGCGACACTTACGTCGAGATCGACCGCCAGATGCTGATGCGTTCCCAAGTAGTCCACGATGAGATTGCGCTCGGGGCTGAAGATCATATAGGCGTCGAATCGGCGACTCCGTTTCAGTTCGAAGGTGCGGATCCAGGT
>JBKJJL010000086.1:0-4443 GCA_046597875.1 Fimbriimonadaceae bacterium | reverse complement strand
AACAAAATGTCGTCCATTTCCGCCGATGTCGAGTTGTATTGCGTCGTAAGTGTGCTGCCCCAACTATTCGATTGATACACGCAGAGGTACGGAGAGGCGACGAGTTGCGCGGTATGGGTATATCGATTTCCCCCCGCGTAGATGTTGTAGTTCGCCATGACCCCCTGCGCGTTGGGAAGCATGCCGCGGCCGGCGGCGTTCGCGGCGCCATTGCCGAAGTTGATGCCATAGGTTGCGGTACCGTGAGAGTCAACTGTAGTGCCTGTATGGATGAGGGGTGGATTCGTTTGAAAGGCGGTGTGCGTTGCCCTAAAGCCGGCATCCATAACCTCTGCTCTAACGCCTTGCCCGGTGTAGCCGAGGGTGTCGATGAAAGTGCCGCCACCATGAACCCGTACGTTGTCCATGTCTATCTCTGGCGCGCCCCAACCATCCACAAACGAAACTTCGTTCAGAGAAAGCACCTGCTTCAGTTGGATAGGAGTCAAGGTCGCGCTCATGCGGAACCCCTGCGGTGTAACCTCGTTTACGGAACCACCCAGAAGGTTGATCGCCATCACAACCCGGTTTTGCATGCTTAACCCACGGGTGTGGCACCAAATGTTGTATCGGCGAGTACCCAAGGTTCCCGCCTTCAGCTTGGACATCAGCTCGGGATCAAGGCGATAAGCGGCTTCGTAAGCACCCATCCACCGCACAAACGGCAACGCTCCCACCGCCTGCCTAGCGTCGGCTGGAATGGTTGCAATAAAGGCGTGATTGGGCAGGAAGTCATGCAAGATGACGCCCTTCGCCTCAAGTTCAGCTCGGTAAGAATCCAGAGGTTGGGTAACAAACTGAATCAGGAAGATCTCGTTGTCGGCGCTGCTCTCAACTTCAGGATCTGGTGCTGGCACCACAACGAGCGGATCGAAGTTGCCGTATTTCAGTTGGATGTTGTACTGCGCCTCGGTATCGCGCACCACGGTGCGACCATCCTTGGAGATCAAATAGCGGTGGTCGGGGCCTTCGGTCCAGAATCCGATCACGGTTCCATCTGAGAGCCTTTGGGTCTTGCGATTCTTGACCGCATTCTTAGCGGTGCGGAAGGTTTCCCCGCTTCCGAGTCTCATCTGATAGCCTGAACCAACCCGATGAACGAGGATTTCAGGTGCAGGAAGCATGGCCAACGCCGTAAAAATTAACCCCGTGAACATCCTCCTATTATTAACCACTTTTGCCCTTCAGGGCCGTCGCGATTACCAGGTTTTGAGAAAATCTTTGGATGCGAGTCAATCGATACCCTTTGAAACAGCCCGTACCATCGCATCTCCGAAGCGGTCGATCTCGCTGATCGTAGAGTAAACGTTTGGGCTCACCCGAATGCCATCGATGAGCAGGGGGCCGTTTGGATCGACGCCGGGGGTCCCCATGGACGTCGTGTAGATCCCATGTTTTTGATGAATCCATGTATGCAAATCGCCGGTCGGCACTCCTCGAATGCCAACCGTTGTCAACGCGCATGAATGCTCGGGAAGCAGACTTGTTGAGAAACGGACGCTGGCGTGATCCTTGATTCGGTCGGTCCACCGTGCCCTCAAGTACCTAAGGCGTGCGGCTTTGCGCTCGCCGCCGAGCATTTCGTGGAAGGTGAGTGCCTCCCCGATCGCGTTGTGGTTCGCGGCGGGATGGGTGCCGATTTCTTCAAACTTGCGGATGTCGTCGACTTGCGTGTCGACCGCCGCCATCATCGGCCAAAGGCCCTTGATCCGTTCCTTCTTGACGTACAGCATTCCAGTGCCGATCGGGGCCATAAGCCACTTGTGAAGCGAGACGCCATAGTATTCGCAATCCAAATCGTTCCGCTGGAAGGGGAACTGGACGAACGCGTGAGCCCCGTCAACGATCACGGGAATCCCATGCTTCTTCGCGATCGCGCAGATGGCTTTGATAGGGAAGATTTGCCCGTTCATGAACGATACGTGAGAGGCGAGGATGAGTTTCGTTTTGGAGGTGATTGCCTGCTCGAACGGCTTGGCCAGCCAATCGGTTGTGCTCGTGTTCGCAGGCGGAACTGGAGGAAGTGCGATTTGCACCATCTTGATCCCGTCTCGGCGCTCGCGTTGCTGGATCGTGGTGATCATGCGCGGATAATCGAGGTTCGTCGTCAGGACTTCGTCTCCGGGTTTTAGATCGAATCCGAGAAGGCAGATTTCGAGGGCTTCGCTCGCATTTCGGGTGATCGCAATTTCTTCGGTATCAACGCCAAACAGCTTGGCCAGCCGCCTTCTCACATTTTCGATTTCGGGCTCCAGGTGTTGCCACATGTAGTAGCTGGGGGCCTGGTTGGCATACTCGATCTGTCGTCTCAGGGCATCCTGAACAATGCGCGGCGACGGACTGCATCCGCCGTTGTTAAAATTCACGAAGTTGGGGTCGATCGTGAAGGCCTGACGGATTTGCATCCAGAAGTCTTCGTCATCAGGTGCCCCCTCACGGGCGGCGATCTTGTCCACCAGTTTAAGCGTGTCGTTGCGAAATGCCACCAAGAAGGCTGCAGTGGCGAGTACTTCCCTGCGGGAGACCATGGCGCAGTTTATCTTTTATTTGTTTGCGGAATAGATCGCCTCGGTTTCGGCAGCCGTCTCGCCATCTATTCGTACGGTGTCCACCGCCCTGCCTTGTAAGTTACGACTATCTGCCATGTGTCGTCGTGGTTGGGTAGGTAGATGTAATCATCCTGATCGGGCTTCTGGGATCCCTCTTCGAAGTAGCGTCGAACTTCAGATTGGGTAGCTTTCTCAGATTCCAGCTTGCCCAGCCACCTGATAAATTGCCTGTCCTGCTTGCGCTGATGACGGACTTCTAGGGGTCTGACAGACCACACCCCAAAGAGTGCCGCCGAGCAGACACCTGAGAGTATCCACGGAAAGCATCCCAGCATCTGTTTAGCCGTACTCTGTTCAGCAAACTTCATGCTTAGGGCTCGGCGAGGAACGGATATCGATAGTCCGTCGGCGGATTGTAGGTCTCTTTAATGGTTCGAGCACTGAGCCAACGGAACATGTTGAGGTTCGAGCCTGCCTTGTCGTTCGTACCGCTCGCACGCGCGCCACCGAAGGGTTGCTGTCCAACCACCGCCCCCGTGGGTTTGTCGTTGATGTAGAAGTTCCCTGCCGCGTTTCTCAATCGCCAGGTAGCTTGCTCTACGATGTCCCTGTCGCGTGCGATGATCGCGCCAGTGAGCGCATAAGGCGAGGTCGAGTCCACTAAGTCCATGGTTTCCTCGAACTTCTTGCAATCAAACGTGTAGACCGTCAGGACGGGGCCGAAGATTTCCTCGCACATCGTGAGCCACTTGGGATCGGAGACTTCGATGATCGTCGGCTCGACGAAGTAGCCGACGGACTTGTCGTAGTTGCCACCCGCTAGAATGCGCACCGAAGAGTCCGCCTTTGCCTTGTCAATGTATCCCGCGATGTTGTTGAAGCTCTTCTCGTCGATGACCGCGTTCACGAAATTCGAGAAATCTTCGACGCTGCCCATTCGCAGTCCCTTCACATCGGCGAGCAGCTTTTCCTTGATCGCATCGGCCTTGCAACTTGGTAGGTAGGCCCGGCTGGCGGCGGAGCACTTTTGGCCCTGATACTCAAACGCGCCCCGTAGAAGGGCAGTCGCGGCGACATCGACATCGGCGCTCTTGTGGATCAGGACAAAGTCCTTGCCTCCGGTTTCACCTACGATTCTGGGATAGGTTTTGAACTTCGCAATGTTCTCGCCGACGGTTTTCCAGATGTGATTGAACGTGCCCGTGCCGCCTGTGAAGTGCACGCCCGCAAAATCGGGGTGCGAGAAGCACTCCGCGCCCAGGGTGGGGCCGTCAACCAAGACGAGGTTGATAACCCCATCGGGGAGTCCTGCCTCCAGCAAAATCTTCATAAACATTTGAGCGCTGTAAACCTGAGTGTTCGCGGGCTTCCAGATCACGGTGTTGCCGCACATCGCAGGGGCGGTTGGGAGATTGCCACCAATGGCGGTGAAGTTGAAAGGGGTGATCGCGACCACGAAGCCTTCGAGCGGACGGTATTCCAAACGGTTGTGGGCACCGGGCGAACTGATCGGCTGCTGGCGATAGATTTCGCTGAGAAAGTGAACGTTGAATCGGAGGAAGTCGATGATTTCGCAAGCGCTGTCGAGTTCTGCTTGCATCACGTTCTTGCTCTGGCCGAGCATGGTCGCGCCGTTCATGTAGGGTCGGTATTTGGTGGCGATCAGGTCGGCCGCCTTGAGGAAAATGTTGGCTCGATTTTCCCAACTCATCGCTTCCCAGGCAGGTTTGGCTTGTTGGGCAGCTTTGATGGCTTTTCGCACGTGGGTGGCATCGGCCTGGTGGAAATGGCCCAATGTGTGGGCGATTTCATGCGGGGGCGCAAGGCGCTGGAGCTTCCCCGTGGTAACTTCTTC
>JBKJJL010000076.1:0-3534 GCA_046597875.1 Fimbriimonadaceae bacterium | reverse complement strand
GGGTATATCGATTTCCCCCCGCGTAGATGTTGTAGTTCGCCATGACCCCCTGCGCGTTGGGAAGCATGCCGCGGCCGGCGGCGTTCGAGGCGCCATTGCCGAAGTTGATGCCATAGGTGGCGGTACCGTGAGAGTCAACCGTTGCTCCTGTATGAACAAGGGGCGGATTCGTTTGAAAGGCGAGGTGGGTTGTTCTGAACCCCGCGTCCATAACCTCTGCCCTTACGCCCTGTCCTGTGTAGCCAAGGGTGTCAATGAAGGTGCCGCCGCCGTGAACCCGGACGTTGTCCATGTCCTTCTCAGGGGCGCCCCAACCATCCACAAACGAAACTTCGTTCAGTGCAAGCACTTGCTTCAGCTGCACTGGGCTCAGGGTTGCGCTCATTCGGAACCCCTGAGGTGTGACCTCGTTTACGGAGCCGCCCAGGAGGTTGATCGCCATCACGACCCGATTTTGCATTCCTAATCCGCGGGTGTGGCACCAAATGTTGTAACGACGCGTGCTCAGGGTTCCCGCCTTCAGCTTGGACATCAGCTCGGGATCGAGGCGATAGGCGGCTTCGTACGAACCCACCCAACGCACAAACGGCAACGCTCCAACCGCCTGCCTTGCCTCGGCCGGAATTGATGCAATAAATGCGTGATTGGGCAGGAAGTCATGCAAGATCACTCCCTTCGCCTCAAGTTCAGAGCGGTATGAATCCAGGGGCTGGGTCACAAATTGAATGAGGTAGATCTCGTTGTCGGCACTGCTCTCAACTTCTGGTTCTGGTGCTGGCACCACGACGAGCGGATCGAAGTTGCCGTATTTCAGCTGGATGTTGTACTGCGCCTCAGCATCGCGCACCACGGTGCGACCGTCCTTGGAGATCAAGTATCGGTGGGCGGTTCCTTCGGTCCAGAACCCGATCACGGTCCCGTCAGAGAGCCTTTGGGTCTTCCGATTCTTGATGGCGACCTTGGTGGTGCGGAAGGATTCCCCGCTTCCAAGTTTCATCTGATAGCCTGAACCAATCCGATGAACGACGATTTCAGGTGCAGGAAGCATGGCCAACGCAGTAAAAATTAACCCAGTGAACATCCTTCTATTATTAACCACTTTTGCCCATCAGGGCCGGGGCGATTACCAGGTTTTTAAGAATTCTTTTGCCGCGGGTCAGCCGATTCCCTTGGAAACCGCCTGAACCATCGCATCTCCGAATCGGTCGATCTCGCTGATCGTAGAGTAAACGTTTGGGCTCACTCGAATGCCATCAATGAGCAGGGGGCCGTTTGGGTCGACGCCGGGGGTTCCGATGGACGTCGTGTAGATTCCATGCTTTTGATGAAGCCATGTATGCAAATCGCCGGTCGCAACTCCTCGAATGCCGACGGTCGTCAAGGCGCATGAATGCTCGGGAAGCAGGCTCGTAGAAAATCGCACGTTGGGTTGATCCTTGATTCGGTCGGTCCAGCGTGCCCTGAGATATCGAAGTCGCGCGGCCTTTCGCTCGCCGCCAAGCATTTCGTGAAAGGTGAGCGCCTCCCCGATCGCGTTGTGGTTCGCGGCGGGATGGGTGCCAATTTCTTCAAACTTCCGGATATCGTTGTCTTGCGAATCGACCGCCGCCATCATTGGCCAAAGGCCCTTGATTCGTTCCTTCTTTACGTACAGCATTCCTGTACCAACGGGGGCCATGAGCCACTTATGCAGCGAGACGCCATAGTATTCGCAGTCCAGATCGCTCTGTTGGAATGGGAACTGGACAAACGCGTGCGCCCCATCGACGATCAGGGGAATGTTGTGCTTCTTGGAGATTGCGGCGATCGCTTTAATAGGGAAGATTTGCCCGTTCATGAACGACACGTGAGAGGCGAGGATGAGCTTCGTTCTCGGGGTGATAGCCTGCTCGAACGGCTTGGCAAGCCAATCGGTTGTGCTCGTGTTGGCAGGCGGAACTGGAGGAAGTGCGACTTGCACCATCTTGATCCCGTCTCGGCGTTCCCTTTGCTGGATCGTCGTGATCATGCGCGGATAGTCGAGGTTCGTCGTAAGGACTTCGTCACCGGGTTTGAGATCGAATCCGAGAAGGCAGATTTCGAGGGCTTCGCTGGCGTTTCGGGTGATCGCGATTTCTTCGGTATCGACGCCGAAAAGCTTTGCCAGCCGCCTTCTCACATTTTCGATTTCGGGCTCCAAGTGTTGCCACATGTAGTAGCTGGGGGCCTGGTTGGCATACTCGATCTGTCGTCTCAACGCGTCCTGAACAATGCGCGGCGACGGAGAGCATCCTCCGTTGTTAAAGTTAACGAAGTTGGGGTCCATCGTGAAGGCCTGGCGGATCTGCATCCAAAAATCTTCGTCATCAGGCGCACCCTCGCAGTGGGCGATCTTATCCACCAGTTTAAGCGCGTCGTTTCGAAAAGCGACCAAGGAGGCTGCGGTGGCGAGTACTTCCCTGCGGGAGACCATGGCGCAGTTTAGCTTTTATTTGTTTTCAGGATAGATCGCCTCGGTTTCGGCAGCCGTCTTCCCATCTATTCGTATGGTGTCCACCCGCCCGGCCTTGTACGTGATGAGAATGCCCCACGTGTCACCGGGGCGGGGCGAATAATGGAACAGATCTTGGTCGGGCTCTTGGGATGGCTCGTCGAAGTAGCGCCGAACCTCGGATTGACCAGCTTTCTCAGATTCCAGTTTGCCCAGCCATTTGATAAACTGCCTGGCCTGCCTGCGCTGAAGACCAACTTCGAGCGATCTGACGGAGTACGCCCCAAAGAGGGCCGCCGCGCAGACACCGGCAAGAATCCATGGAAAGCACCCCAGCATCTGCTTTGCCGCAAGCGCGCGTTCTGCTTCCTTCGTCGGTGGATCTTGCATTCTACAGATTTGGGCTAGGGCTCGGCGAGGAAGGGATATCGATAGTCCGTCGGCGGGTTGTAGGTCTCTTTTATGGTTCGGGCACTGAGCCAACGGAACATGTTAAGGTTCGAGCCTGCCTTGTCATTCGTACCGCTCGCACGCGCGCCACCGAAGGGTTGTTGTCCAACCACCGCCCCCGTGGGCTTGTCGTTGATGTAGAAGTTTCCGGCGGCATTTCGAAGTCGCCAAGTGGCTTGTTCGACAATCGCGCGATCCTTAGCAATGATAGCGCCGGTGAGCGCGTAGGGTGACGTCGAGTCAACCAGATCCATCGTCTCCTCAAACTTCTCGCAATCAAACGTGTACACCGTAAGCACCGGGCCGAAGATTTCCTCACACATCGTGAGCCACTTGGGATCCGAGACTTCGATGATCGTCGGCTCGACGAAGTAGCCGACGGACTTGTCGTAACTGCCGCCCGCTAGGATGCGCACCGAAGGATCGGCTTTTGCCTTATCAATATATCCCGCGATGTTGTTAAAGCTCTTCTCGTCGATAACCGCGTTCACGAAATTCGAGAAATCTTCGACGCTGCCCATTCTCAGTCCCTTCACATCAGCGACCAACTTCTCCTTGATCGCATCGGCCTTACAACTTGGTAGGTAGGCCCGGCTGGCGGCGGAGCACTTTTG
>JBKJJL010000070.1:0-5881 GCA_046597875.1 Fimbriimonadaceae bacterium | reverse complement strand
ACGCATGTGCTTCCCCCGATAACGCTTGGGTACGAAAAGGAATTGATGAAATGGATCCGCATCAACCGTGCCTGGGATGAGTTCGGACCGGTTACCGTGGTCACCAGGAAGTGTTCCAAGGATCCCGACACCGGAATGTCCTCTTGACCGAGGCCTCCGTCTTGGTGGAAGCCGGTACTCGGCACTGCAATGTCCCGTTTCGTGCCAGCAAGCCAAACCGATGCCAATCCTCCTTCGTGCTGAAAGTAAGGGACGTTGGTCACTTCATAATAGCCGGGTCCTATGTTGGGTTTTAAACTAACGAGTTGCGACTGGACGGTCCCCGTGGAAGACTTAATCTGGAGCGGCACAGTTTCTGAATACATTGAGTGTCTAACACCGCTGTCGTGAAAAATCGTTGCTGCAAATCCAGATGGAATGAGATGAGTTCCGTAAACATCCCAATCGCTGGAGTCGCAAAAAGGAGTCCGGACATCAAGGAACTGTCTGCCATTTGAATCCCGGGAGATTATTGCCACTCGCAGTGTGTCGCCGTTCCGACTTGATACCTCGCACTGCTCAACAAATCTGCCGGAGGGAGTCACCTCTATTTCGGACTGCAAGACGCCGCCGTAAAGTTGGCCGGCATACGCCCTTCCATCGCCTACCGATGTGTAAAAGGAGTTGCTGGCGACGGCCGTCACTGACTTCCCCGAGACGTTCACCAAATACTGTTCGTTTGAATAGATGTCGTAACGGGCGATCACTGCTTGACCATCCCGCTCTCCCGCAAGGATGATGGAAGGTTCATAATAGTCCTTCGTCAGTTGGACTGCGCGACTGGAGCTACCTAATCCGTCACTAAGGACTGGCCTTTGCCAGATAATCGACCCGTCTAAGTTCTTGATTCTGAACAAGCGGGCGACCCCGGATGGCCCATTGCACACCAAGTAGCAATCGGAGCGTGAGTCGCAAACCATGCCCGCAACCTCGCCTGGACCTAGGGTTTTAGTCCAGATCTTTTCGCCCGTGGAAAAGTTAAATCGGACGAGAACAACCTGTCCATCGGACTCCAAGGCGCACAACGCTACGTCGTCCGTGAACATTTGCATGAACTTCGCTTTCTCGCGGATGCCTGTGCCCATTCGCTTCGTCCACACATGGACTTGGGCACCGGCAAGCGTGCTCAACAAGGCAAGAAGACACCAAAGCGGCAGTCGCATAGGGGAATTGTCGGAAAACGGGTTCAATCACAACACCTGGTAAGGGCGTAGAATTGCATGAGCATGAATCTCGACATAACGTATCCACGCGCGCTGTGACGGTCGGAAGTGTGCATGGGCGGCACAGAAGGTTCAGAATCATGTTGAGGTGCAAAGTATGGGGGCAAAGGTAGAGTTCCGTTACCGGTATGACTGGGGATACCTTCTCCAGGCGACCCAGAGGATTCGAAGACGAAGTCGCGCCCGCGTTCTGGTGGTTGCCGTCAAGACTTTTCTGACGATCCTCTTGCTCATCTTGGCCGGGGTCACCTTCGTCAGGGCGTTGGGGGTGTCGCTCTTCTTTCTGGCGTTGATCATTCTCATGCTCAATGCCCACAGAATCGACTATTGGCGTCTTCGACGCGAATTCTCGGAGTCTCCTTGGTTCAACGAAGTAGTGGTGGTCACGCTGTCGGCGGAGGGTCTCCAGATCGTTACTCCGCAAAGCAATAGCCATTTGAAGTGGTCTGTGTTAACCAAGGCCCGCTCCTTTCCCGATGGCATCCTGCTCCAAGAAGGAACTTGCATCGCCGTTTGGCTTCCTGACTCCGCACAGGTTTCAGGAATCCAGGCTGATGTTGAAGCCCTAGTCAGAGCTCATGTGAGCGACTATGGGAATGCGCATCCGGATTCATGACTAGGTGGCAAAGGCGAAAGTGATCTCACTTACGTTTCTATCGCGTATGCGGATACCTGCAGGCTCAACTGGAGCATCGATGCCAAAAGAAGGGCAACTCATCATTACCCGCACCGGCTGATTATCAAGGCGGCCTCGGTAAGAAAACCGTAAAACCGGGTTCAATCTCTTTGCTTGTCTAAGCGTAGAATCAATGAGCATGAATCTCGAAATAACGTATCCGCGGCGGAAGACTCGGGCGGTGAAGGTGGGCAGCGTTTGGATGGGTGGCGGGCACCCGATCCTCGTGCAGTCCATGATCACCGAGGAAACGCGGAATATCGACGCTTGCGTCGAGCAGATCATTGCGCTTCACAAGGCGGGATGTGAACTCGTCCGCGTGACGACACCCTCCTTGGGCGAGGCCCAATGCTTGGAAGAAATCCGGGCGAAGGTGATCGAGCAATATCGGGCCGTTCCTCTCACCGCCGACGTGCATCACCAGGGCACGGATATCGCAGTTGAGGCCGCCAAGTGGGTCGACGAAGTGCGGGTGAATCCGGGGTTGTTCGTATTCAAGCGGCATGGCACCCGGGCAAAGTCGGTCGAGAATCAAGTTTCGGTCGATTTAAGGGGCCGCGAGGAAGATGAAATTGACCGGCTGCGCGAAGAACTCGCCTACCGTCCCGACGAAGCGGCTTTGGAAATTGCCGCGATTGAGGACAGTTTCGTCCCGGTTATAGAGGCTTGTAAAAAGCACGATTGTGCGATGCGAATCGGCGTGAATCACGGTTCCCTGAGCGAGCGGATTCTCGTCACGTACGGCGACACGCCGAAAGGAATGGTCGAGAGCGCAATCGAGTATCTCAAACTTTGCGAGAAGTATGATTATCGAAACCTGAACATATCCGCGAAGGCCAGCCGAGTGCAGGTGATGGTTACCGCGAACCGACTTCTCGTCCAACGGATGGACGAAGAAGGCATGGACTATCCGCTTCACCTTGGCGTAACGGAAGCGGGAGACGGCGATTACGCGCGCATTAAGTCCACGGCCGGCATTGCCACGCTCCTCATGGAAGGCATCGGCGACACGATCCGCGTTTCCCTGAGCGAAGACCCTATCAACGAGATTCCCGTTTGTTACGACATCCTCCAATCGCTCGGCCTTCGGAAGACGAAGGTTGAGTACATCGCCTGCCCAAGTTGCGGACGCACGAAGTTCAATCTCCCAACGGTGTTGCATCAAGTACGAGAAGCGACGAAGCACCTGGTTGGGCTCGATATCGCCGTCATGGGTTGCATTGTGAACGGCCCCGGCGAGATGGCCGACGCGGACTACGGCTACGTCGGCGCGGCGGGCGGGAAGATCACGCTTTATCGAAAGCGAGACGTCGTGAAGAACAACATTCCGCAGGAACGCGGGGTGGAAGAACTGGTTAGCTTGCTCAAGGAAGACGGCCTTTGGGAAGAACCACCAGTTGGGTTTGAGCCAAAACCAATGCTGGTTTTGCCGATGCGATGAGCGTCCGTGGTACAGTTCCTTGGATTTGAAACTTCACCGTGACGAAATTCGCGTTTATCATCCATCCCCTTAAGCCGAAGGATCTTGCGCGCCAATATCCGGTCGCGAAATACTTTCCGGACTTCGCGCTCGAAGCTTTTTTGAAGCGAAAGTCGCCGGTTATTGCGAGCCATGTAACGGGGATTAGGTCCATTACCGGTGCCGAAACTGAAGGCTGGTTCATTGGTTGCCCCCTAACCCCGCGCCAGATGCTCGACGACGTTGATTTGGCCTACAAACGCATCCTCCAGTGTGCCGACATGGGGCGAGATCTGGGCGCGCAGATTATTGGATTAGGGGCCTTTACGAGTGTCGTCGGGGACGGAGGAATTACGGTCGCGAAGTCCTCGCCGATTGCGGTGACGACGGGAAACAGCTACACCGTCGCGACCGCGATTGAAGGGACCTTGAAGGCCTGCTGCGAGGTCGGAGTGGACCCAGCCTCTGCTACTTTGGCGGTGGTGGGTGCGACGGGCTCAATCGGGAAAACGTGCGCGAAAGTGCTGGCGCCCCAGTTCGCCCGTACGCTGTTGGTGGGTCGAGATCTGGCTCGAACGGAAACGTTGCAGGCAGAAATTCCGGGCTCGGAAGCGACGACCGACTTGGAGCGACTCAAGGAAGCAGACGTGATCATCACGGTTACCTCTGCAGATTCGGAAGTCATCCAGCCAAGCCATCTGAAACCAGGAGCAATCGTTTGTGACGTCGCGAGACCACGAGATGTTAGCGTTCGCGTCATGAAGGAACGGCCGGATGTCCTCGTGATCGAAGGCGGGGTTGTCGCCGTTCCCGGCGACGTTAAGTTCAACTTTGATTTCGGATTCCCACCCAAAACCGCATATGCGTGCATGAGTGAGACGATCATGCTGGCGCTGGATGATCGCCCCGAAAGTTTCACGCTGGGTAAGGATGTTAGCGTGGAACAAGTGAACGAAACCCAGCGCCTCGCCACGAGGCACGGGTTCAAGCTCGCCGGTTTTCGCTCGTTTGAAAAGGCGGTTTCCGAAGAAGCCATCGAACGGGCTCGGAAAGCTCGAAAAGGATCATAAGCAATGCAATCTCAGCCCCTCGTCGAGTCGGTCAGGCAGATCTCCTTGAAGGATGTCAAGGCGCACACCAAGGTGAAACGCCTTATTGACGGCGCAAACGAAGTGATGAAGGCGATGGGCTATACCGAGCATGGCCACCGGCATGCGGGGGTCGTGAGCAGCATCACACGATACATTTTGGAGAACGCGGGGAGTCCACCTCGCGAGGTTGAACTGGGCCAGATCGCAGCCTACATGCACGATATCGGCAACGTGATCAACCGAATCGGGCACCCCGTCTCCGGAGCGAACATCGCCTTTACGATCCTAAACGAGATGGGGATGAGCCCGGAGGAAATCGCTCCGGTCCTCGGCGCAATCGGGAATCATGAGGAGTTGGCGGGAACTCCGATCAGCGCGATGTCTGCGGCATTAATCATCGCGGATAAGAGCGATGTTCACTTCAGCCGGGTTCAAAACCCAATTTTGGAGACATTCGATATTCACGACCGGGTGAACTACGCGGTGCAAAAGAGTCGGGTCGAAACCGATGCCGATAAACGCACGATCGCCCTGACGTTGAATATCGATACGAGCTACGCCTCGGTGATGGAGTACTTCGAAATCTTCCTGAGCCGAATGGTCATGTGCCGCCGAGCCGCGGACATGCTCGGGTTCAAGTTCGTCCTCTCCGTGAACGGGACCGAACTGGATTAGAAGAGCCTCCACTTGAGTGAAATGGAGGCTTTATGAAATCTGGCGGAGTAGGTGGGATTCGAACCCACGACCCGACTTTCACCGAGTACACGATTTCCAATCGCGCTCCTTCGACCACTCGGACACCACTCCGCGCCTTAGGAATTATGGCAGATTGCGACACGCCGGTAGAATCATCCCTGCTTGGTAAAGCCACGACTCGCGGTGATCATTCCCGCATATAACGAAGAAGTTCGAATTCAGCCGACACTGGAGCGGGTTCGCGAGTACTTCTCGGGTGTCGATTACACCTGGTCGGTAACCGTGATAAGCGATGGCAGCAAAGACCGGACGAACGAACTTGTTCGTGCATTCGCAATGTCGGACGCGAGATTCAGCTTGATCGAATCAGTGCCAAATCGGGGTAAGGGATTCGTTGTTCGTCGAGGAATGGTAGAAGTTGAAGGCGAATACCTACTCTTTTCCGACGCCGACCTTGCTGCTCCGATCGAGGAGATCGAGAAACTTTGGCCTGCGATGGAGAGTGCAGACATTGCGATCGGCTCACGTCCGATGAGAGACAGCCAGCTGGAAATCCGGCAACCCCTCTACCGCGAGATGCTCGGCCGTTTGGCGAATAAACTTATCCAGGCGATGGCGGTCCCGGGAATCCAGGACACCCAGTGCGGGTTCAAACTTTTCAAGCAGAGCGTGTCCCGAGATGTCTTCTCGAGGTGTA